>NZ_JBQENY010000001.1:0-512572 GCF_052044915.1 Sphingopyxis sp. 22461
GCGATGCGCCCGCAGCCGCATCGCGACGCCGTAGCTGTCCGCGCAGTCGAGGCACGGCGCGGCCCCGCTGCCCTGCGGCGCCAGCGCGTCCGGATTGGCGCTGAGGTTCGAATAGGATACGGGCTCGCCGGTTCCGCGGCCCAATCGCGTCCCGACGGCCATTTCGCCCAGCAAAGCCCCGCCGGTCACCCCGGCGAGCGCGAGCGCCCACCAACGGAACAGGCGCGCACCCGTGCGGCGACTCGCAGCGAAAGATAATTTCCTCGCCATCGGTCAATTTGGCCATGAACATGCGCCGGATGCAAGCCCGGCGCCATGATATTGCCCCGCAGCCGGCCATTCGTCGACGGATCGACGCGCTTCGTCTGTCAATCGAGCGGCTGTCCGCCCCGATCGATCCAAAGGCGATTCTCATGACGTCCAGGGGGTATCACCCCTTTGCGGGATATCGGAAGACGGTCTCCCCGGTCCGCCAACCGGTATCCCGCATCCTTTTTGAAGAGAGGACTCCCCCATGGCGAAATTTTCTTTCCTGCTGGCAGCGCCGGTTGCGCTGGCCGGTTTTGCGGTTCCGGCCGCGGCCGAAGACGATGGCGAGCGGCATACCGTCGTCGTGCGTTACGATGACCTGAACCTGTCGAGCGCCGACGGCCGCGAGCGGCTGAACGCCCGCGTCAAATTTGCCGTTCAGAAAGTGTGCGGCACCCGTCTGCACTACCGGCAGGGCCTTCGCGAACGTGCCGTTGCCAATCGCTGCGAGGACAGCGCGATGGCTGACGCCGATGTGAAACTGGCCGGCCTGTTCAACGGCGAAAGCGCCCGCCTGGCCGATCGCGGCCGGATTGTCGTCGCCGCCGCGCCCTGACCAACCCCGCCGTATGTTTGTCCCGAAAGGCGGTCATGCCCTTGCGGCATGGCCGCTTTTTTTTTGTTCAGGCGTGCATGATAGCCTTTACATCGTGGAGATAGGTGCGTCCGATGCGGTGGACGCCGCCTTCGCCCAGGTCGACGCTCCACGCGCCGTCGCCATGGTGCTTCAATCCGACGATGCCTTCGCGGCGGATCATTTTCGACCGGTGGATGCGCATGAACTGATCGGGGTTCATGCGCGCTTCCAGCGATTTGATCGTCTGATGGATCAGCCAGCTGCGGCCGCCGACATGCAGGCGCATATAGTCGCGCTCGGCCTCGATCAAATCGACCTGTCCGGCATCGATGCGCAGCATCTCGCCGCGGTTCTGGACCCAGAATTCATTGATCCATCTGCTTTTTTGCGCCGGCGCGCGCTCGGTCGCGCGCCATTCGCGCACGCGCGACAGCGCGCGGGCGAGGCGGTCGGGCGACACGGGCTTGAGCAGATAATCGACCGCGGCAACGTCGAACGCCGCCACCGCATAACGATCGAAGGCGGTAACGAAGACGACCGCGGGTGGGTTGTCGAGCCCCTCGATCGCCGCGGCGACCTCCAGCCCGTTGAGATCGGGCATCGCGATATCGCAGAGCACGAGGTCGGGCGCGAGGGCATCGACCATGCGGAGCGCCGAGGCGCCGTCGCTCGCGGTGCCGACGAGCGATACGCCGTCCTGCTGCCCGGTCAGGATCTGCAATCGTTCGATCGCCAGCGGTTCGTCATCGACGATCAGGGTGCGAAGAGTCTGGATCATAAGGGTCAGGCCCCACTAATTGCACGTTCGAGGCGTCGAAATGGCGAAGATATCGGGTCCGGGTGGACGCAGCGGGTAGCATCGCTACCCGCAAGGCCGCGCGGGCTCGAGATCGAAGCCATTTCGACGTCCCTTCGGGATTTGACCGATTTTGTCCAGTGCCTCGTCGACAAGTCTTGAAATATCGACATATTACTGCGCCTTGCCTCCTCACACTGAACAAAATCGCTTCAAACCTCGATCGCGCAATTAGTAGAGCCTGACCCTTAGCAAGCCTCCCGAGCTAATGGCAGCCACAGCGATACGACAAAGCCGCCGTTGTCCGAAGGACCCCATTCGCATCCCGCGGTGGGACCATAACGGGTCAGCAGGCGTTCGCGCACATTGCCGAGGCCGAGGCCGGTTCCCGAGGCGGGGGCGGGTGCCTTCGGATCGATGTCGTTTTCGATGCGCAGCACCAGCAGGCCGTATTCGGCGCTGGCGGTGAGGCGGACCGCGATCTTCCCCTTGCTTGGTGCGACGCCATATTTGATCGCATTCTCGATGATCGGTTGCAGGATCAGCACGGGAACGCAGGCGTTTTCCAGCTCTTTCGGCATGGCGACTTCCACCTGCAGGCGATCGGGGAAGCGGGTCTGCTCGATGTCGAGATAGAGCCGCTGGAGCGCAATTTCCTCGTCGAGACTGACGAGCTGCTCGGGATCGACCGCGAGGCTCGATCGCAGGAAGGACGCGAGATTCATGATCATCGTCTCGGCCTCGCTTTTCGATCCCTTGAGCACGAGGGTCGACAGCGAATTGAGCGTGTTGAACAGGAAGTGCGGATTGACCTGGTAATGCAGCGCGCGGAGCTGCGCGGTCTGTGCCTCCATTCGGAAATGGTTGGCGCGGCGTTCGAGAGCGCGCATCTCGTTGGCATAGCCGAACGCGACATAGAGCGCGGCCCAGACGGCAAAGAAGAAATACCAGCGGATCGAGCTGTCGAGGATCAGCATCGTTTCCCACGCGACCGAATATTTCGACTGCATTTCCTCGACGATCTTGGCGCTGTCGGAAACCGGAAACCAATAATAGAAAACCATCAGATTGACCGTGGCATAGATGATCACGAGGGGGACCGCGGCGCCGAAGGCGGCCGCCAGCCGGGCGCCGAAACTCTGCGGTTGAGCGCGCTGGAGCAGTTGATAAAGGACAAAGGTGCACAAGATACCGGCGACGACGACGATCGCGCGGCGGCCGGCCGACGGCCATTGCTCGGGCACGCCGGTCAGCATCGCGAGCACCGAGGTGATCAGGAAATAGATCGCCCACATCGCGATGATCGATCCGATCGCGACCCGGGGGTTCACGCGGGCGTCGGAGGCGCGCCAGTCGGGCGCCGCCGCCAACATTTTCGCGCGCTGATCGCGCAGCGCATCCTTGCGGTTTGAGATATTCATTATGCTGGCTTTAGCGCCAAATGCCGATCGATGGCTAGCGGGCACCGGACCGCCAGTCGAAGCTGCGCGCACCTTGGTCGAAAGGCGAAGGCCGGTCAGCCCGCCGGTTGCGGCAGTGCGCGGCGCCAGTTGCCGCGCCGGTAAATCGCCCACGCCATCGCCAGCGAGGCGAGCGACGAGAGCGGAAAGCTCCACCAGAGGATGTCGCTGCCGACCGCCGGATAACCGAAATAATAGATGCCAAGGCGGATCGGGAACATCGACAGGAACAGGATGACGAGCGGCGGCACGACCGAGCCATTGGCGCGCAGCGTGCTGATCAGCACGATCGTCGTGCCGAAGGGCAGGAAGGTCCAGGTCGCGATCAGCTGGATATTGCGCGCGACGTCGATCGCGGGGCTTTCGCTGCCGAGGAAGAGCGCGAGCGCGGCGCGGTCGAAAGCCAGGAGCAGGGCGATCAGGACGCCGGTCATCGCAAGATTGATCGCGATGCCGCTGTTGGTCACCGATGCGACGCGATCCCAGCGCCCGGCGCCGATATTCTGTGCCGCCATCGAACTGACCGCCGCACCGACCGCGAGCGCGGGCATCTGGATATAATTCCACAGCTGGAGCGTCGCACCATAGGCGGCGGCGGTGACCAGTCCCTCGCGATTGACGAGCCCGACCATGACGAGCCCGGCGCCCGAGATCACGAGCATCTGCGCGCCCATCGGCAGGCCGCGGCCGATAATGAAGCGCAGCTCGGACCATTTGGGAAGCAGGTAGGACAGCTCATGCCCGCGCAGGCGCAGCACGTGGTTCTTGGCGTAGAACCAGCCGATCATGCCCGCGAGACTGATCGTCCCTGCGATCGCGGTCGCGAGCGCACTTCCCGCAATGCCAAGGCGCGGGAAGGGGCCGAGGCCGAGGATTAGGACGGGGTTGAAGACGATGTCGAGCACGACCGCGAGGATCATGAACCGCAGCGGCGTCACCGCGTCGCCCGCGCCGCGCGAGGCCATCATCAGCGTCACCGACAGCATCGAAGCGGGAACCGCGAGGAAGGTGACGCGCAGATAATCATGCGCCAGCGCAAAGGCTTCGGGCGGGGTTTCGAGCCAGCGCAATATCTGGTCCGACGCGAACCAGCCGACAATCGCGATGACGACCGAGAAGATGAGCGCGAGGCCGATCACGCCGCCTGTCGCGCGGCGCGCGGCGTCGATATCGCCGCGCCCCATCGACTGGCCGATCAGCACCGTGGCTGCCATGCCGAAACCGAAGAAGGCGCCGAACATCAGGAACATGATGATGTTCGCATTGGCGGTTGCGGCGAGCGCGCTTTCGCCGAGGAACTGCCCGACCCAGATCGCGTTCACCGAGCCGGATAGTGTCTGGAGGATGTTCGACGCGAGCGTCGGCAGCGCGAAGAGGATCAGCGTCTTGGTGATCGGCCCGCTGGTCAGGTCCATTCGCCCGTCGCGCGCGGTCTGGCGCGGCGGGATCGGCCCTGCGGCGGGGTCGGCCGCCGCGGCGACCGGGGTCGGCGTGACGGGCGCCTCTTCGCTCAACCCAGCCGCGCCAATGCGGCGGTCAGGCGGTCGGCCTCGGCCTCCTTGGCGGCGTGGTCGGCGCGCGCCTTTTCGACCGCTTCGGGCTTGGCGCGTTCGACGAACGACGGATTGTTCAGCCGCCCGGCGAGGCCGTCGCGTTCCTTCGCCGCGGCGGCGAGCGCTTTGGTCAGCCGGTCGCGTTCGGCGGCGATGTCGATCACGCCTTCGAGCGGGACGGTGATCGTCTCGCCCTCGACGACGAGCTGCGCCGATGCGCCCGCGGGCGCGGGATCGAAGCTGATCGCTTCGAGGCGCGCGAGGCGATCGAGTTGCGCCGCGAGCTTGTCGGTGCGGCCCTTGAGCGACGCCGGGAAATGCGCGGTCAGCCGCGCGCCGGGGGGCAGGCCGAGTTCGGCTTTTGCGGTACGCAGTTCGCTAACCAGCTTGATGAGCCAGTCGATGTCGGCGCTGGCATCGGCATCGCGTGCCGCGCTCGGCGCGGGCCACTTCGCGGTGATGAGCGGATAGTCGGCGCGGTCGCCGAGGCCGGTCCACAGCTCTTCGGTGATGAAGGGCATGAAGGGGTGGAGCATGACGAGGATCTGGTCGAGCACCCAGCCGGCAACGGCCTTCGTCTCGTCGTCGATCGCGCCCTTGATCAGTTCGAGATACCAGTCGCAGAAGCGGTCCCAGGCAAAGCTGTAGATCGCGTTCGCCGCCTCGTCGAAGCGATAGGCGGCGAAGGCCGTGTCCATCGCGGCGACGGTCGCGGCGACCTCGCCGATGATCCAGCGGTTGACCGGCAGCGTCGCGGCGGGCGCCTCGAAGCTGGTCGACGCCGAAATGCCATTGGCTTCGCAGAAGCGCGCGGCGTTCCAGAGCTTGGTCGCGAAGTTGCGATAGCCCGCGAGACGCGCGTCATCCATCTTGATGTCGCGGCCCTGGCTTTCCATCGCCGACATGAAGAAGCGGAGGGCATCGGCGCCATATTGGTCGATCAATCCGAGCGGGTCGACGACATTGCCTTTCGACTTCGACATCTTCGCGCCATCGGGCGCGCGGACGAGGCCGTGAAGATAGAGCGTCTTCCACGGAACGTCAGACATGAACTCCATGCCCTGCATCGCCATGCGCGCATCCCAGAAGAAGAGGATGTCGAAGCCCGAGACGAGGACGTCGTTGGGGTAGTGGCGCTTCAGAAGCTCAGTGTCCTCGGGCCAGCCGAGCGTGGCGAAGGGCCAGAGTGCCGAGGAAAACCAGGTGTCGAGGACGTCTTCGTCGCGCCAGATGCAGGCCCGTGCGGGATGCTCAGAGTCCGACGTCAAAATTTCATCGAAAGCGTCTTCCGGAGATTTGCCAACGAACACATCAGCTTGATAGTATTTGGCGGCGGCGGCCAACGCCTGCTCTTCGGTCTCCGCGACGAATATCTCGTAGTCGCCTTGGAAGGATGCGCCTCCCTTCCCTTTAATCGCGACGCTGATACGACCGTCATCGTCCCGTTTCGGCCCATACCACGCCGGAATCCGGTGCCCCCACCAGAGCTGGCGTGAGACGCACCAAGGCTGGATATTCTCCATCCAGTTGAAGAAGGTCTTTTCCCACGTCTTGGGTACGATGTTGATGCGCCCGTCGCGCACGGCCGCCATCGGCGGCTGCGCCAGCGTTTCGGCGTCGACATACCATTGGTCGGTCAGCCACGGTTCGATCACCACACCGCCGCGGTCGCCGAACGGGGTCTGGATCGTGCGCGGTTCGAAGTCATGTTCGCCGCCGTCCTTGTCGACATGCGCGATCAGGAAGCCGGCTTCCTTCATCCGCGTCACGACCAGTTCGCGCGCGCCGTCCTTGCCGTCGCGCTTGAAGCGATGGAGGCCGAGATATTCGGCGGGGATCAGCCCGTCGGCGGTCTGGATGACGTTCGCATCGCCATCGAGCATGTTGAGCATCTCGCCGGCCTTGAAACCCGCGCGCTTGCCAACGTCGAAGTCGTTGAAGTCGTGCCCCGGGGTGATCTTCACCGCGCCCGACCCCAGCTCGGGGTCGGCATGTTCGTCGGCGACGACCTTGAAGCGGCGGCCGGTGATCGGCTGGAGGATGTCCTTGCCGATCACGCTCTTGTAGCGCGCATCGTTGGGATGCACCGCGACCGCCATATCGGCGAGCATCGTTTCGGGGCGCGTCGTCGCGACCACGATATAGTCGCGGCCATCATCGAGCGTCACGCCGTCGGCGAGCGGATATTTGAAGTGCCAGAAGCCGCCCTGAATCTCATGCGTCTCGACCTCGAGGTCCGAAATCGCGGTCTTGAGCTTCGGGTCCCAGTTCACGAGGCGCTTGTCGCGGTAGATCAGCCCCTTTTTGTGCAGGTCGACGAACACCTTGACCACGGCCCGCGTGAAATGCGGGTCCATCGTGAACTGCTCGCGGCTCCAGTCCATCGAGCAGCCGAGGCGGCGGAGCTGGCCGGTGATCTGACCGCCGCTTTCGGCTTTCCACTGCCACACCTTGTCGATGAAATCTTCGCGGCTGTAATTGGTGCGCTTGTCCTGCCGCTCTTCCATCTGGCGCTCGACCACCATCTGCGTCGCGATGCCGGCATGATCCATGCCGACGACCCACAGCGCGTCCTTGCCGCGCAAGCGTTCGTAGCGGACGAGCACGTCCTGCAACGTGTTGTCGAGCGCGTGGCCGATGTGGAGCGCGCCGGTGACGTTCGGCGGCGGGTTGACGATCGTGAAGGGTGTCGCATCGGGACGCGCGGGGCGAAACAGCCCGCGGCTTTCCCATTCATGGGCCCATTTCGCCTCGATAGCGGCGGGATCGAACGTTTTTTCCATCGGCATAGCCGGGCGCCTTTGCCAGCCGGGGCGCGAGGCGGCAAGGGGGTGATCGCTTAAACACTCCCTATCTCTCGTCATGCCGGGCTTGATCCGGGGTCCCGCTTTTCCGTCTTGGAAGGAAAAAGCGGGACCCCGGATCAAGTCCGGGGTGACGAGGTAAGGAGAGGCTGACCTACTTCTTCAGATGGCTGCCCAACCAATTGAACACCGTCTGGTGCCACTGGACGCTGTTCGCGCCCTTCAGCACCCAGTGGTTTTCGTCGGGGAAGACGAGCAGCTGCGACGGAATATTCCGGCGCTGAAGCGCGGTGAACGCCGCGAGACCCTGGCTGTAGGGAATGCGGAAATCCTTCTCGCTGGTGATCACCAGCATCGGGGTTTTCCACTTGGTCACATGGTTGACCGGGTTCCACTTTTCGGGGTCGGTGCGTTCCCACCACGGGCCGCCATGGTCCCATTCGTCGAACCAGAGTTCCTCGGTCTCGAACGCCATCGCGCGCAGATCGAACACGCCGTCGTGCTGGACGAGGCATTTGAAGCCGTCGGTCCACTGACCCGCGATCCAGTTCATCATATAGCCGCCATAGGAGGCGCCGAGCGCGCAGGCGTTGGTGATGTCGAGCTGTGCGTCCTGCTTGCCCGCCGCGGCGAGGCCGAGCTTCAGATCCTCGAGCGGCTTGCCGCCCCAATCCTTGTTGATGCTGTCGGTGAACGCCTGACCGTAACCCGTCGAGCCGTGGAAATCGACCGTGACGACGCCATAGCCCTGCTGCGCGAAGACGCGCGGGTTCCAGCGTGTCGACCAGCTGTTGCCGAAGCTCGACTGCGGGCCGCCGTGGACGATGAACGCGACCGGCAATTTCTGAACCGGGCTGACTGGCTTGACGATCATCCCCCACACCTTGTCGCCGTTCGCGCCCGCGAACTGGACGCGGTCGAGTTCGACCGCGTCATACTCGGCGAGGCGCGCGGCGTTGACCGCGGTGAGCTGCTTCACCTTGCCCTTGGCATCGCGGACGAACAGGTCGGTCGGCGCCAGCGCGCTGTTGCGCGAATAGAGGAGGGCGCCGCCGGGAAGCGGCGCAACATCGCCGATATTGCCGTCGAAGGCCTCGTTCGACGCCTTGAGCTTCTCGACCTTGCCGCTCGCGGCATCGACGCGGAAAACGGGGTGGTCGAGCGTGTCCTGCGCGGTGACATAAAGCGACTTGCCGTCGGGCGCCCACGCGATCGAGCCGACCGAACGGTCCCACGCATCGGTGAGTTTTTTCGTCGCGCCGCTTTCGAGATTGCGCAGCATCAGCACCTGCCGGTCGGCCTCATACCCCGGCCGTGCCATCGCGGCATAGGCAAGCCATTTGCCGTCGGGCGAGGGGGTGGGGAGGGTGTCGGTGGCCTGATTGTCCTGCGTCAAATTGGTCGGCATCATCCGGCTGTCGACCAGCCAGCTGTAGATATCGAGATTGGTCGACATCGGCTCGTTTCGGTCGGCCTTGCGCAGCGTGAAGAAGACGGTGCGGCTGTCGGCGCCCCACGCGAGTTCCTCGCCGCCGCCGAACGGCTTCGACGGGCTGTCGCCGATCAGGCCCGCGTCGACCGGGCGCGCCGCGCTGGCCTTGCCGCCTGCGAGGTTGAAAACGAACGGGCGGCTATAGGTACCGGGGGTTTCCCACTCGTCCCAGTGGCGGACGAAGCCCGCGCCATCTTTGTACAGACGGCCGCTGCCGGGGCCAGAGAGCGCGCCCTTGTCCTTGGCGTCGCAGCCGAAATCGGTGCATTCCTTCGCGATATCGCCCCACGCGAGCAGTTTCGCCGCGTCGGGCGATATCTTGAAGCCCGACACGTCGGCCTGGGTGTCGGTCACCTGCGTCGCCGCGGCGCCCGCCTTGGGATCGATCCGCCATACCTGGCTTTTGCCCGAAGCGTTCGAGAGGAAATAGAGAATGCCATCCTTGTCGAAGGCGGGCGCGGTTTCATTCTTGCCCGCGGTGTCGGCGATTTGGGCAGGCTTTGCGTCCTTCGCATTGCGGTCGACGAGCCACAGCCCGGTCGAACGCTTGTACGTCGCACCCTCGGTCTCGGTCATCTGGAACACGACCCATCGCCCATCGGGCGATGCGGTCGGCGCGGCGACGCGCTTCAAGGTCGCAAGGTCGACCTCGGTCATCGGCCGGGCGAAAGCGGGGGTGGAAAGAGCGGCGGCGAGCGCGATCGCGCTGGACAGGATGTGGTTTCGCATGAAAGCGGTTTAGCGATGCGCCGCGCGGGTTCAAGGACGAACCGACCGCGCTCGCCTCGATTTCCCGCTGCCGCTGAAAATCGGGGCTTGGCGATAATAAATCAAACCTCTCTGGCGCCGCCGCGTCCGATGCGCCATCGGGCCGCGTTCAAGGAGATATCTGTGGCGAAGCCGGATTCGAGTCGGATTTTTTTACCGCTGCTGGCGGGCGCGAGCCTGCGCGACCGGGTGGTCGCCAGCGTGGGCGCGCTCGTGGGGATCAGCTTTGCCGGCCTGATCTGCGCGGCGATGTTCCCTGTCACGATGCCGTGGATCATCGCACCGATCGGCGCGTCGGCGGTGCTGCTGTTCGCCGTGCCCGCGAGCCCGCTCGCCCAGCCCTGGTCGATCGTCGGCGGCAACGTCATTTCGGGCATTTTCGGCGTGGTCGTGGCACAGGCGATCGGCGAGCCCGCCTTCGCTGCCGCGCTGGCGGTCTCGACCGCCATCTTGATGATGTCGCTCGCGCGCTGCCTGCATCCTCCGGGCGGCGCGGTCGCGCTCAGCGCGGTGCTCGGCTGGCAGAGCTTTTCGGGACATGTCGCCGATTTCCTTGTGCCCGTGCTCATCAATTCGCTGATCCTCGTGGGCGTCGGCATGCTGTTCCACCGTTTTTCGGGGCACAGCTATCCGCACCGCGCACGGCCCGTCGACGGGAAGGCGGTGCCGCAGGAGCCGGTCGGGCTGTTGATGGACGACATCGATGGGGCGCTCGCCGATCTGGGCGAAACGTTCGATATCAGCCGCGAAGATCTCGCCTTGCTGCTGGCGCGCGCCGAGGCGCACGCCGCGGAGCGCGTCGCCAAGGCGCAGCTTGCCCTGGCGGGCAGCAAGCTTGCGGCGGAAAAAGCGAAAAAGCGGAAGCCCGAAAAGGTCGGTTCCTAACGGACGATCGCGCCGCCCTTCATCACATGGTCGATCTTTTCGAGCACGGTGATGTCGGCGAGCGGATCGGCCTTCACCGCGATGAAATCGGCATAGCGGCCGGGCAGGATCGCGCCGACATCGCCGCGCCCCATTTCCTCTGCCGCGCGCCCGGTCGCGGACTGGATCGCCTGCATCGGCGTCATCCCATATTTGACCATGTTGCGGAACTGGCGCGCGTTGAGCCCGTGCGGATAGACGCCCGCGTCGGTCGCATAACCGATATTGACGCCCAGCTCGACCGCGCGGCGGAAAGCGGCGCGCTGCGCGTCGGTGGTCTCGCGGTTCTTGCGCAGATATTCCTCGGGCCAGCCCTCTTTCGTGCCGACCTCGTCGATATAGGTGCCGTTGTAGATGTCCATCGCGAGCCAGGTTCCGCGCTTTTTTGCAAGCTGCAGCGTCGCCTCATCGGCCAGGCTCGCATGTTCGATGCTGTCGACCCCGGCGTTGATCGCATTCTGGATGCCGATCGCACCATGCGCGTGCGCGGTGACCCTCTTGCCGCGGGCATGCGCGACCTTCACGACCGCGCGCAGCTGCTCGACGGTCATTTCGGGCGCGCCGGGTTCGGTGCCGATCGCGAGCACCGCACCGGTCGCGATCGTCTTGATGAAGTCGGCGCCATGGTCGAGCAGATACGTCGTCTTCGCCGCGGCTTCCTCCGGCGTCGCCGCGACGCCGAGGCGCATGTCGGGGGGCAGCTGTTCGTTCGGGACGACGCCGTTCAGTTCGCCGCCGCCCTTCGGGATGGTGAGATAGGCGCCTGCGACCCACATGCGCGGCCCCGGCACGTCGCCGCGCTCGATCGCATTGCGCAGCGTCACGTCGGTCAGGCCGCGATAGGTGCCGACGTCGCGCACGCTCGTAAAACCCGCGCCCAGCGTCACGCGCGCGTTGCGCGCGCCGACGAGCGCGGTTTCGGCGGGCGATGCCTTCATTGGTGCGGCAAGGTCGGCGCTCTGGCCGAGATCGGCGAGATGGGTGTGGAGATCGATCAGGCCGGGCAGGACGGTAAAGCCCGACCAGTCGACGACCCTCGCGCCATCGGGCGCCTTTCCGCACGCGCCGACCGCCTTGATGCGCTCGGCCTCGACGGTGATGCACTGGCCGGTACGGACCTCGTCCGAGACGCCGTCGATCAGCCGCCCGGTCTGGACATAGAGGGTTTCGGCCGATGCTGGCGCTGCGGCGAGTGCCGCCGCGAGCGCTGCGATCAGCCGGCCGTGCCGAACGCGTCGCACTGGCGCGGATCCCCCGATTGCAGGCCGCGGCGCAGCCAGCTCATGCGCTGTTCGCTCGTGCCGTGGGTAAAGCTTTCGGGCACCGGCCGCTGCCCCGCCGAGCGCATCAGCGTGTCGTCGCCGATCGCGTTCGCGGCGCGCATCGCTTCTTCCATGTCGCCCTCTTCCATGACCGGCTGGCCCGCGCTGTTCTTTGCGCGCGCGGCCCAGACGCCGGCGTAGCAATCGGCCTGAAGCTCCATGCGAACCTGCAGCGCATTGCCTTCGGCCTGCGAGGCGCGCTGTTGCGCGCGGCGGACTTGATCCGAAATGCCGCTGATCGTCTGGATATGATGGCCGACCTCGTGCGCGATCACATAGGCTTGTGCCGCGTCGCCCGCGGCGCCGAATTTCTGTTCGAGTTCGCGGAAGAAGCTGGTGTCGAGATAGACGCCCTGGTCGGCGGGACAATAGAAGGGGCCCATCGCCGAGCTTGCGGCGCCGCAGCCCGAATTGCGCGTCGATTGTTCATAGAAATTGAGCGTCGGCTTGCGATAGCCGGTGATCAGACCCTCCCAAACCGTATGCGTCGATCCGAATACGTTGCAGGCAAAGCGTTCGCTCGCGGTATCGCAGGCGACATTGGCGCCGCTACGGCTGTCCACGGCCGGATCGGCGGTGCCGCCGCCGCCGCTGAGCATATTGGCGCCGGGACCGAGAAGGAAGAAAGCGGCCGCACCGATCAGCAGGATCGTGCCGCAACCCATCTTGCGCCCGAGCAGCATCGGCAGAAATCCGATGAGAAGCCCGCCGAGACCGCCGCCCCCACCGCCGCCGAAACCGCCGCCGCTACCGCGGCCCAGGTCGCGGATGTCGTCACCGGGATCATAGTCGTCGAGGCGCATGGGGCTTCTCCACCGGTAAATGGTCGTCTCGGCGCGAGTGTTACAGCAGCGCCGGGCAATTGGAAGGGGCTTCGCATATAATCGAGCCATTGCAATAGGCTGTGTTGCGGTGCACAAATTGGCCCCGCTCAATCAAGGATCCCCCGAGTCCATGCCACGCCGTGCCGCCCGCGCCGCGCTTCCGCTTCCCGACCTCGTCGTGCTTGTCCTGCAGGGCGGCGGCGCGCTCGGCGCGTTTCAGGCGGGGGTGTATGAGGCGCTGATCGATCTCGGCATCGAGCTCGACTGGGTAGCGGGGATTTCGATCGGCGCGGTCAATGCCGCGATCATCGCAGGGAACGAACGCGATCAGGCCGTCGGCAAGATGCGCGAATTCTGGGAAGGCGTGTCGTCGGCGCTGCCCTCGCTGCCGACGGTCGACAGCGACTGGGCGCGCGAGTGGACGCATATGGCGGCGGCGGGGCAGGTCGCGGCGTTCGGCGTCCCCGGCTTCTTTACCCCGCGCTTCCCGCCGCCCGCCTTTGCCGCGCGGCAGACGCCCGAAGCGGTCAGTTTCTACGATACCGCGCCGCTGGCCCAGACACTCGACCGGCTGGTCGACTGGGACCGGGTGAACAACGGCAAGGTGCGGCTGTCGGTCGGCGCAGTTGCGGTAGAGACGGGCAATTTCCGCTATTTCGACACGAAGCTCGAAACGCTCGATGCGCGGCATATCCTCGCCTCGGGCGCGCTGCCGCCGGGGCTCCCGCCGGTCGAGATCGACGGGACATGGTATTGGGACGGCGGGCTCGTGTCGAACACGCCGCTCGAACATGTCGTCGAGTCGGCGAACGAGGATATGCTGGTGTTTCAGGTCGACCTGTTCCCCGCGCGCGGGGATCGCCCGCACGACATGGAAGAAGCCTGGTCGCGCGAAAAGGACATCCGCTTTTCCAGCCGGACGCGCCGCATTTCGGACGGACTGGTGCGGCGGCGCAAGGAACACCGGCTGATCGACCGGATGCTGCAGAAATTGCCGCCCGAGTTCGCCGACCTGTCCGAGGTCAAGGCGGTGCGCAAGATGGTCGACTGCAAGGCGCTCAACGTCGTCCAGTTGATCCACGAACCGCCGTCATGGCAGACCGGCGCGCGCGATTTCGAATTTTCGCGCTCGACGATGGAGGTCAATTGGGCGCTCGGCCGCGATGCGGTCGAAGCCGCGATGAAAGACGGTCACCTGCTCGCCGAAAGCATCGCCGAAGGGCGGTCGGACAGTTTCGCGGTGCAATCGAACGCATTGCGACCAAAGGCCGAGCCTGACGTTTCCTAGGGTTCGGACCCTTACTCTCTCCACCGAAAGGACTATCTTATGCGCCTCACAGGAAAGACCGCCCTCGTCACCGGATCGACGTCCGGGATCGGACTCGGGATTGCGAAGGCATTCGCGGCCGAAGGCGCGAACATCATCATCAACGGGTTCGGCGAAGCCGACGCGATCGAAACCGAACGCAAGGGGCTGGAAGCGATCAGCGGCGGGAAGGCCGCCTATGACGGTGCCGACCTGACGAAGCCCGAACAGATCGAAGACATGTTCAAACGCGCCGACAAGGATTTCGGCGGGGTCGACATTCTCGTCAACAATGCGGGCATGCAGTTCGTCGCACCGGTCGAGGATTTCCCGGTCGAGAAATGGGACATGATCATCGCGCTCAACCTGACCGCCGCGTTCCACACGATCCGCCACGCCGTCCCCGTCATGCGCAAGAAGAAATGGGGGCGGATCATCGCCACGGCGTCGGCGCACTCGCTCGTCGCCTCGCCATTCAAATCGGCCTATGTCACCGCGAAGCACGGGCTTGCGGGCCTCACCAAGACCGTCGCGCTCGAAGTCGCCGACGCCGGCATCACCGTGAATTGCATCAGCCCGGGCTATGTCTGGACTCCGCTCGTCGAAAACCAGATTCCCGACACGATGAAGGCGCGCGGCATGACGCGCGAACAGGTCATCAACGATGTGCTGCTGGCGGGCCAGCCGACGAAGCAGTTCGTGACCGTCGAGCAGGTCGCGGCGATCGCATCCTTCCTGACCCGCGACGAGGCCGCCAACATCACCGGCGCGAACCTCAGCGTCGACGGCGGCTGGACGGCCGCCTGATCGGCTGCGCCCTTGAGCTATTTCCTTCGCCCTCCTAAGGTTAACGCAACCGGACCGGGGAGTGACGGAGAATGAGGGGTCGTACCAATTTGATTTTAGCCCTGATGATGGGCTTGACTGTCAGCGCCTGTCGAACGGTGCCGCCAGTGCCGCCGTCGGCCGCCGATGCTCCGGCGGAGACGGGCACATGGCGCGGCACCGCGACAACGCAGGACAAGGAGCGCATTCGCAGCTGGTACAGCAGCTGGCAGGCGGCACTGGCCGATGCCCGCGCGAAAGGCTTTGGCGCCGACATCGACCGCGAAGGCGTGCTGCTGCAACCGATGGCGGCATTGCCCAATCCGCATCTGCCCGCCGGCGATTACCGGTGCCGGACGGTCAAGGTCGGGGCGCAGGCGCGCCGCGATCTCGCCTATATCGGCTATGGCTGGTTCCGGTGCCGCGTCGCGCCCGAACAGGGACTGTCGAGCCTGACCAAGATCTCGGGGTCGCAGCGGCCCGTCGGCCTGATCTTTCCCGACAATCTGAAGCGCCAGATTTTTCTCGGCACGCTCGAACTCGGCGACGAGAAGATGGCGGTCAATTACGGCAGCGACCGGATGCGCGACATGGCGGGGCTGATCGAGCGGATCGGCGACAATCGCTGGCGGCTCGTGCTGCCCGCACCGGCCTATGAATCCTTACTCGACGTGATCGAACTGGTCCCGGCGAGCTAAAAGACAACAGGGGAAACAGCATGCGAATTTTGTGGACGAGCGCAGCCGCGCTGGCTCTTGCTGCGCCCGCCGCGGCGCAAACGCTCGGCGGCGAGGTCGAAAAGCAGATGCCGTCGCTGATGGCGATCTACAAGGATTTGCACGCCAATCCCGAGCTCAGTTTCATGGAAGTCCGATCGGCGGGCATCCTCGCCGCCGAGGCGCGCAAGCTCGGCTTCAAGGTCACCGAAAAGGTCGGCGGTACCGGCATCGTCGCGGTGATGGAAAATGGCCCCGGGCCGGTTGTGCTGGTACGCGCCGACATGGATGGCCTGCCGGTCACCGAGCAGACGGGGCTGCCCGGCGCGTCGAAGATACGCGTGACCACCAAAGAGGGCGTCGAAACCGGCGTGATGCATGCCTGCGGACATGACACACATATGACCGCATGGGTCGGCGTCGCGCGGCTGATGGCCGCGAACAAGGCCAAATGGTCGGGTACGCTGGTGATGATCGGCCAGCCCGCCGAAGAGCGCGGCGCGGGTGCGCGGATGATGCTCGCCGACGGACTCTATACGCGCTTTCCCAAGCCGGAGTATGTGCTGGCGTTCCACGACGCCGCACAGTTCCCGGCAGGCAAGATCGGCTACACGCCGGGCTATGCGCTCGCCAATGTCGACAGCGTCGACATCACGGTGAAGGGCGTCGGCGGACACGGCGCCTATCCGCAGACAACCAAGGATCCGATCGTGCTCGCGAGCCGCATCGTCGGTGCGCTCCAGACGCTCGTCTCGCGCGAGATCAGTCCGCTCGACAGCGCGGTGGTGACCGTCGGCAGCTTCCATGCCGGGGCGAAGCATAATATTATTTCGGACGAAGCGAAGCTCCAGCTCACCGTTCGCAGCTATAGCGACGAAGTGCGCGATCATCTTCTCGACGGCATCGCGCGCATCGCGAAGGGCGAGGCGATCGCCGCGGGGATGCCCGACGACAAGATGCCCGTCGTGAGCGTCGACAAGAATGAATATACGCCCTCGACCTTCAACACCCCCGAATTCACCGAAGAGATGGCGGCGTATCTGAAAACGAGCTTCGGCGCCGATCGCGTCGTCCAGATGCCTCCGGTGATGGGCGGCGAGGATTTCAGCCGCTTCGGGCGCGAGGACAAGAGCATCAAAAGTCTGATCGTCTGGGTCGGCGGGGTGCCGCAGGCCGAATATGACGCGGCGAAGAAGGAAGGGCGGACCTTGCCGAGCCTTCATTCGCCCTTCTGGGCGCCCGATGCGCCCGCGGTGATTTCGACCGCGACCGAGGCGCTGACCGCGATGACGATGAAGCTGATGGCGAAGGGTTAAGAGACACCGAACCCGGCGGGGGCACCAACTCGGCATTTACCTAGCGGCGCTGCCGTTTCCCAAATAAATTGGGATGGACCTGCTCGTGAGGCTGTGGTGAGCAAAGGACATGTCGTTCAATGAACCTGCTCCCGGCTTGTCCGCATGCCTCACTGACCGGGAAATGGAAATTCTGCGCCTGTTGGTCGCTGGACATACCGTAAAGACCATCGCAGCGCGTCTGGGCCGTTCGGAAACGTCGATTAACGAGCGTTTGCGCTCCGCCCGCCGCAAGACGGGTGTCGGCAGCAGCCGCGAATTGGCGCGCCTGCTGGACCTCCAAAAAACTTGTGACGAAAATATCGATCTTTCGAGAGAGCGCCCCGCCGTGAAGGACTTGGCGCATGCCGCGACCGTCGGGGTTCGCGGTTCGAAAGGAATGATCGTCATGCTCATCGCAATACCCATGGCCGCTGCCGGATTAATGGTCGCAGTCGCCCCTTCGGCCGATCAGGTCGAAACACCGAACGCCGTTTACAGCGCTGCATCCAAGCCGGTGCCGCTGGTCGGAAGCTGGTCGCTGGACGCATCGCTCATGCCGGAAAAGGAACGCCCTCAACGGGTCACGATGACGTTCCGTCCATCGCAAGATGGCAAATGGACAACGCGTGTCGAAATCGTCGCGCCCGACGGCTCCAGCAGGCATTCGGAATCGACCGCCGCTCTTGACGGCGTCCCCGTACCGATCACCGGAAATATGGATTTCATCGACAGTGTTGCCTTGCGTCAGCCGGCGCCGGACACATTGGTCATGACACTGGGAAAGGCCGGGGCGCGGGTGTCGACGCGCGTCTACACCGTCGCCAAGGATCTGAAATCCATGACCGAAACGATTGTCTGGTCCAGCGACAATCGTCAAAAATTGGAAACGACGCGTTTTAATCGCATCGATTGATCGCGGGTCGGTTTGCACCGCCGGCATCGCGTGGCGCTAACATACCAATCAACCCTGACGCCCCGCGCGTTCCGCAAAGTTGCGGACTTCGCACGCGCGCAGACAATGCCCCTCCCACTTCGACCGCCCGGGCTTGCCCCCGGGCGGTCGCCTTGTCCTTTTCGCGATGCGGAAACGTGCCGCGCGGTGGCAATCCATATCTTTTTCATTCCTCCTTGAAGGCGGCAAAGCTGCCGCCGCGGCCGGCGCCTTCGGTAAAGCGTTTGGCCCCCGCCGCCGCGCCTTCGCGGAGCGCGGCAACCCCGGCATGCGCTTCGTGTGCGAGCGCGCCTTCGATGTCGAAATCCCACTGGCGATACGCGCTGAGCCGGTCGCTGTTCATGCAGATTTGCGGGAAGGCGGCGATCTGTTTCGCCAGCTCGATCGCGGCGACAAGCGCCTGGCCGTCGGCAACGACGCGGTCGGCGAGGCCGATGCGCTGCGCCTCGTCGGCGGCAACCGGGCGGCCGGTCAGGATCATGTCGAGGGCGCGGCCCTGGCCGACGATGCGCGGCAGGCGCACGGTGCCGCCGTCGATCAGCGGCACGCCCCAGCGGCGGCAATAGACGCCGAACACCGCGCTCGTCGCCGCGACGCGCAGGTCGCACCAGAGCGCGAGTTCGAGCCCGCCGGCGACCGCGTGTCCTTCGACCGCGGCGATCACCGGCTTGTCGAGCAGCATGCGCGTCGGTCCCATCGGCCCGGGGCCATCGGGGTCGTAGCGCGACGTGCCGACCGCATTGAGGTCGAAGCCCGCGCAGAAATGCCCGTCGCTGCCGGTCAGGATCGCGACGCGCGCATTTTCGTCGGCGGCGAAGGCCGCGAAGGCATTCCGCAATGCGACGGCGGTATCGGGATCGACCGCATTACGGCGCGCCGGGCGGTCGATGGTGACGATCGTAACGGGGCCATCGCTTTCGACAAGCACGCTCATGCAAACCCTCCTCTTTCGTTCATCGCAGCGTGCCGGGGCGCCGGGGGACTTGCAAGCGGCGGGGCGACACCCTAAATAGAAGAAATGCGGGCCGGGCCCCTCTGGCGTCGGCGGGACATATCCCGCCACGTGATGTCGGACCGCATCGGGTGACTCCGATGCTCTGGCCCTATCTCCCCCCTGTTTCCGGGGTCCCGGCATCGGCGTCACCTGCTTGATTTCTCAATCAGGAGGCCCTGTATGACTTTGAATCCCAATCTTTATCGCCTGACCGTGCTGCATCGCCAACTCGACGATGCCGAGCGCCGCGAGGTGCGCCGGCGCGGCGCCGATCCGTTCCGATTGCTGCGCCTGAAAACGCTGAAGCTCGCGGTGAAGGAACGGCTTGCCGCGCTGACCCTGGCTTCTTTGGGGCGGCCCGCGCTGCGCCCGGCGCTCGCGCGCTAATCCATCATAACTAAGGACCGAGCACGCTGCCGAAAGGCGGCGCGCTCGGCATATCCAGGGAAATCACCATGGAATTTCTGTTTGCCGACTGGTTGGGCACCCCGGCCTGGTTCTGGCTGTCGTTCATCGCGCTCGTTATCGCGCTCACCGCCTTCGACCTTGGCATTCTCAACAAGGAAAACAAGGAGATGGGGATCGGCGAGAGCTTGAAGCTCTCGGCGCTCTACATCGGTATCGCGACCGCGTTCGGCGCGTGGGTCTGGGCCGCGAAGGGCGGCGAGGCCGGCCTGCAATATTATACCGGCTTCTTCATCGAGAAGGCGCTGTCGATCGACAATATCTTCGTCATCTCGCTGATCTTCACGACCTTCGCGATCCCGCCGCGCTACCAGTATCGCGCGCTCCTCTGGGGCATCGTCGCGGTGATCGTGCTGCGCGGCATCATGATCGCGGGCGGCGCGGCGCTCGTCACCGAATATGGCTGGCTGCTCTATATCTTCGCCGCGTTCCTCGTGTTCACCGGCGTGAAGATGCTGTTCGCGAGCGAAAAGCCGATGGACGTGAAGGGCAATCCGGTGGTCAAGTGGCTCTCGCGCCGGATGCCGATCACCGACGAACTGCACGGCGAAAAATTCTTCGTGCGCGTGCCCGATACGAAGACCGGCAAGATCGTGCTCGCCGCGACGCCGCTCTTCCTCGCGCTCGTCGTGATCAACCTCGCCGACCTTGTGTTCGCGGTCGATAGCGTGCCGGCGATCTTTGCGATCACGACCGACACTTTCATCGTCTACACGTCGAATATCATGGCGATCCTTGGCCTGCGCGCGCTCTATTTTGCGCTGTCGGCGATGGTCCACCGCTTCCACTATCTCAAATATGCGCTCGCGCTGGTGCTGATCTTTATCGGATCGAAAATCTTCGTTGCCGACTTCGTGCTGGGCGGAGCGAAATTCCCGCCGCTGGTCAGCCTGGGCGTGACGGTAGCCTTGATCGCAGGCGGCATCATCTGGTCGCTGGTCAAGACGCGCGAGGAAGAAGCGGCATTGCCGCAATAAAAATGTCCGCCGGAAGCGCAAGGGCTTCCGACGGACAGGCTTTCCTCCCCAGGAAAGCTCGGGAGGCACGGGGGTCGGGTCGCTGGCCCCCGCGCCAAGATGGGCGACGCGGGGGTTGCAACGGGCCCCCGCGTCTAACTTGTTTACGCGGCGAACTGGTTCATCGTGTTGTCCTTGCCTGCGGCCTTGAGGGCCGCTTCGCCGGCGAAATATTCCTTATGATCGTCGCCGATGTCGCTGCCCGACATATTCTGGTGCTTCACGCAGGCGATGCCCTGGCGGATCTCGGCGCGCTGGACACCCTTGACGTAACCCAGCATCGCTTCCTCGCCGAAATATTCCTTGGCGAGATTGTCGGTCGACAGCGCCGCGGTGTGATAGGTCGGCAGCGTGATCAGGTGGTGGAAAATGCCCGCCCGCTTCGCCGAATCGCGCTGGAAGGTACGGATGCGGTTGTCGGCTTCGTCGCCGAGCGGCGTGCCGTCATAATCGACGCTCATCAGCTTGGCGCGGTCATAGGCGCTGACGTCCTTGCCGTCCTTCTCCCACGCGTCGAACACCTGCTGGCGGAAGTTCAGCGTCCAGTTGAAGCTCGGCGAATTATTGTACGCGAGCTTCGCGTTGGGGACGACTTCGCGGATGCGGTCGACCATGCCGGCGATCTGTTCGATGTGCGGCTTTTCGGTCTCGATCCACAGCAGGTCGGCGCCGTTCTGCAGCGAAGCGATGCAGTCCATAACGCAACGATCTTCGCCGGTTCCCGAACGGAACTGATAGAGGTTCGAGGGCAGGCGCTTCGGGCGCACCAGCTTGCCGTCGCGGTTGATCAGGACGTCGCCGGGGTTGCCCGCGCCTTCGACCTCTTCGCAATCGAGGAAGCTGTTATACTGGTCTCCGAGGTCGCCGGGCTCCTTCGTGAAGGCGATTTGCTTGGTCAGGCCCGCGCCGAGGCTGTCGGTGCGCGTCACGATGATGCCGTCCTCGACGCCGAGTTCCATGAAGGCGTAGCGGCAGGCACGGATCTTCGCGATGAAGTCCTCGTGCGGCACGGTGACCTTGCCGTCCTGATGGCCGCACTGCTTTTCGTCCGAGACCTGATTTTCGATCTGCAGCGCGCAGGCGCCGGCCTCGATCATCTTCTTGGCGAGGAGGTAGGTCGCCTCGGCGTTGCCGAAGCCCGCGTCGATGTCGGCGATGATCGGCACGACGTGCGTTTCGTGATTGTCGATCGCGGCCTGGATCTGCTTGGCCTTGAGTTCGTCGCCCTCGGCGCGCGCGGCGTCGAGTTCGCGGAACAGGCCGCCGAGTTCGCGGGCGTCGGCCTGGCGGAGGAAGGTGTAGATCTCCTCGATCAGCGCCGGAACGCTGGTCTTTTCATGCATCGACTGGTCGGGCAGCGGACCGAATTCGCTACGCAGCGCCGCGATCATCCAGCCCGAGAGATAGATGTAGCGGCCTTTGACGGTGCCGAAATGCTTCTTGATCGAGATCATTTTCTGCTGCGCGATGAAGCCGTGCCAGCAGCCCAAGGACTGGGTGTAGTTCGCGGGATCGGCGTCATAGGCGGCCATATCGGCGCGCATGATGCGCGCGGTGTAGCGGGCGACGTCGAGGCCGGTCTTGAACTTGTTCTGGGCGCGCATGCGGGCGATGCTTTCGCCGCTGATGCCGTCCCATGTGCCGTCGTAATCGCGGATGAGGCGGCCTGCCTGCGCCATGTCTTCCTGATAACCCATCGTCATATCCTTGTGCGGAGGTGATGGGTGGAAGTTGGCGAAGTTGCCGCCGAAAGTGAAAAGATTTGTCAATAATATTTGTGAAATATGGCCGTTAGGTGTAAATTAGCGTGTAAATTGGTAAAGAAAGTTACAAACGATGGCGGAGCGACGGGTGTTTGCGGGGCCGGCGGTGCGCAAGGTGCGGCGCGAGGCGGCGATGACGCAGGCGGCGATGGCCGATGCGCTCGACATTTCGCCGAGCTATCTCAATCTGATCGAGCATGGCCAGCGTCCGCTGAGCGCGACAGTCATCGTCAAACTGGCTGAACGCTTCGGGTTCGATGCGGCGAAGCTCGGCGCGGAAGACTTGCCCGGTGGGCTCGCCGGACTCCGGCGGCGGCTCGCCGACCCGCGTTTCGCCGACCTCGGCATCGGGACGCACGAGGTCGAGGAGTGGCTTCAGACGGCGCCGGCCACCGCCGCCGCCTTTGCCCGATTGTTCGATGCGGCGCCCGAGGGGCGCGCGGATGGCGAAGGCGATGCGCCCGAAGTTGCCGCGGTGCGTCGTGCGATCGAGAAATGGCGCAACCATTTCCCCGATCTCGACGCGCGCGCCGAGGAGCTGGCCGACGAATTGCGGCTCGCGGGCGGCGATCTTTACGGCACGATTTCGGAGCGTTTGCGCACGCGGCATCAGCTCGGCATCCGCATCCTGCCGAGCGACGTGATGCCCGACCGGCTGCGCTGGCTCGACTGGCACGCGCGGCAATTGATGCTGAACGAACTGCTGCGCCCCGCGTCGCGCACCTTTCAGGCGGCGGCGACGCTGGCGCAGATCGAGGCGAAGGCCGAGATCGACGCGCTCGTCGCGGGCGCCGAATTCGCCGAGAGCGCGGCGGCAAAGCTGTTCGAGCGCCATTTGATCCAATATTTCGCGGCCGCGCTGATGATGCCGTACAGCCGTTTCCTGCGCGCCTGCGACGCGACGGGTTATGATTTGCTGCTGCTCCAGCGGCGCTTCGGTGCGGGCTATGAGCAGGTCGCGCACCGGCTGACGACGCTCCAGCGTGTCGGCGCGCGCGGGCTGCCCTTTTTCATGCTGCGCATCGACCGCGCGGGGCAGGGGAGCAAGCGTTATGCGGGGGCGAGCCAGTCGCCGCTCGTCGACGGCGACGCGCGCTGCCCCTTGTGGGGCGTCCACGAAGCCTTTGCACGGCCGGGCGAGGTGGTTGCCGATCTGGTCGAGCTGGAAGACGGCTCGCGCTGGTTCACCCAGTCGCGTTCGGTCGCCGCCCCCGGCGCGACCGGAAGCGGCACGCCCGCGCGTTTCGCCGTTTGCGTCGGGGTCGATGCCAAGGTCGCCGCGCCGCTCATCGCCGCGCGCGGAATCGACCTGATGCGCAGCCCCGCGACGCCGATCGGGCTCGGCTGCCGCCGCTGCACGCGGACGGGCTGCGTCCAGCGTTCGATGCCGCCGCTCGGCCGCCCGCTGCGCTTCCGCGAAGGCGAGCGCGGGGTGAGCGCGTTCGATTTCGCGGGCGATTGACCGAAAATCGCCGATGCGCGGCTTAAATCGACACGCGCGGTGCCGTATTTGGAACGTGGCGCGGTGATCGGCCGCGACGGGACCGAAAATGCTTGTTCGAATAAGACCAGAAGACGTCGAGATCGGCATGTTCATCCACGCCTTTGAAGGGTCGTGGTTCGACCACCCGTTCTGGCGCCGTTATTTTCGGGTCGAAACGCAGGATCAACTGCAGCGAATTCGCTATTCGGGAATCGACGGCATTGTGATCGACGACGGGCGCGGACTTGGCGCGCCCGAAGATCGGCTGGCGGCTGAAACCCAAGAAAAACCGCGCAGCAAGCGTTCGCCACCAGCGAAACGGCCGGGGAGCGACGCCACGCCGTTCCGCGCCGCCGCCCCCTTTGCGCCGCCGCCGTCGCCCGCGCGCGACGCGCCGCGCCGCCGCCGCGGCTATGCCGGGGAGTGCCGCCGCGCCAAGCGGGCGATCGAGCGGACGTGCGAAGCCGTGGTCGACATGTTCGACGCCGCGCGGCTGGGCCGGGCGGTCGAGGTTCGCCGGATGGTCCAGCTCGCCAGCGCGATCGGCGCCTCGATCGAGCGCGATTCCAAGGCGCTGATCAACCTCGTCCGGCTCAAGGAGAAGGACGAATATACCTATCTTCATTCGGTCGCGGTCTGCGCGCTGATGATCAACTTCGCCCGCCACATGGGGCTTGAACCGCAGGAGGTCGAGGATCTGGGCGTTGCGGGACTGCTCCACGATGTCGGCAAGGTCGCGGTGTCCGACGCGATATTGAACAAGCCCGGCGCACTGTCGAAAGTCGAAATGCGGTCGGTGCGGAGCCATCCGGTCGCCGGTCATCGCCTGCTCGCAAGTTCGCCCGGCGCCCCCGACCTCGCGCTCGAGCTCTGCCTGCGGCATCATGAAAAGATCGACGGGTCGGGTTATCCCGGCGGCCTGAAGGGTGACGAGCTGTCGCTCGCCGCACGCATGGGGGCGATTTGCGACGTCTATGACGCAGTGACGTCGAACCGGCCGTACAAGGACGCGTGGACGCCGTGCGGGGCGCTGACCGCGATGCAGAAATGGACCGGGCATTTCGACCCCATGCTGCTCGACCGCTTCGCCGATAGCCTGGGGATCTTTCCGGTCGGGACACTGGTCCGGCTGTCGACGGGCGAGCTCGGGGTTGTCGTCGGAAGCGCCGGCGATGCGGACGAAGATGTCGTCGTTCGGGTCTTTTTCGACTGCGAGACGCTGTCCGAGATCGAACCCATCGATCGCGCGATCGCGCCGGCGGCCGAGCATCCGCGGATCATCAGTCGCGACAGCCCGAATTTCTGGCGCTTTCAAGATTGGGATGTGCTGCGCGTTCGCATCCTTGCGTCGAGCACGGCGTCGGCCGCCGTGCCGGATCCCGATCATCCGATCGGCCCGCGCGGCGTCGACCGATGAGCAGTTCCAACTGACTCACACGCGGCCGATCGCCTGCTGCGCGCGCATCCTTTCGCGCGGAGGATCGTTGATCCTGCTCCTAGCCAAGAGGACCAGCGCTTGAAACTTTCCCCTTTTTTACCGTGCCTTTTCCTGATCGCCGGTTGCAACGCCGCCCCGGACGATAGCGCCAAAAAACCGACATCATCGACGACCGCCGCCGATCCGGCTTCGCTGGATTTCAAAGATGCCCCGCCCGCCGCGGTTTCATTCAGCGAACCACCGGCGCTTCGCGCACAAGTCCTGCTCGATCGCCTCGGCTTTTCCCCCGGTGTGATCGATGGAAAGGAAGGGCAGTCCTATTCAGCGGCGCTCCGTGGTTTCCAGAAAGCGCATGACCTGCACGACAGCGGCAAACTCGACGCGGCAACGCTGCAGGCGCTGCAGCAATGGCAACAGGTTTCTGCGACGCGGCTGGTGATCATTCCCGCGGGCTTCGCTGCGGGGCCGTTCGTTCCGGCATTTCCGAAAGACGCGGCAGACCAGGCCAAATTGCCCGCGCTGGGCTATCGCAATTTGACCGAAGCGCTCGCCGAACGCTTTCACACCACGCCCGAGACACTGGTTGCGCTGAACAGCCCCTCGACGCTGGTGGGCGCGGGCCGCCCGTTCCGCGTCCCCAACATCCCCGATATCGACCGGGCGACATTGGGCGAGGATGCGCGCGGCTGGAACGGCACGCTCGAACGCCTGGGCGTCGCGCCGACACAGGTCGCAGCCGCAAAGCTGGTGGTCGACAAATCAGAGGGTGTGCTGAAAGTTTATGACGAGGGGGACAAGCTGGTCGCGCAATTTCCTGCCACGATGGGCAGCAGCCGCGACCCGTTGCCTATCGGCAACTGGAAGATTCAGGGCGTCAGCCGCAATCCCGACTTTCACTATAATCCGAAATTGTTCTGGGACGTCAGCGACAGCAAGGAGGCGGTGTTGCTGCAACCCGGGCCGAACAGTCCGGTCGGGGTCGTGTGGCTCGACCTCAACAAGCCGCATTATGGCATTCACGGGACGAGCGAGCCGCATACGATCGGGCGCGCCGAGAGCCACGGCTGCGTCAGGCTGACCAATTGGGACGCGGCGCGTCTGGCCCAGATGGTCAAGCCCGGAACCCCGGCGATCTTCCAGAATTAGCTGCCTTCGGGGCGGCATGGAAGGGTTGATCCCTCGCGCTCACCCACAATGACCCTTCGCCTGCCCTGACAGGCGAAGGGTTTTTCGTGTGGCTCAGCCTTTTTGCGCGGCGACCCAGCGGTCGATCACCGACTCGAGCACCGAGATCGGCATCGCGCCCGCCGACAAAGCGGTGTCATGGAAACCGCGGAGGTCGAACTTGTCGCCGAGCGTCTTCTTGGCCTTTTCGCGAATGCGGACCCAACTCGTCTGACCGACCATGTAGCTCGTCGCCTGACCGGGCCACACGCAATAACGCTCGATTTCGGTGATATTCGAGCCTTCGGGCGTGCCGAGCGTTTCGTTATAATATTGGATCGCCTTCTCGCGGGTCCACCGAAAATGGTGGAGCCCGGTGTCGGCGACGAGCCGCGCGGCGCGGAACATATAGCTTTGCAGATAGCCGAGCCGGCCCCACGGGTCGTTTTCATACACGCCCATCTCGTCGGCGAGCTGCTCGGCATAGAGGCCCCAGCCCTCGGTATAGACCGAGTAAGCGGGGAGGCGGCGGAGGCGCGGGATGCCTGTCGCTTCCTGCGCCAGCGCGATCTGGTGGTGATGGCCGGGTGATGCCTCGTGATATGTCAGCGTCGGAAGCGTCCAGCTGGGGTTTTCGGCGGTATCGCGCAGGTTGATGTAATAAGCGCCGGGGCGCGAGCCGTCGAGCGCCGGGATCTGGTAGTAGCCGCCGGTCGCGCCATCCTCGATGTCCGCGGGGACGCGGCGGATCTCGACCTTCGCCTTGGGCAGGCGGCCGAAGGTCTCGGGCAGCCGCGCCTGGATCGCCTGCATCTGGCTATTGAGTTCGGCGATCAGCTTTTCCTTGCCCGCGTCGGTGTTCGGGTAAAGGAAGCGCGGGTCCTTGCCGAGCGCGAGCATGCGTTCGGCGACACTTCCCTTGGTCATGCCCTGCGCCTTGAAGATCGCATCGGCGCGCGCCGTGAGTTCGGCGACGCGATCGAGTCCCAGCTTATGCACCTCCTCGGCGGTCATGCCCGTCGTCGTCGCGAACCGCAGCGCATAGGCATAATATTCGTCGCCCTTGGGCAGACGCCAGACGCCGGCGTCGTGCGTCGCTTTGGACCGGACGGCGCGCAGTTCGTCGGCCTGGCGGCGCATCGCGGGGTAAATGCGGTCCTTGACGATCGCGGCGCAGCGCCCGGCCCAGTCGCCCGCTATGTCCTTCGTCTTGCCGGCGAGGTTTGTGGTCAGGCCGTTCGCGGCGGGGGCAGGCGCCCAGATTCGGTCGAACTGGCCGAGCGTGCGGTCGATGACGAAGTCGGGCGGGATGATCCCGGCGGCGTGATCGGTCTTGATCCGCCCCGTTTCATTGTCGAGCTGGATCGCGAAATCGGCGCAGCGCGCGAGATATGCCTCGGCGTCGGCGGCGTTCGCGATGCTGTGCTGGTTGATGAGGAAATCGGGAATCGAGCGATAGGTGCCGCTGAGCTGGGTTACCGGATGCGGTTCAGGCCAGCTGTGAAGGCCGTAGCTGAAGGTATCGTAAGCCTTGACATAACCTTCCCATGGACCCCGGAACGTCTCGTAATTGACGAGGTCCATGCCCGAGAGTTTCTTCGGGTCGATCGTTTTCAGTTCCTTGAGCCCGGTGCGATAGAGGTCGTGGGATTTCTTGATCCCGGCGGGCGAGCGGTCGGCGAGTTTCGCTTTCGCCGCGGCGCGGTCGCCCTTGTCGGCGCCGAGCGACGTCGCGAATTCGGGGTCCTGATCGAGCAGCATGTCGTAGATGCGCTCGTAGATTGCGGTCAGCCGCGCGCCTTCGCCGTCGGGCACCGCGGCGAACGCGGTGCGCGGACGGACGCCGGCGAGCATCGAGGAAGCCGCGGCGGCGGCGAGCAGGGTGCGACGGTCGAACATGGGGCGATCTCCAGAACAGCTATGGCGCGCTCCCGTGGAGGCGCCTCATGGGTGTACTGGTATAGCAAGTCACCGCGGGTGCAAGTGCTTGATGCGACTTCGCTCTATTCGCGCGCCTTGGCCGCCGCGCGGACCTCTTGCGACCGCCCGAGCGGGATCACCAATATGTCGTCGCCGTCGACGATCACCGCAATATTGTCCATGCCGAGGATCGACACGCGCTTGTCGCCCGCGCGGACCAGATTGCCGCGGCTTTCGTGGAGAAAGGCGTCGCCCGTGACGGCATTGTCGGCGCCGTCCTTGTCGGCGAGCGCATGGATCGTGTGCCAGCAGCCGAGATCGGACCAACCCATCGCCACGGGGACGACCGCGACGCGATCATCCTTTTCCATCACCGCATAATCGATCGAATCGGACGGCGCCTTCGCGAACTCGATTGCGTCGGCATAGAGCGCGTCGCCATCGCGCATACCCGCCGCGACGGAGTTGTCCGCGGCCTCGAAGATCGCGCGGCAATGCGTCAGCATCGCATCGCGCATCCGTGCGGCGCGGAACAGGAAAATCCCGGCGTTCCAGCTGTATCCGCCGGCCGCGAGCATGGCTTCGGCATCGGCGAGCGGGGGCTTTTCGACGAAACGATCGACCGCGAAGCCCCAGGATTCGTCGGCGCCGCCGAGCGGGCGTCCGGCGGCGATATAGCCGAAGCCCGTTTCGGGGCTGTCGGGCGTGATGCCAAAGGTGACGAGCCAGTCCTGCTGCGCGAGGCGCACCCCCTTGGCGATCGCGGCGTGAAATGCGGGAACGTCGGCGATCACATGATCGCTCGGCATCACGAGCAGCAATGTGTCGGCATCGGCCTGCGCGACCGCGAGCGCGATCGCGGCGGCGGTGTTGCGCGGCATCGGCTCGACGAGCAGCGTTTCCTCACGGTCGTCCATCTGTTCGCGAACCATCGCGACATGCCCGTCGCCGCACAGGACGATCGGGGGGAGAAAGTCGGGACCGGCAGGGGTGCGCTCGACAGTCTGGCGAAACAGGCTGCGCTGGCCGTGAAGCAGCAGGAACTGCTTGGCGCGGGTGCCGCGCGATTCGGGCCAAAGCCGGGTGCCGGCACCGCCGCACAGGATAACGGGCTGGATCATCAGCGTCATAAGTTCGAGTCTATCGCGTTGGAAGCGGCGGGTCACCCTGTCATTGCGGATATGGGGAGTGTAAAATTAACCGACAGTTGACGCCTCGGCTGTAGTATCGAGCGCGCGAAAGGTCCCCATGTTCCGGCTGTTTAAACATTATGTCCCGCACGCCGTCGTCTGGCTGGCGCTGATCGAATTTTTCGCGCTGCTCGGCTCGGCCGAGGGGGCGTGGCATCTTTATGCGCAGCAGGCGGGGTTCGACGCCGGGCCGCTCGCGGGCCGCTGGCTGCCGCTGCTGACCTTCGGCCTTGCCAATTCGCTCGCGATGATGGCGACCGGAATGTACGGGAACGAGGGGCTCCGCTCGATGCGTTTCGCCACCGCGCGCCTGCTCGCGGCGATTTCGCTCGGCGTGATTTTCCTTTCGGTGCTCGGCTTCCTGTTGCCGACCGCGACGCTGTGGCGCGCCAACAGCCTGTACGCGATGATCTTTGCCATCGCGGTGCTGTTCGTCATCCGCCTCGCGCTGACGCAGTCATCGGGGACCGAAGCGTTCCGGCGCCGCATCCTCGTCCTTGGCGCCGGGCCGCGCGCCGCGCGCCTTGCGGCGCTTGCCGACGCGCCGGGGAGCGGGCTCGAAATGGTCGGCTTCATTGCGATGAGTGCGACCGAAAAGACCGTGCCGGGCGCCGTGCCGCGCGAAGCCCTCGACAATCTGTCTGACCATGTTGTGGCGCTGCGCGCGGGCGAAGTCGTGCTGGCGCTGGAAGAACGGCGCAACGCGCTGCCGCTGAACGACCTGCTGCGCGTCAAGACGACGGGTGTGCATGTCAACGATATCGCGAGTTTTATCGAGCGCGAAACGGGACGCGTCGACCTTGCGACGACGAACCCCAGCGGGCTGATCTTTTCCGACGGATTTTCGGCGGGACAACGGATTTCGAAGGTCGGCAAGCGGCTGTTCGACATCCTCGCCAGCCTGCTTGTGCTGGTCGTCGGCCTGCCGCTGATCATCGTCGCGGGGATCGCGGTGATCCTCGATAGCCGCGGCCCGGTCTTTTACCGCCAGCCGCGCGTCGGGCTATTCGGCGAACCCTATGACATCTTCAAGATCCGTTCGATGCGCACCGATGCCGAGGCGGCGGGCAAAGCGGTGTGGGCGAGCGAAAACGACCCGCGCGTCACCCGCGTCGGCCGCATCATCCGCAAGCTGCGCATCGACGAGCTGCCGCAGACCTGGTGCGTGCTGAAGGGCGACATGAGCTTTGTCGGGCCGCGCCCCGAACGGCCGAGCTTCGTCGAGGAACTCGAAAAGAAGCTGCCCTTTTATGCCGAACGCCACATGGTGAAGCCGGGCCTGACCGGCTGGGCGCAGATCAACTATCCCTATGGCGCCTCGGTCGAGGACGCGCGCGTGAAGCTGGAATATGACCTCTATTACGCCAAGAATTATTCGCCCTTCCTCGACCTTTTGATCCTGCTCCAGACCGTACGCGTCGTGCTGTGGCCGGAGGGCGCGCGGTAGCCGTGGGCGCGCTGGCCGGCCTGTCCCAGATCCTGTCGGGCCTTGCGCTGGCGGGCTTTACCGGTGTCACTTTGTGGCTGCTGATGCGGCCGCGCGCGCGGATGGCGGCATTGATGCCGGCGCCGCGGTTGCTCGCCGTAACCGCAGCCGCCACCGCGCTGTGGTGCGCAGCGATGGCCGTCTATGGCGCCGGATCGTCGCAATCTTTGGTCGTGCAGACGGTGCGCGACCTCGCCATGCTCCTCTGGTTGGGGGCAACCTTCTGGTCGCCGCGTGCGCCGATGTCGCGGCCGCTGCGCCTGATCGCACGCATGCTCGCGACGATCTGCCTGCTGGCGCTGCTGCTCGGCGCGGCGGCGCATTTGCGCGCCGGAGCGGCGGCCGAACCATGGATGACGCCGACGCTGGGCTTTGCCGCGACGGTCGTCGCGATCGGTGGACTGCTGATGATCGACGCCGGGGTTCGCCATGCGAGCGCGGGGCAACGCATGCCCGTGATGGCGGTCGCCGGCGGGTTTGCGATGCTGTGGGCCTATGAGCTCAACGTCCAGCTGATCGGTGCGCTGACCGGCGAAATCGCGTCGACGCTGATCGCCCTGCTTCCGGCGATCGTATTGCTCACGCTGCCGGTCTATATCGTCGCCGCGATGGACATCGGGCGCGAGCGGATGCGCCTGTCGCGCACCGCCGCGACGCGCACGCTGATCCTGCTCGGCGCCGCCGCCTATCTGATCGTGATCGCGCTGACCGGTGCCGTCGCGCGCGTCGCCGGCGGCGACTATGCCGAACTGGCGCAGGCGATCTCGTTGTTCGTCGCGCTCGGCACTGGCGGACTGATGCTCGCCTCGGCGCGATCGCGAGCGTGGCTTTCGGTGATGATTTCCAAGCATTTCTTCGAGCACCGCTATGACTATCGCGCCGAATGGATGCGCTTTACCGCGACATTGGGGCAGGGTGCCCAAGGCGATGGGGGCGAGGACGACCGCAATCTGCACCGCCGCGTCGCAAAAGCGCTCGCCGAACTGACCGGAAGCCCCGGCGCGTTGCTGATGCTGCCCGGTGCATCGGGGGGCTTTCGCATCGCCGAGCATTGGCATTGGCCGGACGGCGCGAGCGAGGATGCCATGCTCTCGTTGCGGTCGGCCTTCATGCTGCAGGAAACGCAGCATATCGTCGACCTCGATGCCGAGCGCCGGGGTCATCCCGGCGAGGATCTGGCGATCCCCGAGTGGCTGATCGCCGATACGCGCGCTTGGGTGGTCGTGCCGGTGCTGCATTTCCAGCGGATGATCGCGGTCGTCGTGCTGCATCGGCCCGCGGTGTCACGCGCGCTCGATTGGGAGGATCTCGACGTGCTGCGCATCGCGGGGCAGCAGGCGGCAAGCTATCTCGCCGAATCGCAGAGCCAGCAGGCCTTGTCGGAGGCGCGGCGGTTCGACGAATTCAACCGGCGCTTTGCCTTCATCATGCACGACATCAAGAATCTGGCGAGCCAGATCGGGCTGCTCGCGCGCAACGCCGAGCGTCACGCCGACAAGCCCGATTTCCGCGCCGATATGATCGAGACGCTGAAGATTTCGGCGGGGCGCCTCAGCGACCTCCTCGTCCGCCTGTCGCCGCGCGAGCGCGGGCCAGCGGCAGAGGCGGGGCGGACGCTGGTCGAGCCGGTGCTGAACGAGATCGCGGCCGAAATGCGTCCGCGCCGCGCGCTGTTCGTCGGCTGTCAGGCGGGGCTGTCGGCGTGGGCCGATGCGGGGGCGGTCCGGCAGATCGTGCAGCATCTTGTCGCCAATGCGATCGATGCGTCGGCGCCTGACACCTCGGTCCAGGTGGTCGCGGTGGCCGAACAGGGGCGCGTGCGGATCGACGTGATCGACCAGGGGTGCGGCATGACGCGCGATTTCATCCGGGACGAGCTGTTCAAGCCCTTTGTGTCGACGAAGGAATCGGGTTTCGGGCTGGGGGCGTTCGAAGCGCTGCAGATCGCGCAGGCGATGGGCGGGGCGATCGAGGTGGCGAGCGAGCCGGGCAAGGGGAGCAGCTTCACGCTGTGGCTGCCGCTCGCCGATGCCCGCGGCGACGCGGGGGTCGACGCGCGTGTGATGAAAGTGGGACATAAATGACCGATAGCGGGGCCAATCTGCGCAAATTGCTGGTGGTCGAGGACGACCCGGGGCTGCAGACGCAGCTCAAATGGGCGTATGAGGATTACCAGGTGCTCGTCGCGGGCGACCATGATGCCGCGATCGAGTTGCTGCGCGCCGAGGAACCCGATGTGGTGACGCTCGACCTTGGCCTGCCGCCCGATCCCGACGGCACGCGCGAGGGGTTCCGGACGCTGAAGGCGATCCTCGAAGCCAAGCCCGACACCAAAGTGATCGTCGTGTCGGGGCACGGCGAACGCGCGAGTGCGCTGACCGCGATCGCGAGCGGCGCGTGGGATTTCTATCAAAAGCCGATCGACATCGACGAGCTGGGGCTGATCGTGGCCCGCGCCTTTCATGTGCGCGAGCTCGAGGTCGAGAATGCGCGGCTCGCCGAGCAGGGTTCGAGCGACAATCGCGTGCTCGGCGGGATGATCACCGGGGCGCCCGAGATGCAGAAGGTGGCGCGCACGATCGAGCGCGTCGCGAACCTCGACGTCTCTGTGATGCTGCTCGGCGCGAGCGGCACCGGCAAGGAATTGCTCGCCCGCGGGCTGCACGAGGCGAGCGGGCGGCGCGACGGGGCGTTCGTCGCCATCAACTGCGCTGCGATCCCCGAGAATCTGCTCGAAAGCGAGCTGTTCGGGCACGAGAAGGGGGCGTTCACGGGCGCGGTCAAGACGACCGAGGGTAAGATCGAGCTCGCGCATGGCGGGACGCTCTTCCTCGACGAGGTCGGCGACATTCCGCTGCCGCTCCAGGTCAAGCTGCTGCGCTTTCTGCAGGAGCGGACGATCGAGCGCATCGGCGGGCGCAAGGCGATCGCGGTAGATACAAGGATCGTGTGCGCGACGCACCGCGACCTCGATGCAATGATCGCCGAGCAGAGCTTTCGCGACGACCTTTATTATCGGCTCGCCGAGATGGTCGTAAAGATTCCATCGCTCGCCGAGCGCCCGGGCGATGCGGTGCTGCTCGCGCGGCATTTCCTCCACCAATATGCGCCCGAGATGAACCCCGGGGTGCGCGGCTTCGCGCCCGACGCGTTGCAGGCGATCGACGAGGGGCGCTGGCCGGGCAATGTCCGCGAGCTGGAAAACCGCATCAAGCGCGCCGTGATCATGGCCGATGGCAAGCTGGTGATGCGCGAGGATCTCGATATGGCGGGCGGCGAGGCGGAAGGCGAGGAGGCGTGGCTCAACCTGCGCAGCGCGCGCGAAGCCGCCGACCGCGTCGCGATCCGCCGCGCTATGACGCAGAGCGAGGGCAATATCTCGGCGGCCGCCAAGCTGCTCGGGATCAGCCGCCCGACGCTCTACGACCTGCTCAAACAATATCGGATGCAGGCCTGAATGGATTTAGGCCGCTTCTGGACAAAGGCGCTGCTGCTGGCGGCGCTGCTGCTCGGAGCGTGCGGCGACGGGGCGTCGTCCGCGCCGCGCAAGGCGCTCGCGGAGCGCCGCGCTGCCCTCGAGAACGCCATCGCGAGCGATCCCAAGGTCATTGTCGAGCGTGTCGAGCTGGCGCGCGTCGCGATCAAGCTGGGCGACGGGGTCGGGGCCGAGGCGGCGGTCAAGGGCGCGATCGGCGCGGGCGCCAAGGAAGCGGCGCTGCGCCCGCTCTTGGCGCGCGCCTATGCGATGCAGGATGAGGGGAGCCGTGCGCTCCAGACGCTCGACGACGGCCCGATCATTCCCGAGATGATCGGGGAGGCGGCGTGGGTCGCGGGCGACGTTCACCTCGGTAATGGCGATCTGGCCGCCGCGCGCGAAGCCTATGACCGCGCGGTGCACGAACTGCCGCGCTCGTCGGCCTTGTGGGTCGACGTCGCGCGCTTTCGCGATGCCAATGCCGACACGCTCGGCGCGCGCGACGCGGTCGATTATGCGATCGAACTCGACAAGGCGAACAGCGCGGCGCTGGCGTTCAAGGCGAACCTCGTGCGGACCGAGGATGGGCTCAACGCGTCGCTCGCCTGGTACGAAGACGCGCTTGCCGCCGATCCAGACAATGAAGATGCGCTGATCGAGCAGGCGGCGACGCTCGGCGATCTCGGACGATACCGCGACATGCTCGCATCGCTGCGCCGCGCCGCGACGATCGTGCCGCGCGACCCGCGGCTCTTTTATCTGCAAGCGGTGCTCGCGGCGCGCGCTGACAATTACCGGCTCGCGCGCAGCCTGCTCCAGCGCACGCGCGGCGAACTCGACGCGCAGCCGTCGTTCATGCTGCTGAGCGCGATCGTCGAACTCGAACTCGGCGGCGAAGCGGTGGCCGCGACCTGGGCCGACCGGCTGCTGGCCGAGCAGCCGGAGAATTTTACCGCACGCCGCATCCTCGCGGCCGCCGAATGGAGCGATGGCGACGCCGACGCCGCGCTCGCCGCCTTGCTGCCGCTGGTCCAGCGGCCCGACGCCGACAGCTGGTCGCTGCTGCTCGCATCGCGCGCGGCGGCGGAACTCGGCCGGCGCATCGAATCGGCGGACTATCTGGGGCGCGCGGCGGCGCTGGCGCCCGGCGAGGCGGTGCCCTTTGCCGCCGACAATGACTATGGCCTGCTGACCTTGGCGGCCGATGCCGAGCCGCTCAATCCGGCTAGTGCGATTCCCGCTATTTCGGCCGATTTGACGAGTGGCAATGGCGCGCGAGCGATCGCGCGCGCCACGCGACTCCGCGATGCGAACCGCGGCGTTGCCGACGCGCATATCCTGCTGGGCGATGCGGCGCTGGCGGCCGGACGTACTGAGCTGGCGGTGCAGGCGTATCGCGCCGCGCGCGATCTCGATGCGAGCGAGCGCACCACATTGCGGCTCGCCAATGCGCTGTTCCGCGCGGGGGATGCCGCGGGTTCGGGCGCTGCGATCCTCGCGCTGCAGCGCAGCCAGCCGTCGAGCATCGCCGCCGACCGATTGTCCGGGCATCTGGCGATGGACCTCGAACATTGGGACCAGGCGATCGCGCATTTCGAACGCGTACGTCGGCGGATCGGCAATCGCGACGTCGTGGTGCTCCGCGAACTGGCGCGGGCGTGGGCGGCGAAAGGCGACGATGCGCGCGCGCTGCCGCTGATCGACCGCGCCTATCGGTTGCAGCCGCTCAATGCTGGGATCATGGAGTTTTACGCCGACCTGCTCGAACGCCGCGGCAGCAAACAAGCGGCGACGGACCTGCGCGACAAGGCGGCGCAGATCGGGCGGTAGGTGGAGGAATGTCGGCTAACGACCGATTGCCGCCCTATCTTTCATCGTCATCCCGGACTTGATCCGGGATCCATGACCGTACCACCGTTATGGACCCCGGATCAAGTCCGGGGTGACGAAGCTTGGGGCGAACGGCAGGTCTCAATCCAAAAGCGGAAAAAGGCGTTACGCCTCGGTCAAATCCAGCAACGTCCGCGCGTCGAGGCCGATGCGGCGCATCTGCTGCGCGACCGGCGGCCAGACATTGGCGAGGAAATCGGCGCGCATCAGGTCGCGGAGGCGCTCGGTCGCACCCGCTGCGACAAACATGCCGACCCCGCGCTTCACCGTGACCAGTCCTTCGTCCTGAAATGTCTGATACGCTTTCGCCACCGTCAGCGGGTTGGCGCCTTCTTCGGCGGCGAGCGATCGGACCGACGGCAACATGTCGCCATCGCGAAACTGGCCGTCGAGGATGGCGTTGGCGATGACATCGCGCAGACGCTGGTACACGGGTTTGGACTGATCGAGCATGCCGCCTTAATGCCATAAGACAGCAGCACAGTCAAATTAGGATTATTACAAATTAGGTTCAGAAAGTGAAACTAAATTTCCCAAGCCCGGACGACATCGTCATATTCGGGGCGGGGCCGTTCATCGAGTTCGCGCGCGGGCGTTCCCAGAAAGAAATAGCCGACGATCGTGTCGCCGTCGCCGGCGCCGAACGCGGCGGCGACCTCGGCGCTATAAGCGGCCCAGCCCGTCAGCCAGCTGCCGACAAAGCCGTGCGCGTGCGCGGCGTGGAGCAGGTTCATGCCGACTGCACCCGCCGACATCTGTTGTTCCCAGACGGGGACCTTCGCTCCCGCCACCGGCGCCGAGACGAGCACGAGCAAGGTCGGTGCCTGATGCGCGAACTGGTCGAGCGCCGACAGGTCCATGCCCGCGGCGCCCGGATTCTCCGCGATCCATGCCTTTTTGAGCAGCGCCGCGAACGCCTCGCGCTGCTCGCCGGCGACGGTGACGATGCGCCAGGGCGCGAGCTTGCCATGGTCGGGGGTGCGTAGTGCCAGCGCGATGATGCCCCGAAGCTGCGCGGCGTCGGGGCCGGGGGCGATCATGTCGCGCGCCTTGCCCGAACGGCGGGTGGCGAGATGGGCGAGGAGCGAGGAGGTGTCGTTGAACATGGTGCGCCATGTGGCCTTTCGCGTCACTTTCTGCAAGTGTTGCGAACGGTTCGCAGTAATATTTGGCCCGATCGAGACGGTTTCACGCGCAATTAGATTCTTCCAATACGCAATTTTCGCGCTAGGTTGCCGCATTCGCGCGGCGGGAGGCCGCGCCAGACAATCCTAAAAGGGACGCAACATAATGAAAAATATGGGCTCGTGGGACGAGGGGGACTGGATTGCGGTAATCGCACTTCTGGTCCTCGGCGTCTTCCTCAGCATCGGTGCGCTGATCGCCGGCAGCAAGAAACCCGAATTCGCCGGACATCCCAAGGGCCTCTACATGCTCTTCTTCGCCGAAATGTGGGAGCGCTTCTCCTACTACGGCATGCGCGCGATCCTGATTTTCTACCTGACCCAGCATTGGTTGTTCAACGACAGCAAGTCGAACCTGATCTACGGCGCCTACACCAGCCTCGTCTACATCACCCCGGTGCTCGGCGGCTATCTCGCCGACCGCTACCTCGGGCAGCGCAAGGCGGTGTTGTTCGGCGGCCTGCTGCTCGCCGCCGGCCACAGCCTGATGGCGGTCGAAGGCGTCGGCGGACAGAATGATCCGACGATCAACGTCTTCTGGGCCGCGCTCGCCTTCATCATCGTCGGCTCGGGCTTCCTCAAGGCGAATATCTCGGTGATGGTTGGCCAGCTGTACCGGCTCACCGACATTCGCCGCGATGGCGCCTATACGATCTTCTATATGGGCATCAACGTCGGCGCCGCGCTCGGCACGATCCTCGTCGGTTATCTCGGCCAGCGGATCGGCTGGGGCTATGGCTTCGGGCTCGCCGGCATCGGCATGCTCGCCGGCCTTGTCGTCTTCGTTCTCGGCAAGAGCGCGCTGAAGGGTGCGGGCGAAGCGCCTGCACCGCTGTCGCGGTCGAGCGAGTGGACGCTCTACGCCGTCGGTTTGGGCGCGGTCGCGGTGATCTGGGCGCTCGTCCAGTATCAGGACGTTATCCAGAACCTGCTGCTCGTCTCGGGCATTCTCCTGCTCGGCTATGTCGTCCTCGTGGCGACGTTCCAGCTGCCGTACGGATCGATCGGCGCCGGTCCGCGGAGCCGCGTCAACATCGCGCTCGCGGGCCTCGCCCTGATGCTGTTCCTGCCGCTGGCGCTGATCCTCGGCCTCGGCATCGCCAGCGGACCCGTCGCGCTCGGGCTCGCGCCCGCGGCGTGGGTGGCGCTGTTCGGCTTCCTCCTCCTCCTCGGCGTGATGGTGGTCGAGAAGATGAACCGCGAAGACCATGCGCGCGACCGGATGTTCGCGATCCTGTTCCTGATCGCGTTGAACCCGCTGTTCTGGGGCTTGTTCGAACAGGCGGGCGGATCGATGAACCTGTTCACCGACCGCTATGTCGATCGCGGCGCGGTGCCGGCTTCGATCTTCCAGTCTATCAACCCGATCTATATCATCCTGCTCGCCCCGTTGTTCGCCGCACTGTGGCAATGGCTTGGCAAGCGCGGCAAGGAACCGTCGGCCCCCGCCAAGTTCGGGCTGGCGCTGGCGCAGATGGGGCTTGCGAACCTCATCCTCGTCTGGGGCGCGCAGGCGTTCGGTATCGCGGCGATGACCCCGGTGATCTTCGTTTTCCTCTATTACCTCCTCGCCACGACCGGCGAGCTGTGTCTCAGCCCCGTCGGCCTCTCGGCGATGAACCGGCTGGCGCCGACCTTCGTCGCGTCGCTCATCATGGGTGCATGGTTCTATATGACCGCGGTCGGCAATTTCGTCGCCGGCAAGATCGGCGAAGCGACCGGCGGGCATGGCGGCGAGATGAGCAAGGCCAAGCTGCTCGAGATTTACGAGATGTTCGGCTGGATCGCGATCGGTGCCGCGGTGGCGGTGCTGGCGGTCAGCCCGATCGTCAAACGCTGGATGCACCTCGACACGCTGCGCGACCGCGACGACGGGCTGGCGGGCATCGGCGAGGCCGAGCCGCAGGCGGCCGGCGTTCATCCCGAACCCAAGGGGGCGTAATCGATGATCCGTGGTGTGAAGGGCAGCCTGCTGGCTGCGGTATCGCTGGCGCTCGTCGGTTGCGCGGCGAGCAATGGAGAGACGGCCTCGGCGGGCGACAAGCCCGCCGAAAAGCCGGTGAAGTTCAACAAGGACCCGTATCCGTCGACCTACAAGGCTTATCCCGGGCAGGTCACGGCGGTCCGTAACGTCACGATCTTCGACGGCGAGGGCGGGCGGATCGACAATGGCACCGTGCTGCTGGCGAACGGCAAGGTTGAGGCCGTCGGGGGTCCCGATACGCCGATCCCGGCGGACATCGCGGTCTATGACGGCACCGGCAAGTTCCTTACCCCCGGCATCATCGATATCCACAGCCACCTTGGCGACTATCCCTCGCCCAGCGTCGAGGCGCATTCGGACGGCAATGAGGCGACATCGCCGACGACCCCCGAAGTGTGGTCCGAGCATAGCGTCTGGCCGCAAGACCCGGGGTTCAGCCGCGCGCTCGCCAATGGCGGCGTGACCAGCTTGCAGATCCTGCCGGGCAGCGCCAACCTGATGGGCGGGCGTTCGATCACGCTCAAGAATGTGCCCTCGCGCACGGTGCAGGGGATGAAGTTCCCCGGCGCGCCCTATGGCCTCAAAATGGCGTGCGGCGAGAATCCGAAGCGCGTCTATGGCGGCAAGGGGCGCGCGCCCTCGACGCGCATGGGCAATTTCGCGGTGAACCGCGCGACTTGGCAGAAGGCGGCGGCGTACAAGAAGAAGATGGACGACGGAAAGGCCGTCGACCGCGACCTCGCGATGGAAACGCTCGCGGGTGTGCTGTCGGGCGAGATCCTCGTCCACAACCATTGCTATCGCGCCGACGAAATGGCGCTCGTCATCGATATGTCGAAGGAGTTCGGCTATAAGGTGTCGACCTTCCACCACGCGGTCGAAGCGTACAAGATCGCCGACATTCTTGCGAAGGAAGGCATTTGCTCGGCGATGTGGGCCGACTGGTGGGGCTTCAAGATGGAAGCCTATGACAGCGTCAACGAGAATATCCCGCTGGTGTACAAGGCCGGGGCGTGCACGATCGTTCATTCGGATGATGCGAACCAGATCCAGAGGCTCAACCAGGAAGCTGCGAAAGCGCGTGCCGCGGGGCGCCGCATCGGCATCGACGTCAGCGATGAGGTGGCGTGGACCTGGCTGTCGTACAATCCAGCCAAGGCATTGGGCATCGCCGACAAGACGGGCAGCCTGAAGCCGGGCAAGATGGCCGACGTCGTGCTGTGGAACGGCAATCCGTTCAGCGCCTATACGCGCCCCGAAAAGGTGTGGATCGACGGCGCACTGATGTTCGACGCGAACGACCCGAAACGGCGTCCGGTGAGCGATTTCGAGCTGGGCCAGCCGGGCGAAGGAGACGTGAAATGATGCGCGCTCTTCTTCTTTCCGCCGCAGCGCTGATCGCGGTTCCGGCCGCTGCGCAGGACGTCGCGATCGTCAATGCGAAGCTCGTCATCGGCGACGGCAGCGCGCCGATCGAGGGCGGCACCGTCGTCGTGAGCGGCGGCAAGGTGGTCGCGGCGGGTGCGGCCGTTGCGGTGCCCGCGGGCGTCGAGCGCGTCGATGCGCAGGGCAAATATGTCACGCCGGGCATCGTCGCGGCGTTCAGCCGCGTCGGGCTGACCGAAGTCGATGCCGTCACCGGCACGAACGACCGCTCGGCCCCGCGCACGCGTTTCTCGGCGGGGCTCGACATCGCGCCCGCGTTGAACCCGATGGGCTCGCCCGTCGCGGTCAACCGCGCGTCGGGCGTGACGCGCGCGATCGTCGCGCCGGGCAGCAGCAGCAATCTGTTCGCAGGCCAAGGCGCGGTCGTCGACCTCGCCGACGATATGGACATGGTGACCAAGCCCCGCGCGCTGCAATATGTCGCGTTCGGTGAGGATGGCTCGGCAAAGGCGGGGGGCAGCCGTGCGGCGACTTTCCTGCTCTTCCGCGAGCAATTGCTCGCGGCGCGCAGCTATGCGAGCAATCCCGCGACGCTCGCCGAATGGGGCAATGACGCGATGATCCAGCGCGCCGACGCCGATGCGCTGGTGCGCGTGATCGACGGCACGACGCCGCTGTTTGTACGCGTCGACCGCGCCGCCGACATCGTCAACGTCATCAAGCTGAAGGGCGAGTTCCCCGCGCTGAAGCTCGTGCTCGTCGGGGTGACCGAAGGCTGGCTCGTCGCGCGCGACATTGCGGCGGCAAAGGTTCCGGTGCTCGTCTCGCCGCTCACCGACCTGCCGTCGACCTTCGAACAGCTTGGCGCGACGCAGTCGAACGCGGGCCGGCTCAAGGCCGCGGGCGTCGACGTGTCAGTCGGCGTGTTCGACGACGATGACGCGCACAAGATGGGCTATGCGACGCAATATGCCGGCAACCTCGTCGGCCTCGCGCGCGTGCCGGGTGCCAGCGGGATGACGTGGGATCAGGCGTTCGCGTCGATCAGCAGCGTCCCGGCACGCGCCGTCGGCATGGAAGGCAGCATCGGCTCGCTGCGTCCGGGCCGCGCCGGCGATGTCGTGATCTGGGACAATGACCCGCTCGAACTCGGCAGCCGGCCGACGGCGGTGTGGATCGACGGCAAGGCGCAGTCGCTGACGACACGGCAGGACCGCCTGCGCGATCGTTATGCAACGCCGCAGGAAGGGGCATTGCCCAAGGCATACGATCGATAGGGCTGGGCAGGCGTTTCGGCGCCTGCCCATCGCCCACCCTTTATGTTGACACTGTTATCTTTGTCGCGCAATCGTTGGCACCCGGCGCATTCCGAGTCGCGCAGCGGCGAGCCGGGCGATAAATGATGAGACATTGTTGGAGGAGGGATTGGTCATGCAGCCGATGTCGCTTTTGATCGCGACCTGCGTCCTGTTCGTCGGCTCGCACCTCATGCTGTCGCATCCGCTTCGCGACGGGCTCGCGGGGCGGCTCGGCGAGCGGGGGTTCCAGATCGTCTATTCGATCGTCGCGATCGCGACCTTCATCATGGTGGTGCAGGCGTGGCGCGGGATGCCGCCCGAGCCGCCATTATGGGTGGTCGACGATCCGCTGTGGATACTCACGTCGCTGATCGTACTTTTCGCCAGCATCCTCTTCATCGGATCGCTGATCGGCAATCCGGCGCTGCCCGCGCCGGGCGCGGCGAAGGCGGCACAGGCCGCGCCGCGCGGCGTGTTCGCGATCACGCGGCACCCGATGATGTGGGGCTTTGCGCTGTGGGCTTTTGCGCATGTGCTGGTGATGCCGACCACGGCGCAGATCATCCTGTCCGCGACGATTATCTTCCTCGCCCTCATCGGTTCGGCGGGCCAGGATGCGAAAAAGGCGCGGCTGATGGGCGGTGCCTGGCGCCAGTGGGCCGCGCGGACAAGTTTTGTGCCTTATGCGCGGCAGGTCGGCGGGGTAACGCCATGGGCCGACACGATCCCGCGCCCGCACGCGCTGCTCGGCGGGATCATACTATGGCTTGTCGCGACCTGGGCGCATGGCGCGCTTGGTTATATGGTCGCCGGGATCTGGCGTTGGGTGGGATAGGAGCCGAATGAACGCGGACACACATCTCAACGACCTGTCGCTGCGGCTGCTTGGCCGCGCGTTCGACGAGCTCGATCCCGAGGAATCGCGTGTGGTCGCGTCGATCGCAAAGCGCGCGCCCAGCAGCCGCGACGCCGCCGATATCGAGGATGCGCAGGCGAGCACCGGCGACCGGCTGGCCGACCGGGTCGCGGCGGTCGGCGGCTCATGGGGCTTCATCATCGTCTTTGCGCTGATCCTGTTCGGCTGGATGCTGCTCAATTCGGAGGTGCTCCAGCGCTTCGGCCTCGCGTTCGACCCCTATCCCTACATCTTCCTGAATCTGATGCTCTCGACGCTCGCCGCGATTCAGGCGCCGATCATCATGATGAGCCAGAACCGGCAGGCGGCGAAGGACCGGCTGACCGCGAGTGTCGATTACGAGATCAACCTGCGCGCCGAGCTGGAGATCATGCGGCTGCATGAGAAGCTCGACCAGATGCGGATCGCCGAGCTGACGGAGAAGGTCGACGCGCTGTGTGTGCGGTTGGACGGGAAGAGATAGTTACTTCGTCATCCCCGCGAAAGCGGGGATCCCGCTTGGCCGCGGCGAGAAAGAAGCGGGATTCCCGCCTTCGCGGGAATGACGGGAAACGGTCGTTAGCCGTCAGTTCGACGGTGCCCCTTACAACCGCACCATCCGCATTCCCACCTCGCCGTAACGCGGCCCGCTTGTCCCGCCCTTCGGTGCCGCCGCGTCGATCGCGGCGAGGTCGTCGGCGGTTAGCGTGACCTCTGCCGCCGCAACGCTGTCTTCCATCGTCGCGCGGCGCTTGGTGCCGGGGATCGGGACGATATCGTCGCCCTGCGCGAGCAGCCACGCCAGCGCGACCTGCGCCTTCGACACGCCATGTTTGTCGGCGACCGCGCCGATCGCGTCGACGATCGCGAGGTTGGCGGGCAGATTTTCGTCCGAATAGCGCGGATCGTTGCGGCGCCAGTCATTCTCGGGTAGCTCGTCGCGGCTGCGCACCGCGCCCGCGAGGAAACCGCGGCCGAGCGGCGAGTAAGGGACGAAGCCGATGCCATTCTCGCGGCACGCGCCGAGGATCTCGTCCTCGATGTCGCGCTCCCAGATCGAATATTCGCTCTGCAGCGCGGTGATCGGCGCGGCCTTTGCGGCGCGGCGGATCGTGTCGGGGCCGGCTTCGGAGAGCGCGATGTGGCGGACCTTGCCCTCCTTCACCAACTCCATCATCCCGCCGACGGTTTCCTCGATCGGCACCGACGGGTCGACGCGGTGCTGGTAGAAGAGGTCGATCGTGTCGATGCCGAGCCGCTGGAGCGAGCCTTCGCACGCGGCGCGCGCATTGGCGGGCGAGCCATCGACCCCAGTGATCGCCTTGCCCTCAAATTTGAATCCGAACTTCGTCGCGATCACGAGCCCGTCGCGCTTGCCCTTGATCGCCTCACCGAGCAGCTCTTCGTTGCTGAACGGGCCATAGATTTGTGCGGTGTCGAAGAAGGTGACGCCGAGGTCGATCGCGCGGTGGATCGTCCGCGTCGATTCGTCGAGGTCGGCGGCCTCGCCGTAGAGGATGTTGCCGCCCCTGATCATCGGCATGCAGCCGATGCCGATCGCCGACACTTCGAGGCCGTGGCCGAGCTTGCGATATTTCATGGCGTTTCTCCTGTTGCGGGGGCCGCGTCGTCGACCCCGTCGGCGGCATATTTGGTCGCGGCGACATCGCCGACGACATTACCTAGGGTTCGGAAGATATCGGGAAAAGTCTCGACCGCGACGAGCAGCCCGAGCGGCGCGACGGGAACCCCCATCGACACCGCGATCGGCGCGATCGAGGTCACGAAGCTGATCGAGCCGGGCAGGCTGACCGAAGAGAGCGCCGCGGCGATCGCGACCGCAAGGCCGACCGCCATTTCCCATGGGGTCAGCTCGACACCGAATAGCCACGCGACATAGACGACGACCGCGAGGTTCATCGCCGGGCTGGTGAAGCGGAACAGGGCGACCGCGAGCGGCAACACGACGTCGGCCTTTTTGGGATCGACGCCAAGCTCCTCCGACGACTTCAGCATCGCGGGCAGACTGGCGAGCGAGCTTTGCGTGCTGATCGCGACTGCGAGCGTCGGGACCATCGCGCGGATGAAGCGCGGCAGCGGAATGCCGACGACGAGCCACGCGAGCAGCAGGCCGAGGAGGAGGCAGCTGATCCCGATCGCCGAGAGGATCAGCACATAATGGATGAGCCCGCCGAACGCCGCGACCCCCGCCTTGACCGCGAGCGCATAGCCCAGCGCGAAAACGCCGATCGGTGCGAGCGCGAGGACCCAGCCGATGACGATTAGCATCGCGTCGCCGAGCGCCTTGAACAGCCCCGACAGCGTCGCGCGTTGCACGGGTTCGAGCTTCGTGATCGCAAAGGCGAAAATCGTGGTGAAGACGATCAGCGGCAGGATCGCGGTCTCGGCCGCCGCGGCGATCGGATTGGTCGGGATCAGCGAGAGCAGGAAGTCGCCGAAAGTCGGCGACGGTCCTGTCTGCGTCGTGCCGCCAAGGCCGTGGCGCAGCGCTTCGGCGGCGTCGGGGGAGAGCGGGAAGAGGCGCAGCAGCAGCGGCGCCAGAAACAGTGTCATCAGCCCCGAAAGCGTGATCGCGCCGAGGAAGATCATCACCGCGCGAAAGGCGAGCTTGCCTGCGCGCGCGGCATCGGCCGTGGCGGTGATGCCGGTAATCAACAGCGCGACGACGAGCGGGACGATCGTCATCTTCAAGGCGTTGAGCCAGAGCAGCCCGATCGGTTCGACAAAGGGAAGCGAGGCGGTTCCGGCATCGGGGGACACCAGCTCGACGCCGATTCCCAAAAGCATGCCGGCGACGAGCGCCGAAAGGATGAACCAAGCGGATTTCAAGACGGATTCTCCCGGCGTTTTTTCTGGCCTGCTTGCCAAGCAAAAGAGGGTGACTTAGAGCACCTCCCGAAAGAAACGGGAACCGGTTTTTGGGCCGGGAAATGCTCCGCGGGGGCCATCCCGTGGGAAGCCGGGGCAGGCATTTGCCGGGCGATGGTTAGGTAGCTGAGGGAACATGCGCAAGTTTTTCGGAACCGACGGGATTCGCGGCCTGACCAACCAGGTCCCGATGACCGCCGAAGTCGCGATGCGCGTCGGCATGGCGGCGGGCGCGCACTTCCTGCGCGGCGACCACAAGCATCGCGTCGTGATCGGCAAGGACACGCGCTTGTCGGGCTATATGCTCGAAAACGCGCTCGTCGCAGGTTTTACCAGCGTCGGCATGGACGTGGTGCAGGTCGGGCCGATGCCGACCCCGGCGATCGCGATGCTGACGCGCTCGATGCGCGCCGACCTGGGCGTGATGATTTCGGCGAGCCACAACCCCTATCGCGATAACGGGATCAAGCTGTTCGGTCCCGACGGGTATAAGCTGTCCGACGAGGATGAGGCGCAGATCGAGCATTTGCTCGGGCAGGAACCGAAGCTCGCCGAACCGAGCCACATCGGACGCGCCAAGCGCATCGACGATGCGCGCGGGCGCTATATCCATGCGGTGAAACAGAGCCTGCCCGAATCGGTCCGCCTCGACGGGCTGCGCATCGTGCTCGATTGCGCCAACGGCGCGGCGTATAACAGCGCGCCGACCGTGTTCTGGGAACTCGGCGCCGACGTGGTGGCGATCGGCGTCGAGCCGAATGGCACGAACATCAACGACAAATGCGGATCGACCGCGCCCGGGCTGCTGCAGGAAACGGTGGTCGCCAGCGGCGCCGACATCGGCATCGCGCTCGACGGCGACGCCGACCGGCTGATCGTCGTCGATGAAAAGGGACGGATCGTCGACGGCGACCAGATCATGGGACTGATCGGCGCGAGCTGGGCGCGGCAGGGGCGGCTGAAAGGCGGCGGCGTCGTCGCGACGGTGATGTCGAACCTCGGGCTCGAACGTTTCCTCGAAGGCGAGGGACTGCGGCTCGAGCGCACCAAGGTCGGCGACCGCCATGTTCTCGAACGGATGAAGGAGGGCGGCTTCAACGTCGGCGGCGAGCAGTCGGGGCATATGATCCTGTCGGATCATGCGACGACCGGCGACGGCACGCTCGCGGCGCTGCAGGTGCTCGCCGAGCTGATCGCGTCGGGCAAGCCCGCGAGTGAATTGCTGCACCAGTTCGACCCGGTGCCGCAGCTTTTGAAGAATGTCCGCTTTGCCGGCGGCAAGCCGCTCGAAGACAAACAGGTCATCGCGGCGATCGCCGAAGGCGAAGCCACGCTCAACGGCCGCGGCCGCCTCGTCATCCGCCCGTCGGGCACCGAACCGCTGATCCGTGTCATGGCCGAAGGCGACGATGCCGGACAGGTCGAGCAGGTCGTCGACATGATCTGCGACGCCGTGCGCGCGGCGACGGCATAACCATTTGATTTTTAGAACCGAAAGAGACTTATCATGCTTGAAATGCGACCCGATTGCGAAAAATGCGGACGCGATCTGCCCGCCAACCTTCACGGCGCCTTCATCTGCTCGTTCGAATGCACCTTCTGCGCGAACTGCGCCGATAAGCTCGACGAGATTTGCCCCAATTGCGGCGGCGACCTTCTCGACCGGCCGCTGCGCGAGGGCGCGGCGCTGGCGAAATTCCCCGCTTCGACGGAGCGAAAGCATAAGGGGTGACCGTCCACTTTCACGTCATCCCAGCGAAAGCTGGGATCGGGTGCGTCATGACGCGGCTTATGCCCGATAGCGGTCCCAGCTTCCGCCGGGACGACGGAGTGGTTCGGTGACCGCGCGCGTCCTGATCATCGCCGGCTCGGATAGCGGTGGCGGTGCGGGTATCCAGGCCGACATCAAGGCGGTCACGATGCTCGGCGGCCATGCGATGACCGCCATCACAGCGATCACCGCGCAGAATACGCTGGGGGTGCAGGGCGTCCATCCGGTCCCGACCACGATGGTCTTGCAACAGATCGACAGTGTCGCGTCGGACCTCGGCGTCGACGCGGTCAAGATCGGGATGATCGGCAGCGCCGAAACCGCGGCCGCGGTTGCGGAGCGATTGTCGCGGCCCGATCTCGCGCAGGCGGCGCTTGTGTTCGATCCGGTGATGATCGCGACGAGCGGATCGGTGCTCGCCGACACGGCGACGATCGACGCGTTTCGCGCGCTGCTCGATCGCGCGATGGTCGCAACGCCGAACCTGCCCGAACTGGAAGCCTTGGGCGGCGAGGATGCGGTGCTCGCGCACGGCTGTTCGCTGCTCGTCAAGGGCGGCCATGCCGAGGGCGAGACGGTGATCGACCGGCTGCTCGAAACCGGCGAGGGCGAAGTCGCGCGCTGGGAAGCGCCACGCATCGACACGCCGCACAGCCACGGCACCGGCTGCACGCTCGCGAGCGCGATCGCGACCGGGCTGGCACAGAGCATGCCGCTCGAACCCGCGATCGCGCGCGCGCGCGATTTCGTGCGGCTTTCGCTGCACGATGCGCCGGGACTGGGGCAGGGGCATGGCCCGATGGGGCAGCAATATGTGCGCAACGACGGGCTGTTCACCGGCCCGGCGCTGAATCAGGTCACGCTGCCCGCGAACGACTATGCGGTGTCGGTCGCTTTCTACAAGCAGATGGGGCTGACACAGATCGTCGATAGCCCCGACAATGGTTACGCGCGCTTCGAGGCCGCCAACGGGGTGACCCTGTCGATCCACGTCGGCGACGGCGCGGCGGGCGGGGTGACCGCTTATCTCGAGAGCGGCGCGCTCGATGCGTGGGTCGCCTATCTGGCGCGGCGCGGGGTGCGCTTCGATCAGATGCCCAAGGACGAGGAATGGGGCTGGCGCGAGGCACGGCTGGCCGATCCCGCGGGCAATCGCCTGTGCCTGTACCAAGCGGCCGAATATCGGAGATATCCGCCGTGGCGGATATAGCTCCCCTCCCGCTTGCGGGAGGGGTTGGGGGAGGGCATGTTTCGACAGCGCCGAACCTCGACAGGCCCTCCCCTAACCCCTCCCATAAATGGAAGGGGAACAAGTGATCGTCGGCGTCGACGAAGCCGGGCGCGGACCACTCGCAGGGCCCGTCGTCGCGGCGGCGGTGCTGCTCTGCGAGGGCGGCATCCCCGGCCTCGATGACAGCAAGAAGCTCACCGCCAAACGCCGCGCCGAACTCGAAGCGCAGATCAAGGCGCGCTGCCGCTGGGGCGTCGGCGAGGCGAGCGTTGCGGAGATCGACCGCGTCAACATCCTGCAGGCGACCTTCCTTGCGATGACGCGCGCGGTCGAGGCGCTGGGGTTCGAGCCAGCCGAGGTCCTCGTCGACGGCAACCGGCTGCCGCGCTGGCGCTACACCGCGACCGCGATCATCGGCGGCGATGCACTCCACCCGTGCATTTCGGCGGCGAGCATCATCGCGAAGGAGCATCGCGACCGTTTCATGGTCGCCGCGGCGCGCGACTTCCCCGGCTTTGGCTGGGAAACCAACATGGGCTATGGTACGGCGCAGCATCTCGCGGCGCTGCGCCAGCATGGCCCGACGCCGCACCATCGGACCAGTTTTGCCCCGGTCGCACAAATGCAGCTGGTCTGACCGCCCGAAGCCTAAAAGCCTAAGAGGGGAACAGGCGATGAGCAGAGGATTTTCGGCCGACGATGTCGGTACGCAAACAGGGCGGCGTTTCCTTGTTACCGGTGCCAATGCCGGAATCGGGTTTGAAGTTTCCAAAATCCTCGCGGCGCGCGGCGCGCATGTGATCCTTGCCTGCCGCGATGAGGACAAGGCCGAGGTGGCGATGAACCGCATCTGGGTCGACGTGCCAAAGGCCGAACTGTCGTTCCAGCCGCTCGATCTCGCCGACCTCGACCAGGTGCGCGATGCGGCGAAGGCGGTGCTCGCGGGACCGCGGATCGATGTCCTCATCAACAATGCGGGGGTGATGATCCCGCCCCGGACGCTGACCAGGCAGGGGTATGAGCTGCAATTCGGGGTCAACCACCTCGGCACCTTCGCGCTGACCGGGCTGCTCCATCCGCATGTCGACGACCGGATCGTTATCACCGGCAGCATCGCGCACCGCAACGGGGCGATGGATTACAGCGACCTGTCGGCGTCGCGCAGCTATCACAATTGGGCGCGCTACCAGATGAGCAAGCTCGCGAACCTCCTCCATATGTTCGAGCTCGACCGGCGGCTCAGCGCCGCGGGGCGCGCGACCCAGGCGATCGGATGCCACCCGGGGGTCGCGCTCACCGAACTGACGCGCCACTTGCCGCTGCCGCTGCGCACGATGACCCCGCTCGCCGCGCCCTTTTTCAACAGCGCGGCGCAGGGCGCGTGGCCGACCTTGCAGGCGGCGACGGGCGCGCGCGTGCAGGGCGGCGACTATCTGGGGCCGCAGGGGCTCGGCGAGGTGTCGGGTCGCTCGGGCCCGGCGCGCGCAACGCGCGATGCGCGCGATCCAAAGCTCGCGCGCGAACTGTGGCAGCGTTCGATCGACCTGACGGGGGTCGAGCCGGGGCTCTGACCCCGAGACGCAAATTTTTTTCGCCAGTGAGTCTTCATCGCCACACCACCAGTGGTTGAGTCTCCGAGTCGCGGCCGACTCCATATGGTGTGCCAGACTCCTTTCGTTCTCATCGCGTTAACCAGTTAGAGAGGCGGATTCCTTAGACTCCTGCGCTTGACGGCGGACTCCGCTGGACTCATCAGGGCCTTCTTACGAGCAAGGAACGGGGTGAAGCATGGGTGTGATGGAACGGGTCAAGGCGCCGGCGACGAAGAAGCGGACGCCGAAGGTCGACCCCGCGGACCTGCCGCTCGACAGCATTTTGCAGGGCGATTGCGTCGAGATGATGCGCAGCTTGCCCGCCGCGTCGGTCGACATGATCTTCGCCGATCCGCCGTATAATCTCCAGCTTGGCGGCGACCTCCTGCGCCCCGACGGCAGCCAGGTCGACGCGGTCGACGATGACTGGGACAAGTTCGACAGCCTCGCGACCTACGATCGCTTCACCCATGCCTGGCTCAAGGAAGCGAAGCGCATCCTCAAGCCGAACGGCAGCATCTGGGTGATCGGCAGCTATCACAATATCTTCCGCGTCGGCACCGCGTTGCAGGACAATGGCTATTGGATCCTCAACGACATCGTGTGGCGCAAGGCGAACCCGATGCCCAATTTCAAGGGCACGCGCTTCACCAACGCGCATGAGACGCTGATCTGGGCGTCGATGGGCGAAAAGTCGCGCTACACCTTCAACTATCGCACGATGAAGACGCTGAACGACGAACTGCAGATGCGTTCGGACTGGCTGATCCCGATCTGCGGCGGCCAGGAACGGCTCAAGAAGGGCGGCACGAAAGTTCACCCGACGCAAAAGCCCGAGGCGCTGCTCTATCGCGTCCTGCTCGCCTGTTCGAACCCCGGTGACGTGATCCTCGATCCCTTCTTCGGCACCGGCACGACGGGTGCGGTCGCAAAGCGCCTTGGTCGTCACTTCATCGGCATCGAACGCGAGGATGATTATATCGCGGCCGCGCTGGAACGTATCGAGCTGGCGCTGCCGCTCGACGAAAGCGCGGTGAAGACGATGATGGCGCCGAAGGCCGCGACGCGCGTCGCGTTCGGCACGCTCGTCGAATGCGGCATGATCGCGCCGGGAACGATATTGACCGATACCAAGCGCCGCTGGAAAGCCAAGGTGCGCGTTGATGGCAGCCTCGATTGCGAAGGCCAGCCCGCAGGCTCGATCCACAAGGTCGGCGCGGGCCTGCAGGGGGCGCCGAGCTGCAATGGCTGGACCTTCTGGCATGTAGACAATGGCAAGGAACTCCGTGTGATCGATGCGGTGCGGCAGGACTGGTTGCTGGCGAACGAAGCGTAAAAGACCGTCGCCCCCGCGAAGGCGGGGGCCGTAATCGGCTTGCCACGACGTGGCGGCTTTATAATGCCAGCGGCCCCCGCCTTCGCGGGGGCGACGAAGGGACCGGGCATGTTTTCACCTCTAACCAAGCCCGACTTCGGCGCCGCGTCGGCGGATGCGCAAATCTATTGCCGCCCGACCTGCTTCGTCGACCGCCCGCACGAACTTGACGACGATTGCCTGCGGATCGCCGACTCGATGGTATGGTTCGCGGCATGGCACATCAGCCTGCGCGACGGTCTGACCGTCAAATCGGCAATTGTTCCCATTCCCGAGTGGGATGGCTGGATCGCGGCGATGCCCGACAGATTGGCGCAGGCGGCAAATGCGCAGCGCGCCGGCGTCGTGCGGCCGCGCGGTGTGCTGCAACTCGGCGAGCGGAAGATCCGGCTGAACGAGCCGCAGCTCATGGGCATTTTGAACGTCACGCCCGACAGTTTTTCGGACGGCGGCAAGCATGTCGATACCGTCGCCGCGACCGAAGCCGGTTTCGCGATGGGCGCCGCGGGCGCGGCGATCATCGATGTCGGCGGCGAATCGACGCGCCCCGGCGCGCCGCTGGTGTGGGAAGGCGACGAGATCAAGCGCATCGAAGGCGTGGTGTCGGCGCTCGCGCGGGGCGGCGTCGCGGTGTCGATCGACACGCGCAAGGCCGCGGTGATGGAGGCCGCGCTTGCCGCCGGCGCGCGGATCGTCAACGATATTTCGGCGCTGCGCTACGACGACCGCGCGATGGAAGTCGTCGTGCACGCGGGTTGCCCGATCGTGCTGATGCACGCGCCGTCAGCGAAGAGCGACCCGCACGAGGGCGGCAATTACGCGCATGTGCTGTTCGACGTCTACGACATGCTCGCCGAGCGTGTCGCGGCGTGCATCGCAGCGGGGGTCGATCCGGCAAAGATCATCGTCGATCCGGGGCTCGGCTTCGGCAAGGGCGTCGGCGACAATCTCGCGCTAATCAACGGCCTCGCGCTGTTCCACACATTGGGCTGCCCAATCCTGTTCGGTGCCAGCCGCAAGCGGATGATCGGGGCGCTCGATAATGAGGCGGCGGCCGACCAGCGGCTCGGCGGCACGGTGGCGCTGCATTATCAGGCGGCGACGCAAGGCGCGCAGTTGCTGCGCGTGCACGACATTGCCGAGAACCGGCAGGCGCTGCGCGTCTGGCGCGGGCTGCGCGATGCGGCGCTGACGGTTTGATCTTTTCCCCCTCCCGCTTGCGGGAGGGGTTAGGGGGGGGCATGTCGAGGTCGTCCGCCGCCGAAACAGGCCCTCCCCGACCCCTCCCTAAAGGGAGGGGAGTTATTCTTCCACCCGCCGCGCCTTCTTCCCGCGCGCCACTTCGGTCGCGAGCGCCTCGAACCTTGGCTCCCACGTCCGGCGGAAGCGTTGGACCCATGCGTCGATCTCGTCGAATCGCTCGGGCGCGATGGCGTAGAGCCGCCGCCGCCCGTCGGCACGCGACGTCGCGAAGCCGCTGTCGCGAAGCACGCGCAGATGCTGCGACACCGCGGGCTGCGAGATGGCGAATTCGGCGGCGATCACCTCGACGATCTCGCCCGACGCGCGTTGGCCGTCGGCGAGCAATTCCAAAATGCGGCGGCGGACGGGATCGCCGAGGATGTCGAAGGCGTGGCTCATTGGGGGCTCATTCGGGTGCTTCGGCGCCCGTGTAAAACGCGGTCGTATTGGCGCCAGCGCGGTTCGCGGCCGCCTCCGCGGTGCCGTAGGCGATCGAAGCGGCGGTCCATGCCTCGCTGCTCCATGTCGCGAACGCCTTGCCTTCGTCACTCAGCGCCCAGGTTTCTTCGGCGAAACGTTCGTTGCTCTCGCCGGTTTGGATATGCCAGCCAAGTCCCATCAGCGACAGATCCCAGCCCACGCCGACCGCGCCGGGGCCGAACCTGTCCCAGAATTCCTCGGATTTGTCGTCGAGTGGGGCGATATGCCTCAGCGTCAGGCGCGTCCTGTCGCCGCCCGCCGCGGCCAGTTCGACCTCGACCCAGCTTACCCCGCCACCGAATTCCCATGTCAGCGCAAAGCTGCGCGGCGGGTCGCACGCGGTGATGGTGCCGCCGGCATTGCCCTTGATCTGATATTTTCCCCCGAGCGTGAGGTCGCCGTCGACCGGCGCGAACCAGCGCGGGATGCGGTCCTTTTCGGTGATCGCATTCCACAGATCGGCGATGTCGGTGGGATAGTCGCGCGAGGCGACGACTGCGCGCGCGGGTTGGCCCTCGTGCGTCACATCCTCGACCTTGCGGACGACCATGGCGGCTTGGGCGACGGTATCGAACGACATGATGATTCTCCCGATTGAATTCGGAGAACAAATAAGTCGTCAATTATATAAGTCTAGACTTATATTAAGCAGCCGTGTCGATCCCCAGGTCGCTCAATTTGCGATAGAGCGTCGAGCGTCCGATCCCCAGCCGCCGCGCGACTTCGCTCATGCGGCCGCGATAATGGCCGATCGCGAGGCGGATGACGTCGGCCTCGATCTCCTCGAGCGGGCGGAGATTGCCGTCGGGCAGGTAGAGTGTGACGCCGATCGCCTCGCCGTTGATCGCGATTTCGCCTTCGCCGCTCGGGCTGCCGCCGCCGAGCGTCGCCTCGATCGCGCGGAAATCGGCGCTGGTGAGGACATCGGTGGTGCTGTTCACCGCGGCGCGGAACAGCACGTCCTGCAGCTGGCGGACATTGCCCGGCCAGGCGTAGGCGGCAAGCAGGCGCAGCGCGTCGTCGGTGACCCCGATCGGCCCCATGCCCGGCAGGCCGCCGATGCGTGCGAGCAAATGGCGCGCGAGCGGGCCGACGTCGCCGCGGCGCTCGGAGAGCGAGGGCAGGGTGAATTGGGCGCTCGACAGCGCGTAGAATAGGTCTTCGCGGAAGTGGCCGGCCTCGATCAGCTTGTCGAGCGGGCTCGTGCTCGTCGCGATGATGCGCACGTCGACGCTCTGGCGGATCGATCCGCCGATCATCTGCACCTCACCCGAATTCAGGAATTCGACGAGCTTCGCTTGCGTTTCGAGCGGGATGCATTCGACATGGTCGATGATGATGCTGCCGCCGTCGGCCTGGACGAGCCGCCCGACCTGGCGGTCGAACGCGCCCGCGAAAGCGCCGCGTTCGTGGCCGAACAGCCCCGATCCGATCAGCCCCGGCGACACCGCCGAGCAATCGACCATGACGAGCTGGCCCCGCGCGCGCGGGCTCGCGCTGTGGATCGCGCGGGCAAAGACTTCCTTGCCGGTGCCGGGCTTGCCGTTGATCATCACTGGTACGCGCGCGCGCGCGGCCTTGGCGGCGATCGCCAGCGCGCTGCGGAAATTGGGGCTCGACCCGATGATTTCCTCGAAAGCGAGCGGGGCGCGCAGCTTTTCGGTGAGCGGACGCAATTCGCCCTGCGGGCCGCTGGTCGACACGACGCGGTCGAGCGCTTCGAGCAGCCGGTCGGGCGCGATCGGTTTCTGGACGAAGTCGCTCGCCCCGGCGCGCATCGCGCCGACCGCGACCTCGACCCCGTTGCGCATCGTGATCACGACGAGCGGCAGCGCGGGGCGCCAGCGGCGGAGTTCGCCGACGAATTCGGAAATATCCATCCCCGGCGCGCCCTGGTCGACGAGAACGGCGTCGAGCGCCATGCCTTCCTGCGTGCCGAGTTTGGCAAGCGCGGTGTCGGTGTCCGCGGCGATGACGCTGCGCCAGCCGCCGCGCGATACAAGGGCCGCCAGAAAGCGCTGCTGGGCAGGCTCGCTGTCGACGATCATCACCATTCGCGTGTCGCGCGTGTTCGTCATCGTTCCGAATCTGCCCCCTGAACCGACATTGCTATGGGTTTGTTCTGCTGAGGGCTGCATGTGTATCCGATAGGGGTAAAAGGGCGATTAAGGGCATTCGTCTTTTCCCACTTCGAAGTCTAGGGCGCAAACCCGCACTTGAGCATCGCGGGGCGCGTGGCTAAGACCGGCGCGATAACCGATTCTGGGCGCGGCGCTGTGCGTTTGCGCACAGCAAATGACCGTTTAAGGGGAAAAGCGATGGCACAGCAGGAAATGAAGGCAGCCGAAGAAACCTATGCGGGTTTCATCAGCCTGTTCAAGATCGGCTCGATCATCACCGCGGTCGTCGTCATCGGCGTCGTCCTTCTCATCGCGTCCTGATCGAACGGCATGCGCATCGCTGTCCTGAGGGAGCTCGCCGAAGGCGAGACCCGCGTCGCTGCTACCCCGGAAACCGTGAAGAAATTCATCGGCTTGGGCGCCGAAGTTGCCGTCGAATCGGGGGCAGGTGAACAAGCCTCGATTGCCGATGCTGATTATAGCGCCGCGGGCGCGAGCGTCGGCAGCCGCGCCGACGCGCTGAAGGGCGCGAACATCATCCTCGCGATTCGGGGGCCCGATCCCAAGGGGCTTTCGGGCTTTGCCGAGGGCGCCTGGCTCGCCGCAGGTCTCAACCCGTTCGGCGAGCGCGAACGCGTCGATGCCTATGCGAAGCTCGGGCTCGAAGCGCTTGCGATGGAATTCATGCCGCGCATCACCCGCGCGCAGTCGATGGACATCTTGTCGAGCCAGGCGAATCTCGCGGGCTACAAGGCCGTGCTGATCGCGGCGAACGCCTATGGCCGCGCCTTTCCGATGATGATGACCGCCGCGGGCACCGTCAGCGCCGCCAAGGCGTTCGTCATGGGCGTTGGCGTCGCGGGGCTGCAGGCGATCGCGACCGCGCGCCGCCTCGGCGCACAGGTCAGCGCGACCGACGTGCGCGCGGCGACCAAAGAACAGATCATGTCGCTCGGCGCCAAGCCGATCTTCGTCGAGAGCGTCGCGGGGATTGAGGGCGAGGGCGCGGGCGGCTATGCCACCGAAATGTCCGACGAATATAAGGCGGCGCAGGCCGAACTCGTGTCATCGCACATCGCCAAGCAGGACATCGTCATCACCACCGCGCTGATCCCGGGGCGCCCCGCGCCGCGGCTCATCAGCGACGCGCAGCTCGCGACAATGCGCTCGGGCAGCGTGATCGTCGACATGGCGGCCGAAAGCGGCGGCAATGTCGAAGGCTCGGTCTCGGGCGAGGCGAAACGCCTCCACGGCGTGACCGTGATCGGCGCGAAGAATATCGCGGCGTTGATGCCCGCCGACACCAGCGCGCTGTTCAGCCGCAACCTGTTCAACTTCCTCTCTGCCTTCTGGGACAAGGAAGCCGGCAAGCCGGTGCTCGACGAGGAAATCGGCAACGCCGTGCGCCTGACTCAGGGCGGCAAGGTCGTGAACGAGCGGTTGCTGGGTTGAATATCGTGTTGCGCGCGGCGGTAATCGCTTTCGCAGCCATCAGCAGTTTCACCAATGCGCAGGCAGAAGTCGTCCATACCATATGGGAGATCGCGCCGCCGAAAGGCGTGGCCGAGGTGACGGCAATGAAGGGTAAAACCTTCCTCGAGCAACGTCTGATACCTATTCGTATGGTACGTACGACCGATGCCGCGCTGGACGGTCAGGTTCCGGCGGGGACCCCGCTTTATTTGGTTTACAACGACGCCGAACAGATCGGTTTTTGCACCGTGATAGACCGGAGTCCTGGCAAAGCAGGCAAAGGGCTCTTTATACCGGCAGGAAATAAGCGACCCTGCTTTACCGACCGCGACAATGACGGAAAATTTGACGCGACCTTTCAAGTTTTTGACTTGCTCACGAGCCCGCCCAAGGTTGGCGGGAGCATTGCCAATGCCCAGCCCATGCCCAGCCAAGTCGGTTTTGAAGAAATCGACCGGCATCTCTACCCTGAAAATATGCTTATGCTTTTTAAGCATAGCGGTACGACCCCCAAGCATATTCGGGTGAATGTGTCCTTCGAAAATGCAGGGGCAAAGGTGTATTGGCAGCCCTATGGATCGCAACAAGTCGGCGGCAAATGGGTGGTTTTTGTTCTGAACTCGTTGCTCTCGATCAAAGAGGTGAATGAGAACACGGCATCATTCGGGTTTCAAACCGATCCGACGCTATATATTCAGCGCACCCGTCAAGGCATTGATATGATTGAGATGCCCGCTTTCCTTCGCCGAAGGTGAGGCAGGGCAAAGCCGCCGGCGCTATCGGCGCGCTGTGGAGCAGGCTAACGGCGATTTCCGCCTTTTCATGAAACCTCCTTTGGTTACTATGCGTTCAGGGTTCCCCAAACCCTGAGTTTCAACCAACTGGAGAATGATTGATGTCGTCTGCGAAGCTTTTCGCCACTCCCCTCCTTGTGCTTGCCACCCTGTCGCCCGTTTACGCACAGGAAACCGCCGCGCCGGCCGAAGCCGCTGAAGTCGCCGCCGACGCTGCCGCTCCGGCTGAAGCCGCGGCCCCTGCCGCACCCGCGCAGCCCACCGGCATCGCGCTCGAAATCGCCGCCAAGCCCGACCACAAGACGCTGGCCACCGCGCTGACCGCGGCGGGCGTGTCGGACAAGCTCGCGGGCCAGCCCTTCACGATCTTCGCGCCGACCGACCAGGCCTTCGCCGCGGTCCCGCAGCCGATGACCGACTGGCTGATGAACCCGAACAATACCGAATCGCTTGCGAAGGTGCTGACCTATCATGTCGTTCCGGGCCGCGTGACCGCCGAGGATCTTTACGCGAAGATCAAGGCCGGCGGCGGCAAGGCGACGCTCGCGACCGTCGAAGGCGAGACGCTGACCTTCACCGAGGTGCAGGGCAACATCAAGGTCGACGGCACGCAGGGCAGCAGCGGCTTCATCACGCAGCCCGACGTCGAGCAGTCGAACGGTAATATTCACGTCATCAATGGCGTGTTGATGCCCAGCCTCGGTTGATGATTCGCGCCGCTGCGTCCGGCTTTCGAAAGGATAAGGATATGAAAACCCATCTGATCTTGACGGCCGCAGCGGCCGCGCTCGCGCTGTCGGGCTGCGGCGACAAGAAGGAAACGCCGACCGAGACGACCACCGTCGCGGGCGGCGAAACCGCGGTGCCCGCGACGCCCGCTGCCGGCCCGTCGGCGATGCTGGCGAGCAGCACCATCGCCGCCAACCTCGCGGCCTCGCCCGAGCACAAGTCGCTGGCCGCGGCGGTGACGCAGGCTGGTCTGGCGCAAACGCTCTCGGGCGCGGGGCCATTCACCGTGTTCGCTCCGAACGACGCCGCCTTTGTGCAGGTGCCGCCGGTGACGCGCGACGGCTGGATGCGCCCGGCGCAGAAGGATGTACTCGCCGGCGTGCTCAAATATCATGTCGTTCCGGGCAAGCTGACCACGGCGGACCTTGGCGCGAAGATCGCCGAAGGCGGCGGTAAGGCCGTGCTCAAGACCGCCGACGGGCAGGATCTGACCGCAACCAAGAGCGGCGACACCATTTTGCTGACCAGCGCCAGCGGCAACAAGGCGACGGTGACGCAGGCCGATGTCGGCCAGGCGAACGGTGTCGTCCATGTCATCGACGCGGTGCTCGTCCCGAAAATGTAAAAAACATCGCCGGTTTGGCCGGCAAAGCGATATTTAATGTCGCAAAACGCCCGCATTTCTCACGCTGAGAAATGCGGGCGCTTCTTTTTGGGAGCTTTGGAGTCGACACATTCGGCGGCGCGCGGCAAGAGGTGCGCGAAACGGAATCAGCAGGGGAGCGAGCCCGTGGATTTTATCGCGATTTTTTCAATTTTCGTACTGGCCTGCTTTGTCGGCTATTTCGTCGTCTGGTCGGTGACCCCGGCGCTGCACACGCCGTTGATGAGCGTCACCAACGCCATTTCGTCGGTGATCATCGTCGGTGCGCTGATCGCCAGCGCCGCCGCGGGTTCGGCCTCGTCGAAATGGCTCGGCCTCGCCGCGGTCGTGATGGCGAGCATCAATATCTTCGGCGGCTTCGCCGTCACCGCGCGCATGCTGGCGATGTACAAGAAGAAGGAGCGCTGAGATGGAATTTCAGTCGATCCTTTCCGCCGCAACCGGCGGCCACGGTCTCGCGGTCAACCCCTGGGCCTCCGTCGCCTATCTGGTAGCGGGCGTCCTGTTCATCCTCGCGCTGCGCGGGCTGTCGAGCCCGGCGACGGCGCAGGCGGGTAACCGTTTCGGTATGGCGGGCATGTTGATTGCCGTCGTGACCACGCTGCTCACCCATGCGCCGGCCACCGCCGAGGGCTTCCTCGATACGGTCGGGCTGGTCGAAATCCTCGTCGCGATCGCGATCGGTGCCGTGATCGGTATCGTGATGGCGCGGCGGATCGCGATGACCGCGATGCCGCAGCTTGTCGCGGCCTTTCACAGCCTCGTCGGCCTGGCGGCCGTCGCGGTCGCAGCGGCGGCCTATCTCAATCCGCAAGCGTTCGGCATTGCAGACGCCGCGGGCGAAATCTTCACCGTCAGCCGGATCGAAATGGGGCTCGGCATCGCGATCGGCGCGATCACCTTCTCAGGGTCGGTCATCGCCTTCCTGAAACTCAACGGCAATATGTCGGGTTCGCCGATCATGCTGCCGGGCCGGCACATCATCAACCTCGGCACGCTCGCCGCGATCATCGGGCTCGTCGCCTATTTCACCTTCGACCAGAGCCCGTGGATCTTCTGGACGGTTACCGGGCTCAGCTTCCTTATCGGTTTCCTGCTGATCATCCCGATCGGCGGCGCCGACATGCCGGTCGTCGTGTCGATGCTCAACAGCTATTCGGGCTGGGCCGCGGCGGCGATGGGCTTCACGCTCGGCAACACCGCGATGATCATCACCGGCGCGCTCGTCGGCTCGTCGGGTGCGATCCTGTCGTACATCATGTGCCGCGCGATGAACCGCAGCTTCATCAGCGTGATCGCGGGCGGCTTCGGCGCCGACGCCGGACCAAGCGACGGCGGGTCGAAGGAACAGCGTCCGTGGAAACCCGGCAGCGCCGAAGACGCGGCCTTCCTGATGAGCCAGGCCGACACCGTCATCATCGTTCCGGGATACGGCATGGCGGTCGCGCAGGCGCAGCATGCGCTCCGCGAAATGGCCGATCAGCTGAAGAAAGAGGGCGTGACGGTCAAATATGCGATCCATCCGGTCGCGGGGCGTATGCCCGGCCATATGAACGTGCTGCTCGCCGAAGCGAACGTCCCCTATGACGAGGTGTTCGAGCTCGAGGACATCAACGGCGAATTCGCGCAGGCCGACGTCGCCTTCGTCATCGGCGCGAACGACGTGACCAACCCGTCGGCGAAGACCGACAAGACGTCGCCGATTTACGGCATGCCCGTGCTCGACGTCGAAAAGGCGAAGACGGTGCTGTTCGTGAAGCGTTCGATGGGCGGGGTCGGCTATGCCGGCGTCGACAATGACGTCTTCTACATGGACCAGACGATGATGCTGCTCGGCGATGCCAAGAAGATGGCCGACGACATCGTCAAGGCGCTCAGCGGCAGCGGGCACTAGACAAGAATCGTCGCCCCTGCGAAGGCAGGGGCCGCTGGCAGCCCGGTGCTGCCTTGATAGCGGCCCCTGCCTACGCGGGGGCGATGTGTTTTAAAGGGGCAATATGCGCAAAATCGGCCTGATCGGAGGGATGAGCTGGGCATCGACCGAGCTTTATTACCGCCATCTCAACAAGGGGGTGCAAAAGCGCCTCGGCACAGCCTGTTCGGCGCCGATCCTGATGGAGAGCCTCAACTATTGCGAGCTGTCGCGCATCACGACCCCTGAAGGGTGGACGCATGCGAAAGAGGTGCTGATCGCCTCCGCGCAGCGGCTTGAGGCCGCCGGCGCGACCGCGCTGATGATCGCGGCCAATTCGATGCACAAGGTGGCCGAGGATGTCGCCGCGGCGATCTCGATCCCGATCCTCCACATCGTCGACGAAACCGGCCAGAAGATGAAGGCCGACGGGGTCAAGTCGGCGGCGGTGATCGGCACGCGCAATGTGACGACCGAACCCTGGTTTCGTCAGCGGCTGGTGCGCCACGGGCTGACGCTCGCACCCTATGACTCGAGCCGCGTCGACGAGATCGACCGCATCATTTACGAAGAGCTGATGCTTGGCAAGGTGAACGAAAGTTCGCGCCGCACGATGAAAACCTTCATCACCGATATCGCCAAACAGGATATCCAGGCGATCGTGCTCGCCTGCACCGAACTGGTGATGCTGGTCGACACCGACGCCAATCTGCTGCCGATCTATGACACCACGCGCATTCACGTCGCCGAGGGCGTCAACTGGATTTTGGGCGAAGGGTGAAGGCAAATCCTCCCTGTCGCGAAGCGATGGGGAGGGGGACCGCCGCCGTAGGCGGTGGTGGAGGGGCGGCGACGTTGCGCCACAGCCCCTCCGTCAGCGCGTCGCGCTGCCACCTCCCCATGCCTGCGGCACAGGGAGGATCGAGTTTATCCCATCTTCGTCCACGTCACCGTGCGGCAGAACAGGCTGACGCAGCCCTTCATCGTCATCTTGCCGCCGTTCACGCGCAGGTGCGCCTTATAATATCGCCCATCCTCGGGGCTATAGCCTTCGCCCTTCCAGCCGTCGCCATGCGGCACGAGATCCCAGTAAATCTGTAGTCCGGTGACCTGGCGGCCGCGTTTCGCCTTGTCGGGATTGCGCTCGTCGCGCTGGCCCCCAGTCGGCTGCTTGATCAGCAGGCGATCGACGCGCCCGCACATCTTGTTTCCGCACGCGGCCATGACGACGACGGCCTTGCCATCGTCGGTTTTCCAGCGCCCGGCAATCGGCGCGGGCGCCGCCGCCATCGACGGCACGGCTATCAAGGCGACAAGCGCCAAACCTAATCTGTGAATCAAAGCGACCTCTCCCCGGGTTAGCTACACATATGTCAGCAACATCGCTTGGCATCCGTCAAGTCTTGCACCATGCTCCCCGAAAATAAGGGGAGAGACATATGCGATTCCATGGCCTGCGCCACGCGGCGACGCTCAGCATCGTGGCGGTCCTTGCCGCCAGTCCGGCGGCGGCGAAAGTGATCAGCGTCAGTGCAACAACGCCCGACGCGAACGAAAAGCTGCAAGAAGCCCTGATCCTCGCGCAGCCGGGCGACACGGTGCAATTGGGCGCGGGCGTGTGGAAGCTCACCGACGGCCTGTCGCTCGACGTCGCCAATGTGACCGTGCGCGGCGCCGGGGCGGGCGAGGGCGGGTCGATCCTCGACTTCGCCGGGCAGCAGGGCGCGGGCGAGGGACTGCTCGTCACCTCCGACGACGTCTTCCTCACCGAATTCGCGGTGCTCAACACCAAGGGCGACGGGATCAAGTCGAAAGGCGCCGATCGTATCGTCTATCACAAGCTGCGCGTCGAATGGACCGCGGGGCCCAGGGAAACCAACGGCGCCTACGGCATATATCCGGTCGAAAGCAGCGACGTGCTGATCGACAGCGTGTTCGTGCGCGGCGCGTCGGATGCGGGCATCTATGTCGGCCAGTCGAAGAATATCGTCGTCCGCGATTCGATCGCGACCGAAAATGTCGCGGGGATCGAAATCGAGAACAGCTACGACGCCGACGTCCACGACAATATCGCGACGAAGAATACCGGCGGCATCCTGGTGTTCGACCTGCCGAGCCTGCCGATGCAGGGCGGGCACAATGTCCGCGTCTTCGAAAATATCGTGAACGACAACAGCACGGCCAATTTCGCGCCCAAGGGCAATATTGTCGCGAGCGTTCCGACGGGCACCGGCGTGCTCGTGATGGCGAACCGCAATGTCGAGATTTTCGACAATGTCTTCGCCGACAATGGCACCGCGAACGTGATGATCGTGGGCTATCGTTATGAGCACAAGGATCCGAAATATCAGCCGCTGCCCCGCGCGATCGTCGTGCGTGGCAACCAGCATGGCAAGGCGGGCTATGCGCCGAAGTTCCCTGGCGGCGACATGATTGCGGCGGCGATGGGCGGCAGCATCCCGCCAGTCCTGTGGGACGGTGCGGGCGATGCGATCGTGCTCGACAAGGTCGGCGTGCTGTCGTTGAACCTGCCCGATGTGAAGACGCCGCAGAGCGAGGCGAAGCCGTCGCCCGCCGACCTGTCGAAGGGCACGCCGCCCGCGGCGCTGCCCGTGATCAAGCTGCCCGACGCGATGGAGGCGAAGGTCCGGTGAGGCGCGTTTTCGCCGCGGTTGGAGCGGCGCTGCTGTGTGCGAGCGGCGGGGCGGCATCGCCGCCGCCCGGGGTCGATCAGGCGGTGGTCGAAAGCGATGCGATGCCGGCAAAGCTGTCAGCGTTCGGGCTGTTTCGCGGCAATGATCCGCAAACACCCTCGACCGGCATCGGCTACACGCTGCGTGCGCCGCTGTTTAGCGATTATACCGACAAGCACCGCTTCATCTCGATCCCGGCGGGAAAGAAGGCGAAGGTCGCGGCCGACGGCGTCATCGAGTTTCCGGTTGGAACCGTGCTCGTCAAAAGCTTCGGCTGGAGCGACGTCAACGACGGCCGCCCGGTCGAAACGCGCCTGCTGATCCGCCGCGCCGGCGGCTGGACTGCGCTGCCCTATATCTGGGACGCCGACGGCAAGGATGCGACGCTGGCCTTGGGCGGCCGCCGCGTGCCGGTGACCTTCAAGAGCCCAGACGGCGAGACGCAGAGTATCCGCTACGCGGTGCCGAACAAGAACCAGTGCAAGGAATGCCACAGCCTCGGCGGCGAGATCGTGCCGATCGGCCCGAAGGTGCGCAATTTCATCCTCGATCCGGCGGCTTCGGACAAGCTGCGCAGCGTCTATTTCGAGAATCCCGCCGCACTCAAACCAACGATGCCGCAATGGGACGATCCCAAAAGCGGTAGCGTCGCGACGCGCGCCCGCGCCTATCTCGACGTCAATTGCGCGCATTGCCACAATCCGGCGGGCAGCGCGTCGAACAGCGGGCTTTTCCTGCGCTGGACCGACGACCCCACGGGCGTGAACTATGGCATCGGCAAGCGCCCGACCGCGGCGGGGCGCGGCAGCGGCGGCATGGATTTCGCGATCGCGCCCGGCGATCCGGCGCGCAGCTTCCTCATCTATCGCCTCGAAAGCACCGACCCCGGCATCGCGATGCCCGAGGTCGGGCGGTCTACGGTACATAAAGAGGGCGCGGCGCTGCTCAGGCAATGGATTGCGGAGATGCCGAAAGCATCGCATTAGGCGGGCCATGACCCAGCTCGTCCTCCACGATTATTTCCGCTCCTCGGCCAGCTTTCGCGTTCGCATCGCGATGAACCTGAAAGGGCTCGACTATGAGCGCGTCGAGATCAGCCTGATCGCGGGCGAGCAGCGCAGCGACGCCTATCTGGAACAGAATGCGCAAGGCTTTGTCCCGATGCTCGTCGTCGATGGTGAGCCGATCATCCAGAGCATGGCGATCATCGACTGGCTCGACCGCGCCTTTCCCGAACCGCGGCTGATTCCCGAGGAAGCGATGCCGCGCGCCGTCGCGCTTGCACGCGCGCAGGTGATCGCGAGCGACATCCATCCGCTCAACAATCTCCGCGTGCTTAAATATCTGAAGCGCGACCTCGGCCTCAACGAGCAGACCAAGGACCGCTGGATCGCGACGTGGATTACGCAAGGATTCGAGGCGCTCGAGGCGATGGCGGGTGACGGCCGCTATCTCGGCGGCGACACGCCGGGGATCGCCGACTGCTGCCTCGTGCCGCAAATCTATAATGCGCGCCGCTTCGAGGTGCCGCTCGACGCCTTTCCGCGGCTCGTCGAGATCGACGCCGCGTGCATGGAGCTTGAAGCGTTCCAGCGCGCCCACCCCGACGCGGTCAAGCCCGCGTGATCCGCCTTCTGACGGGAACCCTCGCGCTGGCGTTGCCGGCGGCGGCGGTGGCGCAGACCGAGGCGGAGGAGACGGTCGAGGACCCGTTTTGCTGCGTTCATTTCGTTCCGCTGCCGAAGGCCGTGATTGTCGTGAACGGCAGCGGCGTACTCCGCCGTTCGGACAGCGACGCCGTCCAGGGCAGCCAGTTCCTGACCGACGTCGACTCCGGCCTTGGCTCCCGCGTCGAAAACCGCCTGCGCGACGAGGCGGGCCTCGTTGAGTTCCGCCGCTCCGACGGCCGCTCGGCGCATCCCACGAGCCAGGGCATCACGCTGCGCGGTCTTGGCGGCAATGCGTCGAGCCGTGCACTGGTGACACTCGACGGGGTGCCGCAGGCCGACCCTTTTGGCGGGTGGGTCGCGTGGACAGCGTATGACGCGATCAATCTTGGCGGCATTTTCATCACTCGTGGCGGGGGCAGCGGCGTCGACGGCGCGGGCGCGCTCGCCGGAACGATCACGCTGCATTCGGATATGACCAACGGCGGTTCGGCAAGCCTTGCTTATGGAAGCCGCAACAGCTGGGACGCGTCCGCCTCGGCGGGCACGGCGTTGGGAGACGGCGGGCGGGTTGCTATCGACGGCCGCTATAGCCGCGGCGATGGCTTCGTTCCGATCGTCGCTGCGCAGCGCGGCGCGGTCGATCGCGCGGCGCCTTACGAACAAGGCGGTCTTGGCCTTCGCCTGCGCTTCGATGCCGGCCGGCGCAGCCGAATTGAAGCCAGCCTCCGCGGCTTCGCCGATCGACGCGACCGCGGCACCGATTTTACCGGCAGCAAGGTCGATGGCGTCGATGCGAGCGTGCGCATCGTCCACGACAGCTACGGCGAGACGCAGTGGCTTGCGCTTGCCTACGCCCAATTGCGCGATTTCGAGAGTGGGTTCGCGAGCGTTGCGGCGGGGCGAGCCAGTGTCGCTCCCGCGCTCTTCCAGCGCGTTCCGGCTACCGGATTGGGCGCACGATTTGAACTGCGCCCGGCCCTAAACGGCGAAAATCCCGTTCGCGCCGGGATCGACTGGCGCCGCACCACGGGGCGCACCGAGGAGGATTTCTTCTTCAGCGGCACGACGCCCGGCCGCCACCGCATCGCGGGCGGGAGCAGCGATACCGTGGGCGCCTTTGCCGAATGGACGTCGGGCGACCGCGACCAAGGCTTCCTCTGGACGCTCAGCGGCCGCGTCGACCGCTGGTGGCTGGGCGAGGGCTATCGGCTCGAACGCAATATCGCGGGCCCCGTCATCACCGACCTGCGCTTCGCGGCGCGGCAGGGCTGGGAAGGCAGCGGCCGCGCCGGCGTGCGCTGGACGTCGGACGCATTCTCGCTGCGCGCCGCCGCCTATCGCGGCTGGCGCCTGCCGACGCTCAACGAGCTTTATCGCCCGTTCCGCGTCGGCGCCGAGGTGACGACCGCGAATGCCGCGCTGAAACCCGAACGCCTGTGGGGCGGCGAGGTTGGCGCCGATTGGGACAATGGCGACACCAAATTGTCGGCGACGCTGTTCGCGAACCATCTGACGAACGCGATCGCCAATGTGACGCTCGCGCCGAACCTCAACCAGCGGCAGAATCTCGACGCGATCGACAGCAAGGGCGTCGAGGTCAGCGCCGAACAGGCGCTCGGTCCGCTGACGCTGCGGGCCACTTACGCTTTCACCGATGCCAAGGTCGACGCTTCGGGCGCGGCGCTGGCGCTCGACGGCCGCCGTCCGGCGCAGATCGCCAAGCACGGCGGCAGCGTATCGCTGCGCAGCAACACAGGTGGCCCGTTCGGCGGCTTTGCGACGCTGCGTTATGTCGGCAAGCAGAACGAAGACGACCTGGGGCTGCTCGCACTCGACGATGCGCTGACGCTCGACGCCGGGCTGTCGTGGCGTTTTTCGGACGCGGTCAGCATCGAGGCGCGCGGCGAAAACCTGTTTGACGAACTGGTGCCCGCCGCGATCTCGTCGTCGGGCATCGTCGAACGCGCGACGCCGCGCACCTTGTGGGTCGGCGCGCGCCTGTCTTTCTGACTTTCGCGTCATTCCGCCCTTCACAGGCTCGAAACAGGCGATAGGATGGGCGCGCCGGGATTTTTTGAGCGTGTGGGGGTGACCAATTCATGGCCGCGAAGAAGCTGAATCTCGATAATTTCCTGCCCTACCGCCTGTCCATCGCCTCCAACGCCCTGTCGAGCCGGATCGCCGCCGAATATGAGAATCGCTTTGGGCTGAAGATCCCCGAATGGCGGTTGATGGCGGTGCTCGGCGAAGGCCAGCCGAAGACGCAGCGCGAGCTGGTCGAGGCGACGCGCATGGACAAGGTGACGGTAAACCGCGCCGCCAAGGCGCTCGCCGACCGCCAGCTCATCGCGCGCCAGGCGCACGAGGCAGACGGGCGTTCGCACCATCTCGAACTCACCGAAACGGGGCGTTCGCTTTACGACGCGATCGTCCCCGCGGCGCTGGCCAGCGAGACGCAGCTCGAATCGAACATCAGCGCCAGCGAACGCGCGACGCTGATGGCCATCCTTGCGAAACTGACCGCCGCCGCCGAAGATTATGGCTGATCGCATCTATCGCGCCGCACCGGCCGATGCATTGCGCGTCGAGCCGCTGGGCGAACTGACCGCGATTTTCGACCGGCGGTCGATGCAAACGCATCTCGTCGTATCGCCGATGCCCGAGATACTGGACGCGATGGGCGCCGATGCCTGCAATGCCGCCAGTCTCGCTGCGCGCCTTGCCGCCGCGTTCGATCTCGACGCGACGGAGGATGCGCAGCCCATCCTGGCCGAACGGCTGCGCGAGCTCGCGGCGATGGGGTTGGTGGAGCGCGCGTGAGGCACAGCACGCGCATTGCCGTCGGCCCGGTACAGTTCCGGATCGGAAGCGACTGGGCCGAGCCGATCGCGGCGCTCGAACATCTGTACGCGGGATATCCCCAGGACGATGCGCGCCCCGCGGACGCAACCGTGCGGCTGTTCGCGGCGCGGCCGTGGCGGCGCTGGCTGCGGCCCTCGGTGCATATCGGCGGCGATTTCGTCGTGCCCGACGCGCTGCCGCTGCCGCTGTCGATGGGGCTTCTCGCCGCCGAGATGGGGATGAATTTGCAGGTCGCGCTCGGCTGGCGGCGGCATATGCTGCTGCATGCGAGCGCGGTCGCGAAGGACGGCCGCGCGCTGTTCATGTCGGGCGAGTCGGGGTCGGGCAAATCGACCCTCGCCGCGCTGCTTGGCGAGCGCGACTGGCGGCTGATGGGCGACGAGTTCACGTTGATCGACCCCGCCGGCGGCGATGCCTTCGCGTTCCCGCGCGCGGTCAGCCTGAAGAATGAAGCGATTGCCGAGGTTGCCGCACAGGTCGATCCGGCGCGGCTCGGTCCGCTGCTCGCGGCAACGCCCAAGGGCGATATCCGTCACCTGATCCCGCGTGCCGATGCGATTGCGGCGATGCACGAGCCCGCGCGCCCCGCGCTGCTGCTCTTCCCGCGCTTCGGCGGCGAGGCAAGTGTCGAGCCCATGGGCGAGGGCGAGGCGTTCGTCCGGTTGACCGAGGCGTCGACCAATTATGTCGCGCTCGGCGAGGCGGGTTTTGCCGCGCTGACGCGGCTCGTTCGCGAAACCCCGGCTTTCGCCATTTCCTATCCCGACAGCGCCGCCGGTATCGCGCTGGTCGAGCAGCTCTGGGCGGAGGCGGCGAAGTGAGCGCGGTACGAACCTTCGTCGACCTGCTCGCCGGCCGCCGCGACCCCGCCGCACTCGGCCCGCGCGACTGGGACGGCGTGATCGGGGTTGCGCGCAGCGAGGCGATGCTCGCGACGCTCGCACACCGGCTCGCCGATGCCTGCCTGCCGCCGGCCGTCGCCGCGCTCTTTGCCGATCAGCGCGCCGCCGCGAAAGTCGCGCAGGCGCAGGCCTTGTGGGAGGCCGAGATGGCGCGGCGCGCGCTCGCCCCCGCGGGGATCGAGTTCGTGCTGCTGAAAGGCGCGGCTTATGCCGCCGCCGATATGTCGTGCGCCGCTGGACGCCAGATCGGCGACCTCGACATATTGGTCCTCGCGCCCGACATCCGCCGCGCCGAAAACCTGCTGCTCAAGGCCGGGTGGGAATGGGTGAAGTCCGATCCCTATGACGACGCCTATTACCGCCAGCATATGCACGAGCTGCCGCCGATGATCCACAAGGCGCGCGACCGGATGATCGACGTCCACCACACCATCCTGCCGCGCACCCACCGGATCACGCCCGACGCGCTGGCGCTGGTCAGCGATGCGGTGACGAGCGGCGCGGGGTTCGCGGTGCTGAACCCTGCCGACATGGCGTGCCACTGCGCCGCGCATATGCTCGCCGACGGCGATTTGCAGGGTGGGCTGCGCAATCTGTGGGATTTCCACACGATGACGCGCGATTTCGCCGCCGCCGATCCGGGCTATTGGGGGCAGCTCGACGGGCGGGCAGCGCTGCACGGGTTGCAAAGCGCCGTTCACCGCGCCGCGCGGCTGTCGCGCGATCTTTATGGGGTGGCGCTGCCGAGCGGGTGGGATCGGCAGGATCCGGCCGACGCGCGGTTCCGCCGCCGCCTCTTCGCGCGCGACGATTGGGGGCGCGTGACGGAGCCGATGCTGGAGCAGGCATTCTACATCCGCTCACACTGGCTGCGCATGCCGCCTGCGATGCTCGCCAGGCATCTCTGGACGAAGTGGCGGAAGCGCTAAAGCGTTTCGAGCAGCGGTACCAGTTCGTCGAAATGATCGATCACATGGTCGGCGCCGAGCTCGCTGGCGGGCCGGTCGAGAAAGCCGAAGCTGACCGCGACGCTCGGCACGCCCGCGTTCCTCGCGGCCATCACATCATAGATGCTGTCGCCAACGAAGGCCGCGCGCCCGCCGCCGCATCGCTGGATCATCGCATGGATCTGTTCGGGCGACGGCTTGCGGACGCCCAGCGTGTCGCCGCCGATGATCGTCGCCATGCGGTCGGCCAGATCATATTCGCCGAGCAGGAGGCGCGCCAGATGCTCGGCCTTGTTGGTGACGACCGCGGTGCGCACGCCCAGCGCGCCCAGCCGGTCGAGTGCGGCGATCACACCCGGAAAGGGGCGGCTGTGGACCGCGATATGCGCTTCGTAGAAATCGAGCAGTTCGGGATAGAGCCGCTCGACCGCGCCATCGGGGACGCCGCCCGACGCGCGCAGCCCTTCCTCGAGCATATGCTTCGCGCCGCGTCCGATCATCGGCCGCACCGCCGCCTCGGCCAGCGGGGCGCGGTCCATCAGCCCCAGCGTATGATTGACCGCCGCCGCAAGGTCGCCGAGCGTATCGAGGAGCGTGCCGTCGAGGTCGAAGCCGACGATCGCAAAAGGAAATCCGTTCATCCGCCGCGCATGGCGCGATGCTCTGGAAACCGCAATGATTTGCTGGCATGGCAGCGCGCATGAGCAATAAAATCGCCGCTATCGTCCTTGCCGCGGGCAAGGGCACCCGCATGAAGTCCGACTTGCACAAGGTTCTGCACCCGATCGCCGGCCGGCCGATGCTGCTGCACCTGATGGCGAGCGTCGACGAACTCAGCCCTGCGAAGAAGGTCGTGGTCGTCGGCGACAAGGCCGACCAGCTCGAAGCCGCGCTTGCGGGCAGCGCCGACCTCGCGGTGCAGGACCCGCAGCTCGGCACCGGGCATGCGGTTCAGCAGGGCGAGGGCGCGCTCACGGGTTTCGACGGCGATGTGCTGATTCTCTACGGCGACGTGCCTTTCGTTCCCGCGGCGACAATGCGCGCGATGATCGACCGGCTTAACGCGCCCGATGCACCGGCCGTCGTCGTGCTCGCCTTCGAGCCTGCCGATGCGCAGCAATATGGCCGCGTCATCACCGAAGGCAACTATGTCACCAAGATGGTCGAGCACAAGGATGCGACCGACGCCGAGCGCGCGGTGCGCCTTTGCAATTCGGGGCTGATGGCGGCGAAGTCGGCGGACCTGTTCGCGCTGCTTGCGCGCGTCACCGATGGCAACGCCGCGAAGGAATTTTATCTCGTCGACATCGTCAATATCGCGAACGCCGACGGGCGCCATTGCGCGGTCGTCGTCACCGATCCCTATGACGTCGCGGGAATCAACAGTCGCGGCGAGCTGGCAGCGATGGAAGGCGAGTGGCAGGCGCGGCGCCGGGTACAGGCGATGGCCGACGGCGTTACGCTGATCGCCCCCGACACCGTCTGGTTCGCGTGGGATACCGAGCTTGGCCGCGACGTGACGATCGAACCCAATGTCTTCTTCGGCCCCGGCGCGAAGATCGCAGACAATGTGAAGATCCGCGCGAACTGCCATATCGAAGGCGCCATCGTCGGCACCGGCTGCGAGGTCGGCCCGTTCGCGCGGCTGCGCCCCGGCACCATCCTCGGCGAGAAGGCCAAGATCGGCAATTTCGTCGAAACCAAAAAAGCGGTGCTCGGCAAGGGCGCAAAGGCGAATCACCTCACCTACCTCGGCGACGTCACCGTGGGGGCCGGCGCGAACATCGGCGCGGGCACGATCACGTGCAACTATGACGGCTATTTCAAATATAAGACCGAGATCGGCGAGAATGCCTTCATCGGATCGAACAGCGCACTGATTGCGCCGGTCAGGATCGGCCGCGACGCGATCGTCGCCGCGGGCAGCGCGGTGACGCTCGACGTCGCCGACGGCGAACTCCGCCTCGTTCGCGCCGAGCAGCTGGTCAAGCCCGGCTGGGCCGACCGCTTCCACGACGCGATGCGCAAGAAAAAGGCGGCGGAGAAGAAGTGAAGGACGATTGGTCCGAAGACCGGGTTTCACAGCTTGCGACCGCGTGGCTCGCCGAGATCGCGAGCTCGGCCGGCGACGATACCGGGCAGCAGGTCGTGATGATGAATTTCACTGCGTCCGCGAGCACCCAATGGGCGTTTATCGGCGCCTGCGTTGCCGATGCGCATACCGACGAGCAACTGGGTGCGATAGCCGCCGGGCCGTTGGAGCACCTGATGGGCAAGTTCGGCACGGACTATATCGATCGTGTCGAAGCTTGCGCCGACGCCGATCCCCGGTTTCGAGCGGCTGTGGGGCATATGTGGCAATATAGGATAACAGATGACGTCTGTTCGCGCCTGCAAGCGCTGGGCGCTGGAGTGCAATGATGCCCGCACCGACGCTGACGACCGCGCGCCTCGTGCTGCGCCAGCTGCGCGACGACGACGCCGCCGCGCTGTTCCCGGTGCTGTCCGATCCCGAGGTGATGATCTGGTGGTCGAGCGGACCGCATACGTCGCCCGCCGAGACCGCGGACTATGTCAAAGGCAATGCCGCCGAGGGGCAGGGCTATCTTTGCTGGGCGATCACCGCGGGCGATGATGCCGCGCTCGGCTGGGTGATCCTGATCGACGGCAAGCCCGACGTGAAAGAGATCGGCTATATCCTGCGCCGTGACCGTTGGGGCAGCGGTATCGCGCGCGAAGCGGTGACGCGGGTGATCGACCATGGCTTCGGCGAGATGGGGCTGCGCCGGATCTTTGCCGACACCGACCCCGAAAACCCCGGCTCGATCGGGCTGCTCGAACGGCTGGGGTTCCAGCGCGAAGGCAGGCTGCGCGGCGAGTGGGAGACGCATATCGGCGTACGCGATTCGCTGATCTACGGCCTGCTGCGGGACGAATGGATGATGGAGAAGACGCAATGAGTGATCGCTATACCGACAAGCCTTTCCTGCGCTTTGTCGACGCCTGGGTGCTGAAGGCGATCGGCCATCTCGACGCCGCGACCGAGACTTATTGCAAGGCGATGGTGCCGCAGCTCGAACAGAGCTTTGGCGTCAAGGGAAGCTGGGAGCAGATCGTCGAGCAGCAGATGAAGTTCGGACCCGAACTGAAGGCGCAGATCCTGAAAATCTGGACCGACGGCAAGGCACGCTTCGCCGCGGGCAATGGCGAGGCGCCCGATCCGGTGCAGTTCGCGATGATCTTCGTCGACCGGAATTTCGGGCGAACATGAGCGGCGTGATCGTCCGTCCGGCGGCGCGCGCCGACTATGATCGCTGGCTGCCTTTATGGGACGGCTACAACGCATTTTACGGCCGCAGCGGCGATACCGCGCTGGCGCCGGAGATCACCGCCGCGACGTGGGAGCGCTTCTTCGATCCCTATGAGCCGATGTTCGCGCTTGTCGCCGAACAGGACGGCGCGCTTCTGGGCCTCACCCATTATCTCCTGCATCGCAGCACGACGTCGTTGCTGCCGTCGCTTTATCTGCAGGACCTTTTCACCACCGCCGAAGCGCGCGGAAAGGGCGTTGGCCGTGCGCTGATCGAGGCCGTCTATGACGCGGCAAAGGAGCGTTCGCTGCCGCGTGTCTATTGGCTGACGCACGAAACGAACGACGCGGCGATGATACTCTATGATCGGATTGCCGAAAAATCGGGTTTTCTCGTCTATCGCAAGTCGATCGGTTGACATGATATCATGATATGATATCAGTATATCAATGACCCGCATCCTTGCCGATCTGCCTGACGACGACATCAAATGGCTCGACCAGCTCGCGGCCGAGCAGGGGAAGTCGCGCGCATCGGTTCTCCGCGAGGCGGTGGCGGCCTATCGGGCCGAAACGCCAAAGGACTGGCTCGATGTCGGATTCGGAGCGTGGAAAGATCGCACCGATATAGGCGATGCCGTCGAATGGCAGCGGCGCGAACGGGCGTCATGGACGCGGCCTTGGGACGCCGACTATGCAGAGGTTCGCGCCGAATTTCCCGACCTGTTCGACGAAGACGATGACCGCGAGCATGAAATTCATAAAGCATGGGCGGCCGAAAACGGTGTCGCATTGGACGCTCCCGAAGCGGCAGATGCCAAGCCGAAGAAAAAGAAGAAGCAAGGCCGGACGTGAGCGGCTTTACGTTCGATAGCAATATATTGATCGACGCGCTTCGCGGTTTCCCCGAAGCGCGCCGGGAGATTGAGCGCGCTCTTCAGCGCGACCGCCTCTGGGTAAGCCGGATGGTGTGGATCGAGGTGATGTCGAAGGGCGAGGGCGAAGGGCTGCGCCGGGCCGAGACGCTGCTTTCGGGTTTCGGCGTCGACGAGGTCGATGAAGAGATCGCAGGGCGCGCTGCCAACCTTCGCCGCGATCGGCCGCGGCTGAAATCGCCCGACGCCATCATTCTGGCGACAGCGCAGTCGCGCGGCCGGGTGCTGGTGACACGAAACACCAAGGATTTTCCGGCCAACATGCCGGGCATTCGCGTTCCTTATACGCTCTAACGAAAGCAATTATCCATGTGCGGAATTATCGGAATCATCGGCACGGCCCAGGTGGCGGACCGCCTGGTCGACGGGCTGAAGCGCATGGAATATCGCGGCTATGACTCGGCGGGCGTGTGCACGGTCGAGGGCGGCCAGCTGATCCGCCGCCGCGCCGAGGGCAAGCTGGGCAATCTCGTCAAGGAACTCGCCGGCAATCCCGCGCCGGGCACCGTCGGCATCGCGCACACGCGCTGGGCGACGCACGGCGCGCCGACCACGAGCAACGCGCACCCGCACGCGACGGGCGAAGTCGCGCTCGTCCACAACGGGATCATCGAGAATTTCAAGCCGCTGCGCGAAGCCTTGCAGGCGCGCGGCCGCAAGTTCGAAAGCGAGACCGATACCGAGGTTGTTGCGCATCTCGTCAGCGAACAGATCGAAGCCGGCCTGTCGCCGCAGGAGGCGGTGAAAGCGGTGCTCCCACAGCTCCGCGGCGCCTTCGCGCTCGCGATCGCCTTCCGCCAGCATCCCGATCTGCTCATCGGCGCACGCCTCGGCTCGCCGCTCGTCGTCGGCTATGGCGAGGGCGAAACCTATCTCGGCTCGGACGCGCTCGCGCTCGCGCCGCTGACGCAAAAGATCGCCTATCTCGACGAAGGCGACTGGGTCGTCATCACCCGCGACGGCGCGCAGATCTACGACGCCGCAAACAACCCGGTGACGCGCGAAATCACCACCTCGGGGGTCACCGCCGCGGCGGTCGAGAAGGGCAATTACCGCCACTTCATGCAGAAGGAGATTTTCGAGCAGCCGACCGTGGTCGCGCAGACGCTCTCCTCCTACATCCGCCCGCTCGAACAGACTGTCGCGCTGCCGCAGATGGACTTCGACTTGTCCAAGGTCGAGCGCATCACCATCGTCGCGTGCGGGACCAGCTTTTACGCCGGCATGGTCGCGAAATATTGGTTCGAGACCTTCGCACGCGTCCCCGTCGACATCGATGTCGCCTCCGAGTTCCGCTATCGCGACCCGGTGCTCCAGCCCGGCGGGCTCGCGCTCTTCATCTCGCAGTCGGGCGAGACCGCCGACACGCTCGCGGCGCTCCGCCATTGCAAGGCGAACGGGCAGACGATCGCGGTCGTCGTCAACGTGCCGACGAGCAGCATGGCGCGCGAGGCCGATCTGCTGCTTCCAACCCACGCGGGGCCCGAAATCGGCGTCGCCTCGACCAAGGCGTTCACCTGCCAGCTCGCGGTGCTCGCCGCGCTCGCCGCGCACCTCGCGCTCAAGAAGGGCAAGCTCAGCGCCGCTGAAGAGCGCGAGATCGTCAAGCATCTGATCGAGGCGCCCGCCGCGCTCAACGCCGCACTCGCGCATGACGAGGACATCGCGGCGATGGCGCACCTCGTCGCCCCCGCCCGCGACGTGCTCTACCTCGGCCGCGGCCCCGACTATCCGCTCGCGCTCGAAGGCGCGCTCAAGCTCAAGGAAATCTCGTACATCCACGCCGAAGGCTATGCGTCGGGCGAAATGAAGCACGGCCCGATCGCGCTGATCGACGAAGCGGTCCCGGTGATCGTCCTCGCCCCCAGCGGCCCGCTGTTCGAAAAGACCGTCAGCAACATGCAGGAAGTCATGGCGCGCGGCGGCAAGGTCGTGCTGATTTCGGACGCCGAGGGCCTCGCCGAAGCCGGCGACGGCTGCATGGCGACGATCGAAATGCCCAAGGTCCACCCGCTGATCGCGCCGCTCGTCTACGCGGTGCCGGTGCAGTTGCTGGCGTACCATGTGGCGGTAGCCAAAGGCACCGACGTCGACCAGCCGAGGAATTTGGCGAAATCGGTTACGGTCGAGTGAATTTATGGCTCGGGAGCGCATAAGAATTGGCTAAGTCTATAGAGTCTCCGAAGAGTGATGACGATGTTGCCATACTTGAGACCCATCGCGTAATTCTGACGAACGCTTTAGGATTGTGGCTCCAGAAGTCGTTGGAAGACGAAGGTCGCGTCCAAAGGACAAACAAGCGGATGTTGGCTACGCTGGCTCAGCATCTCGAGCCTCCCGATCCATCGGCCCTTCCCGACGAACCTCTCACGCCCACAGAGGAGCTAGAAGCCGCCGTAATGTCGGGTTTCGTTTCCGTAATGAGAATGCTTAGTTCTATCCGTGAGTGTGAGTATTATTTTCGACGATACCCGTTCAGAGGTCTCCCTGTTTCCAGATCCGATCACCTTCGAAATTGCTGTGAAATGCTGTTTGATCGCATCGCTCAGATGCGAGATCGGCTGAAGATTGCGCTAAACGCGATTAAGAAGCAGCAGCCCACAAAAGACATAGCCGTGGGATCAATCCTGAAAGCATTCGAGAAAACATTTCGACCGGTGTTGAAGCTGCGGAATCAGGTTCATCACCACGACCGCTTTTCCGACCTCGCTGTCAGTCAATTGGAGTTGGCTGAACTGCTTCATGTTGCCGAAGCTTTGAAACCCAAAGAGGATCGTGATGATGACTCACCACTTCCCTGGTCCGAATTGCTCGACGGTAAAACTCTCTATCAGCGCGCCGCGCGGAAATGGGTGAAACACGTCAAAGGCTACGAGAGCGCCGCCGAGAAGTTCGTGGAGCTAATCGCCCAGCTCATTTTGGATGAGTGTGCGTTTATCGAACCATACATTTCCGCCCGAGACCGACTCCGACTGAAAAACGCCAAGCGGTATGTGCTAAGTTGAAGGCATGGTGTCCCGTCGCGGCGTGTCACTCCACCGCATTAGCCTGCTCGAGAATCGACGCGGCGATTTCGTCGATCTTGCCGGCGACGAGCAAGGGCGCGCCGCCGACCATGCCGACCTGCGTCTGGCCATTTTCATAGTCGCGGAGCCAGGCGACATTTTCGGCGACGACCAGATAATTGCCGCCGCGCGACTTGAGCGAAATGAACTTCATTGGGGTGTCTCCTGATCCCCGATGCTCTAGGCGGGAAATATGAAGAATATCAGATCGACTCCTCCCGCCGCGATCATCTTCGATTTCGACGGCGTCGTCGCCGACAGCGAGGTGCGCGCCAACCTGTCGCTGGCGGAGAGCCTGACCGCCGCCGGCATGCCCGCGACCTATGACGAATGCCTGCGCGACTATTATGGCCATAACTGGCAAGAGACCGAGCGCCGGATCGTCGCGCGCTATGGCCGCGCGCTGCCCGCCGATTTCCGCGAGACGCACCGCGCGCGGGCACGGGCGCGCTATATGGAGGGCTTCGATGCCGTCCCCGGCGTCGCGGATTTCCTCGGCAGCTTGGGCCCCATGCCGCGCGCGATCGCTTCGTCGAGCCGCGCCGAATATATCGGCTGGGCGCTCGGGCTGTTCGGGCTCGGCCATCATTTCGGCGAACATGTTTACAGCGCCGACGGCTGGGACCGCGGCAAGCCGCATCCCGACATCTATCTCACCGCCGCAAAGGGGCTGGGCGTCGATCCGGCCGCGTGCCTCGCGATCGAGGATTCGCCGACCGGGGCGCAGGCGGCGATTGCGGCAGGGATGACCGTCGTCGGCTTTTGTGGGGCGGGGCATATCGTCGACCGCGCGGGCCATGGCGCGATGCTGCACGAGGTTGGCGTGCATCATGTGGCGCTGACGTTCGACGACGTTGCGACGCTGACGTCCGCGATTAGATGATCCTCCTCATGGCTTCGCCACAGGGAGGATTTAAGCGGCAAAAATCGCTGTCCTATAATGCTATGCTGGATTAGCTTCGCGCCCGGTTCGATCCCGATCACGGGATGAAATGTGCAATCGCGAGTGAAGTTACGCAGTTTTCCGCGACTTTCCAAAACACCCTTCGAGGAGAGAGATATGTGCACCGAAAACACCGAAGCCGATCTCGACCGCGCGGGATTACCCGTCGGGCGGCGCAGCTTTGCCGCGCTTGCTAGTGCCGGCGCGCTGATCGCGGCGCTGCCCGCGCGCGCGATCGCGGGCAAGCCGGTGAAGGGCCGCGATGTCGAGATCAAGACCGCCGATGGCACCTGCGACGCCTATTTCGTCGCGCCCGCGAGCGGCAAGCATCCCGGCGTACTGATCTGGCCCGACATTCGCGGGCTGCGTCCCGCCTTTCGCCAGATGGCCGACCGGCTGGCGGGCGAGGGTTATGCGGTGCTCTGCGTCAACCCCTTCTACCGCTGGCAGAAGTCGCCCGTCGTGACCGCGACGAGCGATTTCAACGATCCGGCGATCCGCGAGAAACTGTTTGGTTACCTGAAGCTGCTGACGCGCCCGATCGTCGAGACCGATGCCAAGGCGCATCTGGCTTTCCTCGATGCGCAGAAGGAGGTCGACACCAAGCGCAAGATCGGCACGACCGGTTACTGCATGGGCGGGGCGATGACGATCTATACCGCGGCGCTGAAGCCCGATCGCGTCGGCGCGGCGGGCAGCTTCCATGGCGGCGGGGTCGGCACCGACAAGCCCGACAGCCCGCATCTGCTGATCCCCAAGACCAACGCCGGTTACCTGTTCGCGATCGCCGATAACGACGACAAGGAAACGCCGAACGAGAAGGTACTGCTCAAGGCCGTTCTCGAACCCCGCAAGCAGTGGCACGAGGTCGAGGTTTACGAAGGCGCGATGCACGGCTGGTGCCCGCCCGACGGCCGCGCCTATAACGAAGCCGCGGCGGAAAAAGCGTGGGCGCGGATGCTGACGCTGTTCAAGGCGGAGCTCGCCTGACGGCGCTAGTGGGGCAGGGCCTTGAGCAGGGCCTTGCCGCGCGGCGACAGCCGATATCCGGTCTCGAGACTTTCCGTCAGGCCAAGCTCCTTGAGCTTGCGGATATTCTGCTTGAGCCACATCTTCTCGACGCCGAGCGATTTTGCGATGTCGGCCGCCGCCTGCCCTTCGTGGGCGGCGATATGGTGGAGGACCGGCCGCGTCCAGGGACCGGCGCCCCGGTCGAGGCGATCGAGCCGCTGCGCGAGCGACGCCGCCTCGTCCGCCGAAAGATCGCCGGCTTCGCGAAGCGCGATGCGCGGATCGGGCCGATCGAAACGCAGGGCGATGCGATAGATGTCGCCTTCCTGCCGCGCGTCGAGCTCGGCCAGCAATTCGGCGCGCGACCCGAAACCGGCGGCGCGCGCATCGGCGTCGGTAATCGCAGCGGACGCACAGGGCGTCACGCTTTCGATCGCCAGTTCGCCGATCGCGGTGCGCAGCCGCCCGTCCGCCTTGACGGTCGGGCGTCGCCAGCGCCGAAAGGCGAGCGTGACCTCGCCGGTCCTGATGCGTTCGAGAACGGCGGCGCGGAACAGCATCGAGCCGCCGCCGCCTCAGTGGGCGTGCGCACCGCCGCTCGCGGCATAGCTCGCATAGACGCGCTGGCCGCCGGGGCCGAAGGTCATGACCTTATAGGCTTCGCGGTGGTTGCCATGCTCCATGCCGGGCGATCCCGTCGGCATGCCGGCGACCGCGAGGCCCTTCACGCCCTTGGGCTTCTCACGGAGCAGGCGGCTGATTTCCTTCGCGGGCACATGGCCTTCGATCACATAGCCGCCGACGAGCACGGTATGGCAGCTGCGCAGCGCCTGCGGCACGCCCTGCTTGTCCTTGACCGCATTCATGTCGGGCGAATTCACCACGACCGCCTTCTGCCCGAACGAGGCTTTCACCTGCTCGAGCCATTTGAGGCAGCAGCCGCAGCCCGCGTCGCGAAACATCGTCGGGTTCGCGGCGTGCGCGGTGCCGATCACGGCGGAAAAAGCGGCGAGGGCGAAAAACGCGCGGCGGGCAGGTGTCATCGCAAATCCTTTTGGTGGAACTGCTACGGAGCCTATAGGCTGACCCTATGAAAGTCCATTTCATCCGGTCGGGCGAGCGCCGCTATGGCATGCGGATCGAGCGTGCCGGTGCGCCGGTGCTGGTGATGGATCCGGCGCCGGGTTTCGATCCCGACCTGCCGCACGACATGGTGCATTTCGTCGTTGAGGCGGCGCTGGGCCTGAAGACCGGCGTGTTCGGCCAGATCGCCGCAGGGGGTAACGCCGGATCCTTCCACATCGGCGGCCCCGAGGGCGGCGACGTCCGCGAACATCGCCGTGCGGCGCGCAAGCAGGCGGCGAAGGGAAGGAAGCTGATCGAGGGGCAGGGGCGCGATGGCGAGCTGTCCGAAATCGCGGCGTTCCTGTTCGATGTCGCGTGGCGGAGCCAATTGCGCCCCGACAGCGCGGCGCAGCGCTCGGCGCTCGGCGAGGCGGATCGGACGCGGGCGGGCCTCAGTCCCGAGGAGCGCGCGCGGATCGATACCGCGCGGCCGCAAATATTCGAGACGTTCGAGCGGCTTTCGAAGGCATGGCGCGCGCTGCCCGTCGGCGAGGCGCTGATTCTCGAATGGCCGTCCGCTCAGCCCATCGGGTAGAGGATGTCCTTGCTGACCTTGTACAGCGCCTTCATCACATCGTCGCCTAGCACCAGTTCCATCGCATCGAGGATCGGATCGACCTGATCATAAGCGCTGACCCCGACGATCGTCGAGGCGACGAAGTCATGCTGCTTCGACCAGGCGGTCGCCATCGTCACCGGATGCAGCCCGGCCTCGGCAGCGATCGCCAGATAGCGCTCGGTCGCGGCAAGACTCTTGTCGTTGACGAAGCGGCGACCCATCGTAGCCTGCCGGCCCTCCATCTTCAGATAGCGCGAGAAACGCGCGCCTTCGGGGGTCGCGCCGCCCTGATATTTGCCCGAGAGCACCCCGCCCGCGAGCGGCGAGTAAGGGATCAGGCTGACGCCTTCCTGCCGGCACACCTGCGCCAGCTCGTCCTCGAAGCGGCGGTTGTTGAGGCTGAAATTATTCTGGATCGTATGATAGCGCGCACCGCCGAGCCGCTCCGACGCCGCGAGCGATTTCATCAGCCCCCAGGTCGTCTCGTTCGAGCAGCCCAGGATGCGCACCTTGCCGGCGCGGACGAGTTCGTCGAGCGCGTCCATCATCTCGTCATAGGGCGCATCATGGTCGGGCCAGTGCGTCTGGTAGAGGTCGATATAATCGGTCTGGAGCCGCGTCAGGCTGTCGTCGACCGCCTGCATGATATTCTTGCGGTCGAGCGCGGTCATTCCGCTGCGGCACGGCGACTGGAACCAGACATGGCTTGGCCCCGACACCTTCGTCGCGAGGATGATCGCGTCGCGCGGCTTGGTCTTCATCCAGCGCCCGACGATCTCCTCGGTGCGGCCGACCCATTTGACGTCGGGCGGCACCGGATAGCCCTCGGCGGTATCGTAGAAATTGATCCCCGCGTCGAAGCAGCGGTCGAGAACGCGGAACGCCGTCGCCTCGTCAGCCTGGCTACCGAAGGTCATCGTCCCCATGCAGATGTTGGACACATGGATGGCGCTCTTGCCGAGACGACGACTCTGCATGCTCTTGTTCTCCGGTCAGAAGAGGGGAGCACCGTGCATAGGTTGCGCTTAGCAACCTTGCAATCGGGTCAGATCAGGAGCGCGAGCGATCCAACGAGCAATGCCGCCATCGTCCAGTTGAACGCCTTGAGCCGCGCCGGGCTCGACAGCCAGCTGCGCATCACCTGGCCCATCACCGCCCAGAGGCTGGTCGAGGGCAGGTTGATGATCCCGAACACGACCGCGACGAGCAGCACCGCACCGAAATTGCGGTCGGGGGCGTAAAGCGCGATCGCGGTCAGCGCCATCGACCAGGCCTTGGGGTTCACCCACTGGAACAGCATCGCCTGCACGAAGGTCATCGGCTTGCCGCGCGCGCCGCTTTCGGTGTCGGGCGCGGCAGCGTTGGCGATCTTCCACGCGAGCCACAGCAGATAGACGACGCTCACGATCTTGAGCACGGTGTTGAGGATCGGGAACAGGTCGAACAATCCCATCAACCCGACACCGACAAGCACGATCATCAAGGTGAAGCCGATGCCTACCCCGAGCGCGTGCGGTACGGTGCGGCGCAGCCCGAAATTGGCGCCCGACGCCATCAGCATCATATTGTTCGGCCCCGGCGTGATCGACGAGACGAGCGCGAAGGCGGAGAGCGCGAGGAGAGTGGTCTGGTTCATGCGCGCAACATAATGCGTTTTGCGATGCTATGGATTGCAAAGATCGGCGTCGATGAGGTAGATTATGCAATCTATGACCAAGATTGATGCCATTGGCCGCAAGATATTGCATGAATTGTCGCACGACGGGCGAATCTCGAACCTCGAGCTTGCCGAGCGCGTCGGGCTGTCGCCCTCGGCGTGCCTGCGCCGCGTTCAGGAGCTGGAACGCAGCGGCGTGATCGCAGGCTATCGTGCGCGGATCGACCCGGCGAAGCTTGGTCTGACCTTCCTCGCCTATGTGACCGTCGGCCTGTCGACGCATACCAAGAAGGCGCAGGCCGATTTCGAGGCGGCGATGGCGGATGCCCCGGAAGTGCGCGAATGCCACAACCTCACCGGCGCGATCGAGTATCTGCTGCGCATCGAGACCGAGGATCTGGCGGCATATAAGCATTTCCATACCGAGGTGCTCGGGATGCTGCCGCAGGTGCATTCGATCACCACCTATGTGCTGATGGACTCGCCAAAGGACGAGCGGGCATAGTTTTTCTTCGTCCTGCCCGCGAAGCGGTGCGCTTGAACCGCGGTCCCAGCGACCGCATATCGGTTTCATGACGAAACTCTCTTTCCTCGACCTCGTGCCCGTGACCGACACCGGCACGATCGCCCAATCGCTCTCCAACGCCGCCGATCTCGCCCGCCACGCCGAGGCGCTCGGGTACGGACGCTATTGGGTCGCCGAGCATCATGGCATGACGGGGATCGCGAGCGCCGCGACTTCGGTCGTGCTCGCGCATATCGGGCACGCGACCCACAGCATTCGCATTGGTTCGGCGGGCATCATGCTACCCAACCATGCCCCGATGGTGATCGCCGAGCAGTTCGGGACGCTCGAAGCCTTGTTCCCCGGCCGGATCGACCTGGGTCTGGGGCGCGCGCCGGGATCGGATCAGCGCGTCGCGCGCGCCCTGCGCCGGACGCTCGCCAGCGACGAGCGCCAGTTTCCGCAGGATGTGCTGGAATTGCAGGCTTTCCTCGCCGGTGACGAGCAACTGGGTATCACCGCGGTTCCGGGTGCGGGCACACATATCCCGCTATGGATACTCGGCTCCAGCACCTTCGGCGCGCAGCTCGCGGCGATGCTCGGGCTTCCCTATGCCTTCGCCAGCCATTTCGCGCCCGACGCGCTCGACGAGGCGCTCGACATCTATCGCCGCCAGTTCAAGCCTTCGGCGCAGCTCGCCGAACCCTACGCCGCCGCAGCGTTCAACGCCTTCGCAGCCGATACGCGCGAGGAAGCCGAACTGCTCGCCTCGTCGCAGCAGCAGGCGTTCGTTGCGCTGCGCACCGGCAATCCGGGCAAGATGCAGCCGCCATTGGAGGGCTATAAGGACAGCCTGCCGCCGAATGCCCGCGCGATCCTCGATCATGTGCTGCAATGTTCGGCGGTCGGCACCGCCGACGATATCGCGGCAGGGCTGAAAACTTTCGTCGCGCGCACCGGCGTCGACGAGGTGATCATCGCGTCGTCGATGTACGACCATGATGCGCGCAAACATTCGCTCGCGCTGACGATGGAGGCGGGCAAGTCGCTCTGATAGATCCTCCCCATCGCTGCGCGACAGGGAGGAGCAAGTGCGACCCCCAATGTTGACGTGCCTCGGACTGCGGCAGTATAGGAGCGGCCCGACCAAGGGCGGCCCGCAGAAGGGTCGCCTTTTTACTTTTGACTGAAAGGTGCCTGCCATGACGATCACGCCGCTGATGCCCGTATACCCCCGCTGCGGTGTGCGTCCGGTTCGCGGCGAGGGCGCCTATCTGATCGGCGAGCGAGGCGAGCGCTATCTCGACTTCGCGAGCGGCATCGCGGTGAACCTGCTCGGTCATGGCCACCCGCATCTGACGAAGGCAATTCAGGATCAGGCCGCGACGCTGATGCATGTGTCGAACCTCTACGGCAGCCCGCAGGGCGAAGCCTATGCCGCGCGCCTCGTCGAGAACACCTTCGCCGACACGGTCTTCCTGACCAATTCGGGCGCCGAGGCGGTCGAATGTGCGATCAAGACTGCGCGCGCCTATCATTCGAGCGCGGGGAACGCCGAAAAGCATAATCTGATCACCTTCAACAACGCCTTCCATGGACGTACGCTGGGGACGATCTCGGCGACCAATCAGGAAAAGCTGCGCAAGGGTTTCGATCCGCTGCTGCCGGGCTTCGCCTATGCGCCGTTCGACGACATCAACGCCGCGCTCGATCTGGTCGACGACAACACCGCGGGCTTCCTCGTCGAGCCGATCCAGGGCGAGGGCGGCATCCGCCCGGCGTCGCAGCCCTTCCTGCAGGCGCTGCGCGACATCTGCGACAAGCGCGATCTGATGCTCGTGTTCGACGAAGTCCAGTGCGGCGTCGCGCGCACCGGCGCGCTCTATGCCTATGAACATTATGGCGTCGTCCCTGACATCCTCGCGAGCGCCAAGGGCATCGGCGGCGGTTTCCCGATGGGCGCGTGTCTCGCGACCGAAAAAGCCGCGCGCGGTATGGTGATCGGCACCCACGGATCGACCTACGGCGGCAACCCGCTCGCCTGCGCCGCAGGGCAGGCGGTGCTCGACGTCGTGCTCGAAGACGGCTTCCTCGCGTCGGTCAAGGCAACCGGCGAGCGCCTCCGCGGGGCGCTCGAACAGCTCATCCCCAATCACGACCAGCTGTTCGACAGCGTCCGCGGCGTCGGCCTGATGCTCGGGCTGAAACTCAGCTCGGATAGTCGCGCGTTCGTGGCGCACCTGCGCGACAATCACGGGCTGCTGACCGTTGCGGCGGGCGAGAATGTCGTCCGCGTGCTGCCGCCACTCAACATCGACGACAGCCATATCGCCGAATTCATCGAGAAACTGTCAGCGGGCGCGGCGAGCTACACGCCGCCCGAGTCCTGATGTTTTCCGTTCCTGTAGAACGGAGGGCATAATGCGGCACTTCCTGAACCTGTCCGACGCGGGCGGGGACGCGGTCGCCGCGATGCTCGCCGACGCGATCGACCGCAAAGCGGCGCGCGCCGGCTGGCCAAAGGGCAAGGTCGATGCCGATGCGCCGCTCGCGGATCATGTGCTCGCGATGGTGTTCGAGAAGAATTCGACGCGCACCCGCGCCTCGTTCGACATCGCGATCCGCCAGCTCGGCGGCACGCCGATGATCATGGACGCGGGCGTAACGCAGCTCGGGCGCGGCGAGACGATCGCCGACACCGCGCGCGTACTGTCGCGCTACGCCGACGCGATCATGATCCGCACCGACGATCATGCGAAAGTCGAAGAGCTTGCCGAATATGCGAGCGTGCCGGTGATCAACGGCCTGACCGACCTGTCGCATCCGTGCCAGATCGTCGCCGACCTGCTGACGGTCGTCGAAAGCGGCAAGGCGTTGCCGGGGCTCGAACTCGCATGGCTTGGCGACGGCAACAATGTCCTCTCCTCGCTGATCGAGGCGGCGGGACTGTTCGGTTTCCACGTCCGCGCCGGCGTTCCGCAGGGCTATGATCCCGATCCGGACTTTGTCGAAGCCGCGCGCGCCAAGGGTTCGCGTATCGACATCGTGCGCGACGCGCGCGAGGCGGTTGCGGGCGCCGATCTGGTCGTCACCGACACCTGGGTGTCGATGGGGCAGGATCACGCGCACAACAAGCTCGCCGCGATGGCGCCCTATCAGGTCGACGAACGGCTGATGACGGGCGCGAAGGACGACGCGATCTTCCTCCACTGCCTTCCCGCGCATCGCGGCGACGAGGTTGTCGATGCGGTGATCGACGGCCCGCAGTCGCGCGTCTGGGACGAAGCCGAAAATCGCGTCCATGCGCAGAAGTCGATCCTGCTCTGGGCGCTCGAAAAATTGTGAGTTCGAAGACGTGAGTGACATCATCGAAACCTGGTTCGACCAGCCCCTGCTGTTCACGATCGCCGAGCGCCATGTGCGCGGGCGACTGGTGCGGCTCGGGCCGACGCTCCAGACGATCATGGGCGCGCATAATTATCCGCCGGTGGCCGAAAAGCTGCTCGCGGAGGCGCTGGTGCTCACCGTGCTGCTCGGCTCGACGCTCAAGGACGAAAATGGCCAGATGACGCTGCAGGCGCAGACCGGCGGCGGCCCCATTGAGCTGCTCGTCTGCGACTATCGCGGCGGCGAACTGCGCGGTTACCTGAAATTCGATGCCGAGCGGCTCGCCGAGGTCGGCTCCGACCCGACCTTGTTCGCGCTGTTCGGCGAAGGCTTTCTTGCGATCACCTTCGACCAGGCGACGACCGCCGAGCGCTATCAGGGCATCGTCCCGCTCGAGGGCGCGTCGATCGGTGAGGCGGCCGAGCATTATTTCGAACAGTCCGAGCAGATCCCCAGCCTGATCAAGCTCGCCGCGCGCCACGATCCCGAGGCGGGCTGCCTCGCCGGCGGGCTGCTCTTGCAGCATCTGCCCGAAGGCGAAGTCGGCCGCGACCGGTTGCACGTGCGTCACGACAATACCGAATGGGAGCATGCCAAGACCATCGCGGCGACGCTGAAGGACGAGGAACTCACCGATCCGGCGACGTCGCTCGAGACGCTCGCGTGGCGGCTGTTCCACGAGGATGAGGTGCGCGTCGAGCCGGGCATCGGGGTGTCGCGCGGATGCCGGTGCAGCCCCGGTTATTTCGCCGGGGTGCTCGCGCAGTTTCCGGAGGCCGAGCGTGCCGACATGGCCGATGAAAATGGCCGGATCGTCGTCGACTGCGCCTTTTGTTCGCGCTTCTTTCCGATCCCGCTCGATGAAATCTCGGCTCACAATCGCGCGGAATAGCGATGGAATTTCCGCGAATTTCGGCGACGAAGCGAGGTAATTCGGCGCCAAGTGGTTGAAAATGCATCCCCGGCTTGCTAGCTATAAGGGAACAGGGTCGCATATTCGCTCGCTCGCGGGCGGCCAATGGAACAGGTGGAATGGCGATCTTCTCTCCCACATTGCGAATGTCTCTCCTTGCGCTCGGCTGCGCCGCCGCGAGCGCCGTGCCGGCGCAGGCGCCTTCGCTGGCGATGCTCGACCGCCTCGAAAAAGGCAGCTGGCAGCTTCGCGAACGCGGCAAGGATGACGTGTTGCAGACGATTTGCGTCGGCGACGCGCGGCGGATGATCCAGATCCAGCATCCACGCTCGACCTGTTCGCGCTATGTCATCGAAGACACGCCGAATTCGGTGACCGTCCATTATACCTGCCCCGGCGCAGGGCATGGCCGCACGAGCATCCGCAGCGAGACGAACCGGCTGGTCCAGATCGACACGCAGGGCATTGCCGAGGGCAGGCCGTTTTCGCAGGCGATCGAGGCGCGCCGCACCGGCGGCTGCTGAGCGAACGAAATATTAACCATGCGGCGTTAAACGAGGTGCAGGGCTTCTTCATGAGTGCCCTTCTCCCTAACGGCTGTCATGCCGAACTGGGCCGTGCGGCAAGTGCCATGCGGCCCATTTTCTTTGATGCGGCGCAGCACTTGCGCGCCCCGCGGCGCGGGCCTATCTGGCGCCGATGCAGCAAGTTTCCGGAAAAACGGTGATCGTCCTCCTGTCGGGCGGCCTCGACTCGATGGTCTGCGCGGGCCTCGCGCGCGAAGCGGGCGCGCGGATCGTCGCGCTCACGATCGATTATAACCAGCGCCACCGCGTCGAACTGGAATCGGCGACGCGCATCGCGAACTATATCGGCGCGGCCGAACATATCGTGCTGCCGCTCGACCTTCGCCGGTTCGGCGGCTCGGCGCTCACCGCCGATATCGACGTGCCGAAGGATGGCGTCCCCGAGGTCGAGGGCGGCGGCGATGTCCCGATCACCTATGTCCCGGCGCGCAACCTCATCTTCCTGTCGCTGACGCTCGGGCTCGCCGAAGCGCGGCAGGCGCAGGACATCGTCATCGGGGTCAATGCGCTCGATTATTCGGGCTATCCCGACTGCCGCCCCGAATTCATCCAGGGTTTCGAAAAGCTCGCGGCGCTCGCGACGCGCGACGGCGACAAGGGCGTCGATTTCCATATCCACGCGCCGCTTCAGCATATGACCAAGGCCGATATCGCCGCCGAAGCGGCGCGGCTGGGCATGGACGCGGGGATGAGCTGGTCGTGCTACGACCCGACGCCCGCGGGGCTGCATTGCGGCTCGTGCGACAGTTGCCGCTTGCGGTCCAAGGGCTTCGCCGACGCGGGTCTAGCCGACCCGACGCGCTACGCCTGAGCCGATGACCTACGCCGTCAAAGAGATTTTCCTTACCCTGCAGGGTGAGGGTGCGCAGGCAGGGCGCCGTGCCGTCTTCTGCCGCTTTGCCGGCTGCAATCTGTGGACGGGGCGCGAGAAGGATCGCGCCAAGGCGGTCTGCCAGTTCTGCGACACCGATTTCGTTGGCACCGACGGGACGTTGGGCGGAAAATATAAAACGGCGGGCGCGCTGGCCGATGTCATCGCCGAAAGCTGGGGGCAGGGCCGCGATGACCGCTATGTCGTGCTCACCGGCGGCGAGCCGATGCTGCAGGTCGACGCGGCGCTGATCGACGCGCTGCACGAGCGCGGCTTCACGATCGCGATCGAAAGCAACGGCACCTTCCCGGTCCCGCGCAGCATCGACTGGATCTGCGTCAGCCCGAAGGCGGGGAGCGAACTGGTGCAGACGAGCGGTGACGAGTTGAAACTCGTCTGGCCGCAACCCGGCAGCGATGTCGCGCGGCTTGCGACGCTCGATTTCAAGCATCTGCTTGTCCAGCCGCTCGACGATCCGCACGCCGCCGCCAATGTGCAGGCGTGCATCGATCTGGTGATGGACGATCCGCGCTGGCGCCTGTCGCTGCAGACGCACAAAAATCTGGGGCTGCGTTAAGGTCTATTCGCCCTTTTTCGCGGCGGGATCGGCGGTGATCGCCTTTTTCGCGACGGGCATGTCGACCGCATCGGGATCGTCGTCGGCTTCGCTTGCGGGCGCCGCCTCATCTGCAGTATCCGCTTCGTCGGTCTTCGCCGCATCCTTTTTCGTGCCGTCGTCGGGAACGCTGTTGTCGACCGCCGTGCCATCGCTGACCGCGTCGTCGAGGATGATCATCGAATCGCTCACCGATCCCGGCTGGACCTCGACCGCGTCGAGCTTGGTCGTCGACTTGCCGGCGGTGTCGCCGCCGCCACAGGCAGCGAGCGCGAGCAGGGAGAGCGATGCGAGAAGGGTGCGGGTCATGCGGCGTTCCTAGTCCTTCGGCGAAAGCTTGTCGAGAAAGGCGGGAAACGTTTGCACAAGCGCCGCGTCGACCTCGGCAAAGGATGCGGCCCGGCCCAGCGCGGCGAGGCTCGTCACCGGAAATTCGGCAATGCCGCACGGCACGATGCCGCCGAAATGCGCAAGATCGGGCGCGACGTTGAGCGAAAAGCCGTGCATCGTCACCCAACGCTTCACGCGCACCCCGATCGCCCCGATCTTGGCCTCGCGGCCGTTGGCATCGTCGGTCCAGATGCCGATGCGCCCCTCGGCACGGCGCGCCTCGACGCCGAGCAGCGCGAGCGCGTCGATCACCCAGCCTTCGAGCGCGGAGACATAGGCGCGCACGTCGCGCCCGCGTTTCGTCAGGTCGAGCTGGACATAGCCGACGCGCTGGCCCGGGCCATGATAGGTGTAGCGGCCGCCACGCCCGGCATCATAAACCGGAAATTGCGGATTGAGCAGCTCGGCGGGATCGGCGCTCGTTCCCGCGGTATAAAGCGGTGGATGCTCGATCAGCCAGATGCGCTCGCCCGCCTCGCCGGCATGGATCGCGGCGGCGCGCGTCTCCATATCGGCGAGCGCCGCATCATAATCGGTCAGGCCGGGACTGATGGTCCATTCGGGCGGGGAAAGGGGGGGCATCGCGCGGGCTATCTGGCGCGCCGCGGCGCCTCGCGCAAGACCCTCCGTAGCGCTTGCCGACAGGGGTGGACAGGAGCGCCGAAGATCGTCACCTTCGCCGCAACTGGGAAATCGAAAAAATGACGGGGTATCAATGGTAAAATTCGACATGGGCGCCGCGTGGGACGACACGCTGCAACTTCTGAAGTCGCACACGGCGCTGGTCGGCACGATCGCCGGCGTTTTCCTGTTCCTGCCGGCGCTCGCGGTCGCATGGTTCGGCCCGGTGCCGATCGAGCCCGCGGCGGGCGCTGACTTCAATCAGGTCATGGAGACGTTTCGCGAAAGCTTTCGCCAGATGATTCCGGGACAACTGGCGATCGCGCTATCCGCGCTCATCGGCACGGCGGGAATCCTGCGGTTGTGGCTGTCGCGGACCGGGACCAGCGTCGGCGAGGCGCTGACCTTCGCGCTCATGCTCTTCCCGACGATGATCGCGATCCAGATATTGTGCGGTGTCGCGATCGGTCTCGGCTTTCTCCTGCTGCTCGTCCCGGGCCTCTATCTGGTCGGGCGTCTCGCTCTGGTCGCGCCGGCCGTCGCCGACCGCAGCCTCTACAACCCCTTCGAAGCGATCCGGACGAGCTGGGACCTCACGCGAGGCAATGGTTGGGCGATCTTCTTTTTCCTGTTCCTCGTCGCGCTGGTGATCGTGATCGCGGCGCTGATCATCGGGGGCATCGTCTCGGTCATCGCGGGAAGCGAACCGGGGTTCGGGCGGATGCTGGGCGGCTTCATCGAGGCCGCGTTCAGCGCCGTCGGCAGCCTGGCGTCGATTGCCGTTTCGGCGGCTGCCTATCGCCAGCTTGCATCGTCAGATGTGTTCAAGTGATGCGGGTCACCGCCAATAAGAATGATGTGTCGCAAATGGGCGAAGCCAGTCGGGCTTTTGTCCGCCTTGGATGGAGTGAGAGTCTGGTTTAAAAACAGGGGGAAGTGACATGACGAAAATGAGTATCGGAGCAGCCTTCTCGGAAACCTTCGCGTTTCTAAAGGCGAATTGGATGCAGATGCTGATCTGGATGGGCGGGGCGCTGCTCGTCGTCGGTCTGCTCGGTTATCTGCTCCTTGGATCGACTTTTTCGGCAATGGCGCTGGCGCCCAACGACCCGTCGCTCGTGATGGGCGCGTTCGGCAAGATTGCTCTTTTCGCGCTGATCGCGGCTGTGATTTTTTACGGCGTTTCGATGCTCATCTGGCGCGGCGGCATGTATCCCGGAGAGGCGCCGAATTTTGCCTGGGCGTTTCAGGCCGGGCCGGCGCTGGCCTTTGGCATGTTCGTGGTGATGATCGCCGCCTATATCGTCATCTTCATCATCATGTTCGTCCTGACGCTGATTTTCGGCGCGGCACTCGGCGGCATGGGGGCTTTCTCCCCGGCGGCGCTGGAATCGGGCGGGGCGGGCGCGATCGGCGGCGGCGCGATCTTCCTGATGATCATCCTCTACGTCGCGATGATCGTTTTCCTGCTGTGGGTGCAGGGGCGTTTCCTGGTTGCCGGCCCTGTCATGGCCAATCAGCTGACGCGCAATCCGGTGACGGGCCTCGGTGAATCGTGGCGGCTGACGGGTCCCTCGCAGTGGACGATCGTCGGCTTCTATCTGCTCTTCACGATCGGCATATTCATCTATGCAATGATCGCGGGCCTGATCTTCGGCGGCGTTCTGGGCGCGATTCTCGGCGGTTCGGCGGTGGGCGCGATTTTGACGATGATCGTCATGGCCGCGGTCGTCTACCTGCCGGTCATCATGATTTCCTTCTCGATGCCGGTCGGCGTTTATCGCGCCCTCGCACCGCGCGCATCGGGGGATGTTTTCGCCTGATCTGCGCCAACGGAAATTAGAAAGGGTGCCTCCGGCAACGGGGCGCCCTTTTCTATGTCAGTTCCATTTGGCGAGCGGCGGCAGGCTCATCAGGATCGCGTCGATATTGCCCCCGGTCTTCAGGCCGAACAAAGTTCCGCGGTCATAGACGAGGTTGAATTCGGCATAACGCCCGCGCCAGATGAGCTGTTCCTCGCGCTCGGCCTCGGTAAAGGGCAGGCCCATTCGGCGCCGCACGATCTGCGGGAAGATGTCGAGAAAGGCTTCACCGACCGCCTGCGTCAGCTGGAAGTTTCGGTCGAACTCGGCATCGTCGCCGCATTCGAGATGGTCGTAGAAAATCCCGCCGACGCCGCGATGGACGCCGCGATGCGGGATATAGAAATAATCCTCGGCCCATTTGGCGTAACGTTCGTAAACGTCGGGGCCAAAGGGCGCGCAGGCGGCGCGCAGCCGCGCGTGAAAGGCGTCGGTGTCCTCGGCATAGGGAATCGGCGGGTTGAGATCGGCGCCGCCGCCGAACCAGCGCTTTGTCGTCGCAAGGAAGCGCGTGTTCATATGCACCGCCGGAACGTGCGGGTTCGCCATATGCGCGACAAGGCTGATTCCGGTCGCGAAGAAGCTCGGGTCTTCGCCCGCGCCATGGATCGACCCGGCAAAGTCGGGGGCAAACTCGCCCGCGACGGTCGATACGTTGACGCCGACCTTTTCGAACACTTTGCCGGTCATCACGCCGCGCACGCCGCCGCCGCCTTCGCCCGGCGCCAGCCCATCGGCCTCGCGGTCCCACGGCGTATAGGCAAAGCGCGCGTCGCTGCCCGCCTCGGCCTCGATCTTCTCGAATTCGGCGCAGATCCGGTCGCGGAGCGATTCGAACCAGTTACGTGCCGTCTGTTGCTGCGGGTCGAGCGAGATCATGCCGGAAAGCCTTTCGTTTGCCTGAGCGCTTCGGCGAGCGCGATGCCAGCCGCGACCGCGACATTCAAGGAGCGAAAGCCCTCACGCATGGGAATTGCGACCCGTGCCGTGGCCGCATCATGGACATAAGGCGGCACGCCCGAGGATTCGGCGCCGAGCAACAGCAGGTCGCCGGGCTCGAACGTAAAGGCGGGCAGGGGCGTCGCCCCCGCTGTGGTCAACAGTACGAGCCTCCGAGCCGCCTCGGCGCGCCAGTGCATGAAGTCATTCCAATCGGCGTGCCGGCGCACATTGGCGCGCACCGCATAATCCATTCCCGCGCGCTTCAGCGCGGCGTCGCCAAACGGGAATCCGCATGGCTCGATGATATGCGCGGGCGCGCCGAAGCAGGCGGCGGTGCGCAATATGGTGCCGACATTACCGGCGATGTCCGGCTGAAACAGGGCGATTTCCATGGTGCCCCCATAAAGGCGAAGGCGCCGGGAATCGAGAGGCTTGGCGGCCGTCGCTTGGTACAGTGCGTTATGCGGAAATTGCCTGTTGGCAAGCCCGGACAGTGCGGCTATCAGGCCCGCAATTCCCGGAGGGGCCGCCGGGTTGTGCGCTTTCGTGCGCGTGCAACAGGGCGGCCATAACTTCGAGAACTTTTGTTAGTTCACCCATGCAAGGGCAGTCGAATGGCCAGTGAATCTGAACTCAACGCCGGTATCGAGGATGGCGTACGCCGCCGGGATTTCATCAATATTGCGGCGGTGAGTTTCGCTGGTGTCGGTGCGGTCGCCGTGGTGCTGCCGCTGCTCAACCAGATGAACCCGTCGGCCGACGTGCTCGCGCTGTCGACGACCGAAATCGACATTTCGGCGATCCAGCCTGGCCAGGCGATCAAGACCAGCTGGCGCAAGCAGCCGGTGTTCGTGCGCAACCTCGTCGCCAAGGAAATCGCCGAAGCCAAGGCGGTTCCGCTGGGCGACCTGCGCGATCCTGAAACGATCGACCAGCGCACCAAGCCCGGCAAGGAAAACTGGCTGATCACGCTGGGCGTCTGCACGCACCTCGGTTGCGTGCCGCTCGGTGCGGCCGAGGGCGAGAACAAAGGCGATTTCGGCGGTTATTTCTGCCCGTGCCACGGTTCGCATTATGACACCGCGGCGCGCATCCGTAAGGGCCCGGCACCCAAGAATCTGGTTGTGCCGCCCTATGAATTCAACAGCGACACCGTCGTGACGATCGGCTGAGGAGCGAGATAAGATGAGCTTTCCCTGGGCCAAACCCTATGAGCCGACGCATCCGCTGATGAAGTGGATGGACGAGAAGCTGCCGATTCCGCGCCTCGTCTATAACGCCACGGGCCCCGGCTATCCGGTGCCGCGTAACCTCAACTATTTCTGGAACTTCGGCGTCCTCGCCGGCGCCGCGCTGATGATCCAGATCATCACCGGTATCGTTCTGGCGATGCACTATGCCGCGAACGCGAGCGTCGCGTTCAACTCGGTCGAGCATATCATGCGCGACGTGAATGCCGGCTGGTTCATCCGCTACGCGCATATGAACGGCGCGAGCATGTTCTTCATCGTCGTCTATCTGCACATTTTCCGCGGCCTTTATTACGGTTCGTACAAGGCGCCGCGCGAAATGGTGTGGCTGCTCGGCGTCGTGATCTTCCTCCTCATGATGGCGACAGCCTTCATGGGCTATGTGCTTCCGTGGGGCCAGATGAGCTTCTGGGGCGCGCAGGTGATCACCGGCTTCTTCTCGGCGATACCGATCGTCGGCGAACCGGTGCGCGAATGGCTGCTCGGCGGCTTCGTCCCCGATAACGCGACGCTCAACCGCTTCTTCTCGCTGCACTATCTGCTGCCGTTCGTGATCCTGGGTGTCATCATCCTGCACATCTGGGCGCTGCATATCCCGGGTTCGTCGAACCCGACGGGCATCGAGGTGAAGGACGAACAGGACACCGTCCCGTTCCACCCTTATTACACCGCGAAGGACGGCTTCGGCGTCGGCATCTTCCTGCTGATCTTCGTCGCGCTGACCTTCTTCAGCCCGAACACGCTCGGCCATGCGGACAATTATATCCCGGCGAACTCGCTTTCGACCCCGGCGCATATCGTTCCCGAATGGTACTTCCTGCCCTTCTACGCGATCCTGAAGGCCTTCACCTTCAACTTCCTGTGGATCGACGCGAAGCTGTGGGGCGTCATTGCGATGTTCGCATCGATCGCGCTGCTGTTCTTCCTGCCCTGGCTCGACAGCTCGCCGATCAAGTCGTCGAACTATCGTCCGCTGTACCGCATCTTCTTCTGGATCCTCGTCGTCGACGTCCTGCTTCTCGGCTGGTGCGGCATGCAGCCGGCGGAACAGCCGTGGGTGATCCTCAGCCAGCTGGGTGCGATCTATTATTTCGCGCACTTCCTGGTGATCCTGCCGATCGTGTCGCGGATCGAACGCCCGCTTCCGATGCCGAATTCGATCACCGAAGCGGTCCTCGCCAAACACGCCACCGACACCTCGTCGGCTTCGGCAACGGCCTGAGCGCCGGACTTTAATAGGAGCTGATACAGCCATGGTTCGTCCGCTCGGTTTTCTCGTCGGCCTCGGTTTCATTACCGCGCTGGTGCTCGCGATCTTCACGACGCCGCTCAGCAATGAAGCCAATGTCGCGCACGAGTTTCACAAACACCCCCGGCATCTGAAGCTGGCCAGCGATGGCATCGTCCTGCCGCATTGGGACAAGGCCCAGCTGCAGCGCGGCATGCAGGTGTACAAGGAAGTCTGCTCGGCTTGCCACAGCCTGCATCTTGTCGCCTTCCGCGACATTGCGGACCTCGGCTACACCGAAGGCCAGATCAAGACCTTCGCCAAGGGCTTCCAGGTTCCGTCGGTCAACCCCGACACGGGTGAACCGGCGACGCGCGATGGCCTGCCGTCGGATTATTTCCCGTCGCCCTATGCGAACGAAGTCGCCGCGCGCGCCGCGAACAACAACGCGCTGCCGCCAGATCTTTCGCTGATCACCAAGGCGCGCGAAGGCGGCAAGGATTATGTCTATTCGCTGCTGACGGGCTTCCAGAACCCGCCGAAGAATCTGCCGGCAGAACTGAAGCCGGGCACGGGGCTGCACTACAACCCCTATTTCGCGAACCTCAACCTCGCGATGGCCCCGCCGCTGGCTCCGAACCAGGTCACATATGCCGATGGCACCAAGGCGACCGTCGACCAGATGTCGAAGGACGTCACGGCATTCCTCGTCTGGACGGCCGAGCCGAAGCTGATCAAGCGCATCCAGGTGGGTTATGCAGTCTTCTTTTTCCTGCTGATCTTCACCGTGCTGACGTACCTGTCGTACCGGAACATCTGGGCCGACAAGAAACATTGAGGGCATAGGGGAGGGCGGCCAACATGATCGCCCTCCCGCCCCAGCCGGACCTCGACCTCGCGTCGCTCGTCCGCACCATCCCGGACTTTCCAAAGCCGGGCATTCAATTCCGCGATATCACGACGCTGATCGGCGACGCCGCTGGTTTCGCCGAAAGCGTGCGCCGACTGAGCGCGCTCGCCACCATCCATCGGCCCGATTTCATCGTCGCGGTCGAGGCGCGCGGGTTCCTGTTCGGCGCGGCTATGGCGACCGCGATGGGGCTTGGCGTCGTTCCCGTGCGCAAGGCGGGCAAGCTCCCCGGCGTCACCATCGGCGTCGACTATGAACTCGAATATGGCGTTGATCGCCTCGAACTGCACGAAGGTGCGGTGCTGCCCGGCCACCGCGTCGTCCTTGTCGACGACCTGCTGGCGACCGGCGGCACGATCCTCGCGACCGCCGCGTTGATGCGGAGCGTCGGCGCCGAGGTTGCGGCGGCACTATTCGTGATCGATCTGCCCGATCTGGGCGGATCACGGCGGCTCGAGGCTGCGGGTCTGACCTGTGAGACGCTGATCGCGTTCGACGGCGACTAAGCGGCGCCCTTTGCCGCCAGGGCGATAGCTTCGATTTCGATTCGAAAGCCGAAATGCAGAGGGCCGGTGGGGACCACGCTTCGCGCGGGGCGGGTCGCCCCGAAAAACTGGCCATAAACCGCATCCAGTTCGTCCCAGTCGGCCATGTCGCCGAGATAGACGGTCGTCTTGATCACCCGCGTCAGATCCGTGCCAGCGTCCTGAAGGACGGATTTCAGGTTTTGGAGCGTCTGTTCCGCCTGCGCTCTGAAGGGGGCATCGGCCAGCGACGTATCGCGGCCCGGCAGCAGCGGCAGCTGCCCGGACACGAAAATGAGGCCGCCACCGACCGCGAAGGGTGAATAATGCGGGCCGCCAGCAGGTTGCGTTGTCATGTCGTCGATCCTCCCGATCAGCTGCGACCACGCCCTATCATCGGCGCAAAGAAAAAGCCCGCGCCGAAGCGCGGGCTGTCGCCCCCTTGGCAAGCGGGTTGTTCTTAAAAGGGCACCCAGTTCTGTTTTTTGCGGAACTTCATATAGCCGGCGTTCACGCCAAGTCGCGCGCCGACGCCGACGCGGATCGGGATCAGGACGACGTCGCCGCGGCGCATATAGCTCGCGTTGAAGCCGCCGACCAGATAGGCGGCGCCTTCACCCGCGGGATAGCGCTTGTACAGATCCTCGCTGTCGAACAGGTTATAGACGAGGACAAAGGTGTTGCCGGCATTGGCGCCGGCGTCGAACCCGATCGACGGGCCGGTCCAGTAAGCGGGCAGCTCGCCCTCGACCTTGTGATGCAGCGTGCCCGAGCCATAGCGCACGCCGAGCACGAGCGCGCCGCCGGCTTCGCGCCCGACGATATAGGCGTTGGGTTCGCCCTGCTTCTTCAAAATATCCTCGATCAGCCCGGCAAGGCCTTGCGCGCCCTTGCCGAACACGCCTTCGGCGGCGCCGATCAGATCGTCCTTCTTGTAGGTCGAGCCGGGTGCCGCCACGACGGTCGCCGCCGAAACGTCGGCGCTAGCCGCGGCGCCGTCCACGGGCGGCGTCTCGCTGGTCTGCTGGTCGCCGGTGGCAAGGTCGCTGTCGTACGATGTGCCGGCCGTCGAATCGCTCGATACCGGTGGCGGCGCAGGGTTGTCGAGATCGGAATCGATCGCCGTGTTGTTGGGATCGACTTCGCGCATCTGCGCGGCTGCCGGAAGCGGCGTCAGCGCGAGGCCGAGCGATGCCATTGCTGCCAAGGCAAGGCTGGTGAACGTTTTCCGCATATTGGACCCCCAAAGATCGAGTGACGCACGCGCGCCGAAATCTGCGTTAATCATGACTCGCTTTCGGCTGCGGGCAATGAACCGGCGATGACTTGAGTCGAATTTACGCCGGACCGAATCATCCGGGCGACGAAATGCCTGCTTCGACCCCAAAATTGCACAATCTTTGCCGTTGCGGGGTGCGAAGTGCATGGCTATAGCGACCCGCCTAGGCCAGACTGTCGTTAGCGCGACAGGCCATGCGGAGACGTGGGTGAGTGGCTGAAACCAACGGTTTGCTAAACCGTCGTACTGGTAAATCCGGTACCGAGGGTTCGAATCCCTCCGTCTCCGCCACTATTTTCCTAATTCTAATCCGATTAATTGGGGGCCTCCGTGCCAACTTGTTACGGTTAGTTCCGGTAATCGGATAATTCCGGTTCGCGGAAGGCGCGGCGTTCGCGGTTTGATCGGCGGGGTTCCTGCCAACTACACCAAGGATGCGAATCCCGGCCTTCTTGATTTCGTGAATAATGAGTTCATACTCACCGGACCGGCAACAGCTTCCCTTGATGCGGGGGTTTGTTTTGGGGGCGTGCCTGGCGATGACCGTGGGGGGCTCCGCTGCCAATTGGTGCGACATGCGCGTCCTGATCATAGAGGACAACGATCGTCTGGCGGGGCTCGTTTCGCATGGCCTGGCTCAGCATGGATTCAGCGGGGACGGCGTCGGGAATCTCGACGAAGCCGAGGTCGCTCTTGCCAGCGTGACATATGATGCGATCATTCTGGACCTCGGGCTACCCGATGGTGACGGGCTCGAATGGTTGCGCCGCGACCGGCCGGGCCACCCCCTGCCGCCCGTCCTGATCCTGACAGCGCGCGACGGAATGGGGGATCGGGTCGCCGGTCTTGATGGCGGGGCGGATGACTATCTGGTCAAACCTGTCGAAATCGAGGAACTGGCCGCCCGCCTTCGTGCGCTCCTGCGCCGGCCGGGAACGCGCAGCCTGCCGATCATCAGGGCTGGGAAGCTGGCATTCGACGTGGCGGCGCGGACGGCGCGGAGCGGCGACAATGCCATCGAACTGACCCGCCGCGAAGCCGACTTGCTGGAACTGCTGATCCGGCGGGCCGGAGCGGTCGTGCGCCGATCGACCATCGAAGAAGCGCTGTACCGGTTCGACGAACCGGTGACGCCCAATGCGGTCGAGGCCATTGTGTCCCGGCTTCGCCATAAGCTCAGCGATGCCGATCATCCCGACCGGCTCGTGACCGTCCGCGGAATGGGCTATCTGCTCCGGGACTACGGGGATTAAAGCGCCGCATTCCGTATCGCGCCGCCTGACGCGCGGCCTGGCATGGACGGGCGCGTTTGGCGGTCTGGCGCTGATCATTTTCGTCAGTTTCGATGTCGAGGTCATGCTCGAGCAAAAGTCGGCGTCGGATGGCTGGCGCGGCGAATGGCTTGAAATCGCTGAACATGTCGTCCTGCCGCTCCTCCTGCTTATGGTGCCGATGTTTTTCGCGGTCCGATGGGTCATCCGGACATCGCTCGCCCCGTTGGGCACGGCGGCTGCCCGCATGGATTCGGTGGTGGGCACCGACCGCGGCTTCCGTGTCAATCTTGAGGAATTTCCGCTCGAAACACAGCCCTTTGCGCGCGCGCTGAACGATCTGCTGGCACGCCTCGACGACGTCGCGGAGCAGCGCGAGGCCTTTGCCGCCAATGTCGCCCACGAACTGCGGACGCCGCTTGCGATCCTGATGATCGAGCTGGACCGGCTGGGCTCGCCCGACGCGCTCAGGCTCAAGAAGGACGTTGCCGCGATGAAGCGGCTTGTCGGTCAGATCATGATGATGGCGCAGGTGGAAGCGCATGTGGCGCGCCCCGTCTCCCACGATGTCGTTTCGCTTTCCGATGTGGCGATGGACGTGACCAACCGCTTTGCCCCGCTGGCGGCCGAGCAGGGCAGGCACGTCGCGTTGGCGGTCGAGGGCGAACCCATGGTTTCCGGAATCAGGGAAACGCTCGCGGCGGCGGTGTCGAACCTAGTGGAGAATGCGCTGCGCGTGACCCCCGAGGGCGGAACGGTCGTGATCGCGGTCGGCCCGGACGCCCGCATTTGTGTCAGGGACGAGGGGGCTGGCTTGTCGGCTGCGGACCTTGCCGCGCTCAGCCAGCGCTTCGCTCGCGCCGATCATGCGAACGCTGGCGGGGCGGGCCTGGGCCTCGCGATCGTGGCGCGAATTGCCGAAATCCACCATGCCAGGCTGATTACCAATCCTCACCGAAAAGAAATTGGCCTGTTATTTCAAGGCGCCCACCAAATTGGTGAACAATCTGATCGTCAGCTAAGTTAACCGTCAGGTTGGCGTCAGCTTAGGCGCATAATCTTAACAGGACCGATTCGTTTCATAACAAAAAGAGTGCCTTCTCGCTCGGGTCGCGGCGGCGGGAAATGGTCAAGCGGGCGTATGTTTGTCGGCGCGTGCCTAGGCAAGTACCCGTGGGGGGCAAATCCGTGACGAATGCAACAGGTGAGATTTTGGTTGCGGATAGTCATCCGCTTTGCCGCGAAGGATTGACTACACTTTTCGCGCGAAATCTCGGCCTGCCCAATCTGATCGAAGCCTGGGACTTTCCGTCTGTCATCACACGAATGGCGGCGCGGCGATCGATCGATCTTGTGACGATCGATCTCGGCCTGCCGGGGATGCACAAGCGCGAAGGCTTGCGCGATCTGCGCGTTAAATATCCCAATGTCCGCGTCGTCGTCGTGACTGCGTCCCGCGACCGCGAGATGGTGCTCGACGCGCTGGCGGCCGGCGTCCACGGCTATATCCCAAAGGATTTTCCGGTCCACGAGATGGCGGACGCATTAAGAAAGGTGCTGGCGGGGCAGATATATGTTCCGCCTTTCCTGTCCGATTTGAATGCCCGGAAGGCGAGCCTCGCCGATGAGGATGGCGCCGCGCACGAGACGGCGCTGACCGGGCGTCAATTCGAGGTTCTGAACCTCCTCGCCGCCGGGCGCTCGAACAAGGAAATCGCGCGGCTTCTGTGCATCGCCGAGGGAACGGTGAAGGTTCATATCGCCGCCGCATTTCGTATGCTGGGTGTACACAACCGGGTCAGCGCGGTCGCCGTGATGCAGGCGCGGGCATTCAATGACAGTGCGGATGAGACATATCTGCCCGGCCTTCTCGAAGAGAAGCGCGGAAGGCCGATGTTGCAGCGTAATTTTAACGGGGTTTCCCAAATCTCGTACAGGCGCTGAGCGGCGTTTCATCGCCATTCGCGGGCCATTTTCGCGCCGCCCCAAACCAGCTTCCCTTCCGTCTTTTGCCTTGCCAGCCTGCCAAGGGCCCCTTGGCCTGCGCCTTGCCCGATCGTCACCTATATAAAAAGTACTATATAGATTGTGACATCGTAATAGAGCGCGTGAATATAGAACGGCGGGAACGTAATAGGTCGCCAGTCCAACTCGACGGCGGCGCTCCTTAAGACTTAGCTTGCAACCACAAAATCCGCAGATCGACCGCGTATTGCGAGTCGAAGCCGAGCCGGTTGGTGGGCGGCGTGTGCGGGTTTACTGCAGGGAGGTAAGCATGGTTACGTACATCCGCAGCGATCTCGAATTCATTCTCGATCAGATCAAGATTGCCGAAGCGCATGCCGCTGGGCAGCCGCTTTACGGGCCGGGTGGGCTTATCCCCGCGTATAATCTTTCCTTCGGATTGCGTGCGGTCGACGGCAGCAACAACCATCTGCTCCCGGGCCAGGAACAATGGGGCGCGTCCAACGTGCAGTTCCCGTCATTGCTCGATCCGGTTTACCGGCCGGCGGACGGCACTATGTTCGATCCCGACGGGCCTGGCGGCGCGCCGCCGATGCCGACGGCGCCCAACTACAATCCGTCCAACAATCCGAACTCGCTCGTCTTCGACAGCAGCCTGCGGACAATCTCCAACCTGCTCGTCGATCAGACGCTGGGCAATCCCGCCGCGATCCTCGAGGGGCTGGACCGGGCGGGTAGTGCTGATCCGCTGACAGATCTGGCGGCGATTACGGCGATCTATCAGACCTTCAAACCGGCGTCGGACGCAGAATATCAGGCGCGCGTGGTCAAGGAGAACGCCCGGGTCGCAGCCAATGAGCTGGACGATGGCGACCCCCTTACGCCGCCGAGTGCGGCGGAACAGGCTGCGCTGGATGCGCTGGCCGCCGCGACCGCCGCGCATGACGTGACCGTCGCCGATCTGGAGGCCGCGCGCGTCGTTCGCGACGCCGCGCTTGTGCCCTATGGTCTCGCGATGGACGGCGACAACGTCCATCTTCCGAATGTTTCGCCCGACGTGGGCCTGTCGGCCTCGTTCAACTCGTGGTTCACCCTGTTCGGCCAATTCTTCGATCATGGTCTCGATCTGGTCAACAAGGGGGGCAGCGGCACCGTCTTCATTCCGCTCCAGCCCGACGATCCGCTTTATGTCCCGGGCAGCCCCACCAACTTCATGGTGCTGACGCGCGCCACGGTTTCGGCGGGCGCCGACAACATCATGGGAACCGCCGACGATGTGCGGCCGGTCAACACGACGACCTCCTATGTCGATCAGAACCAGACCTATGCTTCGCACGCGTCGCATCAGGTGTTCCTGCGCCAATATGAAGTGAACGCGGCGGGCCATCCGGTTGCGACCGGCAAGCTGATCGAGGGCGCCGGCGGCTCCCCCGGCGGCATGGCGACCTGGGCCGAGGTCAAGGAACAGGCGCTGATGCTCGGCATCCTGCTCACCGATCAGGACGTGGGCAAGGTGCCCCTGCTGCGCACCGACGCCTACGGCAATTTCATCCCCAACGCTGCGGGCTATGCGCAGGTGATCACGGGTATCGGCGGCGACGGGATTCCGAACACCGCCGACGACGTCGTGATTTCGGGTACGCCGTTGGCGCCGGTGGGTCTTGCCGCCGCGATTCGCACCAACAGCGCCTTCCTCGCCGATATCGCCCACACCGCGGTGCCGAACGGCATCGAAGACGGCGACATCACGATCGGCCTGCTGAACCCCGGCAACAACCCGGCGGTTTATGACGATGAACTGCTCGACGCCCACTTCATGGCGGGCGACGGCCGGGTGAACGAGAATATCGGCCTGACCGCGGTCCACCATGTCTTCCATGCCGAACATAACCGCCTGGTCGAGCACACCAAGGAGGTCGTCCTGGCAACCGGCGACCTTGCGTTCCTCAACGAATGGCTGGCGGATGACGTCGCGGCCCTCCCAACGACGCCGGGGCAGGTCGCTGCGCTGGTGTGGGACGGCGAACGCTTGTTCCAGGCCGCGAAATTCGGCACCGAGATGCAGTATCAGCATCTCGTGTTCGAGGAGTTCGCGCGCAAGATCCAGCCGCAGGTCGACTTCTTCATCGTGCCCGACGGGTTCGACACCACGATCAATCCCGACATCGTCGCCGAATTCGCGCACGTCGTCTATCGCTTCGGCCACTCGATGCTGACCGAAGATATATCCCGGTTCGGCCCGACCTTCACGCCCGACGACATCAGCCTGATCGATGGCTTCCTCAATCCCACGGCGTTCAACGGGGTTAACGGTGTCATCGCGGACGGGTTGGCAGCGGGCGACATCATCCGCGGCATGACTCGTCAGGTCGGCAACGAGATCGACGAATTCGTCACCAGCGCGCTGCGCAACAACCTGCTGGGCCTGCCGCTCGATCTGGCGACGATCAACCTTGCCCGCGGCCGCGACACCGGCGTCCCCTCGCTGAACGCCGCGCGCCGCGAATTCTATGAGGTGACGAACAACGACGCGCGGCTGAAACCCTATGAAAGCTGGGTCGACTTCGCCGGCAATCTCAAGAATGAGGCGTCGATCATCAACTTCGTCGCGGCTTATGGCACGCATTCGCTGATCACCGGCGAAACGACGGTAGAGGGCAAGCGCGCTGCGGCGATGGCGATCATCTTCGGTACCGATCAGACGGTGCTGGGCGATCCCGACGATCCGCTGGACGATCGCGTCATCCTGGCGGCCGATGCGCCCGATGCGTTCGACTTCCTCAACGGCGAAGGCGCCTGGACCAGCGGTCCGAACGGGGTCACGATCACCGGCCTCGACAATGTCGACCTGTGGATCGGCGGCCTTGCCGAAAAGATCCTGCCCTTTGGCGGCATGCTCGGCTCCACCTTCAACTTCGTCTTCGAAGTGCAGATGGAACAGCTGCAGAATGCCGACCGCTTCTATTATCTCCAGCGTCTCGACGGCCTGCACCTGTTCAGCGAGATGGAAGGCAACAGCTTCGCCGGGATGATCATGCGCAACACCAATGCGACGCATCTTCCCTCCGACGTCTTCTCGACGCCCGGACTGATCCTGGAGGTCGACCGGACGCGGCAGTTCAACGATCTCAATGGCGACGGTGTGCTGGAGAGCACCGACCCGACCGGCGGCGGCATCCTGACCCCGCTTGTCGTCCGCAATAACCCCGGAACCGTCGGTCCCGACACCAACTATCTGCGCTATACGGGCGATCAGCATGTGGTGCTGGGCGGCACCGAGGGCGCCGACATCATCATTGCCAGCGAAGGCGACGACACGATCTTCGGCGATGGCGGTAACGATACGCTCGAAGGCGGCGCCGGCAACGACATCATCAATGCCGGTGCGGGGGACGACGTCGTCCGCGACATCGGCGGTGACGACAATGTCAAGCTTGGCGACGGGCATGACGTGATCAACACCGGACCGGGCCTCGACCTGGTGCTCGGTGGGCGCGGGCAGGACTTCATCGTTCTCGGCAGCGACGCCGGGTCGGAAGTCTTCGCCGGTGAGGGCAATGACTTCATCCTTGGCAATATCACCGCCGAACGCATCCTCGGCAACGAGGGCGACGACTGGATCGAACATGGCACCTTCGACGGCGCGCCCGGCGACAATTTCGACGAAATTTTCGCGCAGGACGGGGTCGTGGGCCATGACGTGTTCTTCGGGCTTGGCGGCTTCGACGAGTTCATCGCCGAAGGCGGCGACGACATCATGGTCGGCAGCCCGGGTCGCGCCAAGATGGCCGGCATGTCGGGTTGGGACTGGGCGATTTATAAGGATAACAGCGCCGGCACCGATGCCGACCTGACGCGCGGGATCGTGTTCGACGAGAATCCGACGCCCCCGCCAAATGCGACGCAGGACGCCTATGAAAGCATCGAAGGGCTGTCGGGGTCGCGGTTCAACGATATTCTGTCGGGCTCCAACATCACCGCGGCAGAACGCGCGCCGTTCGATCCCGATCCAGCGATCAGCGGATCGGAAGGCTATACGGGAAGCAATCTCGACGCCGCGGGCATCGCCCGGATCGCCGGGCTGCAGGCCGTGGTCGGAGCGGGCGTCACGTCGTATAACGCCGGCGATATCATCCTCGGCGGCGACGGCAGCGACCTCATCCGCGGTAATGCCGGCGATGATATCATCGATGGCGATAAATGGCTGAACGTGCGGATCAGCGTTCGCCAGAATGTCGGTCCCGATGGCGGCACCGGTGCGGAAATCGCCACGGCCAACAGCATGAGCGAGCTGGTGACGCGGATGTTCAACCGGACATTCAATCCGGGACAGCTTGTGATCGTCCGCGAAATCCTGACCGACACGACCGCGGGCGACACGGACATCGCCGTGTTCTCCGACCTCAGGGCCAATTACGACATCACCTATAATGCCAATGGCACGATCAGCGTGGCGCATGCGCGCGGCACGCAGCTCGACGGCACCGACAATTTGCGCAACATCGAACGCATGCGGTTCTCCGACGTCGAGATCGCGGTCAACGCGCCGGCGACGGGCCAGCCCGTCATCAGCGACCTGACGCCGAGAGAAGGGCTGCAGCTGACCGTCAATAACGCGGCGATTGCCGATCCGAACGGGCTCGGTGCCTTCAGCTACCAATGGCAGCAGTCGATCGACGGCGTGACCTGGAACAATATTGCCGGGGCCACCGCTGCGACGTTCACGCCCGACGACAATGCCGGCCAGGTGTTCGGCGACCAGGCCGGGCTTCGGCTGCGCGTCGCGGTGAGCTTCACCGATGGCGGTGGCACGGCCGAACAGGTCATCTCCGCCGCGACCGGGCCGACCGGGGTCAACTGGGACGGCAATGGCGCCAACAACAGCCTGGTCGGTACGGCCGGCGACGACACCGGCGACGGTGGCGGCGGTAATGATGTACTGTCGGGCAACGACGGCAATGATACGCTGAACGGTGATGGCGGCAACGACACCGTCTCCGGCGGTCTTGGCAACGACGCGCTGACCGGCGGGGCAGGGAATGACACACTGACCGGCGGCGCGGGCAACGACAGCATCAACGGCAATGGCGACAACGACGTGGCGGTGTTCGCCGGACCGGTCGGAAACTATAGCGTCACGACCACCGGAACATCACTTGTCGTCACCGACAACACCGGCGCCGAGGGTGTCGATACGGTGAGCAATGTCGAAACGCTGCGGTTCAATGGCGTCAACTATGCGGTTGTCGCCGGCACCGCTGGCAACAACAACAACCTCAACGGCGCTGGCGGTGCCGCGGGCTCGCAGGCGGTGTTCGGATTTGCGGGCACCGATACGCTCAACGGTGGTGCCGGCAACGACATCGTCAATGGCGGCGACGGGACCGATACCATAACGCAGACCGGATCCACCGGTGGCAGGGATCTGGTCGATGGCGGCGCGGGCACGGATACATTCGTGCTCAACGGCGTGGCGGGAGCGGAAACCTTCCGTATCTATGCCCGAGCCGCAGCCGAAGCTGCGGGCATGACCGGACTGAATGCCAACACCGAAATCGTCGTCACGCGCAACGGCACCGGGAACGCGCAGATCGTGGCCGAACTCGACAATATCGAGGAGATCAACGTCAACGCCCTGAATGTGACGTCGCCCGGAGGCGTCCCGCCGGGCGGTACGGGAGGGAACGGTGGCGACACGATCCTCGTCATCGGCGATTTCAACCCGACCAGCCTCAACTTCAATACGATCACCGTCAACGGTGGCCGGGGCGCCGATACCGTCGATATATCCGGACTGACCTCCGCGCATCGGCTGGTATTCAATACCGGCGGCGGCGCCGATCAGTTTATCGGTGACGTCCGGGCCCAGGACGTCGTCAATTCCGGCAGTTCCGGAAATGGCCACGGCGGCGGTTCCGTCCATCAGCAGGACAACCCCTTGCAGATGATCCGGGCACTGATGGACGACTGGATGGAAGCGAACGGGCGCTCCAGCCTCCGCGATGTCCGGCACTATTTCGACACGGATTATCTCTTTTCATAACCAGCTTGGCGTCGGGACCTCCCCCCCTCCCGGCGCCATTTTTTTCCGATAATAAGGGAGGATTGCATGCGCCTGTTCTGGATGCCCGTTCCACCGGCATTGTCAGAAGCCGTCCGCGCCTGTCGGACTCACTTCATCCTTGCAGCAACATTCAGTGCGCTGATCAACATCCTCTATCTCGCACCGACCATCTACATGATGCAGGTCTATGACCGGGTTGTGCCGACCAATGGCGTATTGACGCTGGTCTTCATCACCGTCGTCGTCGGCGTTGCGATCGCCACGCTGTCGGCGCTCGATGCGATCCGGGTGCGGTTGATGGCCCGTGCGTCGCTGCGCCTCGACCGATTGCTCTCGGGCGAGATATTGGATCGGCTGCTCGCGCGGTTGCGCGCGCGGCCCGGCGACCCTTCGACCCATCAGGCGATGCGCGAATTCGACCTCTTGCGTCAATCGCTTGCGGGACCGGCGGCGACCGCCTTGTTCGACGTCCCGTGGACGCCGCTGTATCTCTTGGTGGCCTTTCTCATTCACCCGATTTTGGGAGTGCTGGTGCTCGGTGCCGGATGCGTTCTGGTCACGCTTGCGATCGCCAATGAAAGGCGCAGCAAGGCAAAGGCCGAAGAGGCGCATCACGCCAATGCGGCGGCCTATGAATCGCACGAAGCGATGCTGCGCAGGGCCGAGATCGTACGCGCGCTCGGGATGCGGCGCGCGCTGGTCTCGCGCCATATCCAGCAGCGCAGCGTCGGCCTGAATGCCGTCGCCGATCTCCAGTTTTCGGGCAGCCGCTACAATTCGCTCGTCAAATTCGTGCGGATGTTCATGCAATCCTTCGCGCTGGGCGTTGGCGCATGGCTCGCCATCAACGGGCAGATTTCGGTCGGCGCAATCATCGCCGCCTCGGTGCTGCTTAGCCGCGCGCTGCAGCCGATCGAGCAGCTTGTCGGCCTCTGGACGAACATCGTCCAGTCGCGCCAGGCGATTCAGACGCTCGACAGGCTGTTCGATCAAGCAACCGGTCCGGTGGTACGCACCACCTTGCCCGATCCAGAGGGGCAGGTGGAGCTTCAGGGCGTTGTCGTCCGTAATGCCGACGGCAGTGCGATCCTGCTCAAGAATATTTTCCTGAAACTCGCCCCCGGCGAGGTGCTGGGTATTGTCGGCCCGTCCGGGGCGGGCAAGACGACCCTCGCGCGTGTCGTCGCCGGCGCGCTGCCGCCCGACCTCGGCGAAATCAGGATCGATGGCGCCAGTATGGCCGATTGGGATCCCGAAGAGCTTGCGCAACATATCGGTTATCTTCCGCAGGATTGCGGCCTTCTCCCCGGAACGATCAGCGAGAACGTCTCGCGCTTCGGTGCCGCGCGCGGTATTCCGCAGGCGGAGGTTGACGAGGAGGTCGTAAGGGCTGCGCGCATGGCCGGCGTCCACGAGATGATCCTGCATCTGCCAGGCGGTTACGACACCTGTATCGAAGGCAACGGCCACAGGCTGTCGGCGGGACAGGCGCAACGCGTCGCGCTGGCGCGCGCGCTCTATGGCAGCCCGCGCATCCTCGTTCTCGACGAGCCGAACTCGGCGCTCGACAGCGATGGCGAGGAAGCGTTGTCGCGGGCGATCGGCGCGGCAAAGCTGCACGGCGCGGCGATCATGATCGTTGCCCATCGCGCGGCCGTTCTGGCCAGCGCCGACCGGCTGGCGATCCTCGCCGACGGTGCGGTCGTGGGAGTGGGGCCACGCGACGAAATCCTCCAGGCGCTGCAGAATTCCGCGGCAAAGCAGAATGTTGTTCCAATCCATGAAGGAGCGCGGCCATGACCGACATGACCTGGAAGCCGCCGACGGGTGGCGATCGCCCCTCGGGGCATGATTCCGCCGATCGCCCGCATCGCGAACTGCGCATCGGCGGCCTGATCGTGGCCTTCTTCTTTGTCGGCATGCTCGGCTGGGCGTCGCTGACCCCGCTCGATGCGGGCGCCTATGCGCCCGGCGTGATCGCGGTGTCGGGCAGTCGTCAGGCGGTTCAGCACCGTGAAGGCGGCATCGTTACCGAGCTTCATGTCGTCGAGGGACAAACAGTCAAAAAGGGCGAGCCGCTCCTCACGATCTCGGCGTCGGAGCTGGTTGCAGCCGAACGCGGACTGACCGGCGAAGTGATCGCCCTGCTGGCACAGCGCGCGCGTCTGGTCGCCGAACTCGGCGGCCTGCGAGGCGTCGCCGAACCGGCGGAATTTGCCTCGCTGGCGCCCGAAAACCGGGAGTTGGCCGCCGAAGCCTTGCGCGGCCAGCGCCAGCTGTTCGAAGCGCGGCGCAATTCGGTGCACACGCAGCGCAACGTGTTGCGCCAGCGGATGCGCCAGCATTCGGAACAGATCAACGGATACAGCTATCAGATGAATTCCAACAAGGTGCAGCAACAGCTGATCGGCGAAGAGCTGGACGGGCTGCGCACCCTGCTTCCGAAAGGCTTTGTATCGATCAACCGGGTCCGCGGCATGGAACGATCGGCGGCTGAACTCGACGGCTCCTACGGCGCGTATCGCGCCGACATCGCCCGCTCCTCCGAAGCGATCGGCGAGGCGCAGATGCAGATGGTCGGCATCGACAAGCAGATGCTCGAAGAGGTGGCGACACAGAAGCAGGCGGGGCAGGTTCGCCTCGACGAACTTCAGCCCAAGCTGATCGCGGTGCGCGAACAGCTGGCCCGGTCGACGGTGCGTGCTCCTGCCAGCGGCCGGGTCGTGGGGCTCAAGGTCTTCACCGTCGGCGGCGTCGTTTCGGCGGGTGACACATTGATGGAGATCGTTCCGCAAGACCGCGCCCTCGTCATCGATGGCAAGGCTTCGCCGACCGATGCCGACGATCTTGCGCCGGGGATGGAGACGCAGATCCGCTTAACCGCGTTGCAGGAACGCAATCTGCCGATCCTCGTCGGTCAAATTTCCAAGATTTCGGCCGACAGCTTCGAGGACGAGCGTTCGGGCATGCGCTATTTCAAGATCGAGCTGGTCGTGCCGCCCAGCGAGCTCGCGAAACTCCGGCGGGTTCGCGAGGATGGCGGGCTTCGTGCCGGCCTGCCCGTCGACATCATGATCCCGCTGCGCAAGCGGACGGCGCTCTCCTATCTCATCGAACCGCTCACCCAGACGCTTTGGATGGCCGGGCGCGAGAATTAGGCGCCGGCCCATCGGCCGGAAATCGGCGGCATAATTCTTCATCCGGCCGACGATCTGGAATCATATTGTAATTGCGAATCGTTCTCGATAATGGCCATGCATCCTTTTGCTGGAACTTCCGGATGCATGCACCGACAACCCCGCGACCGGCGACGAAGAAAAGCCGGAAAGCCTTTTGGCTGAAACAGCTGCACATGTGGCACTGGATGAGCTCGGCCGTCAGCCTGATCGGCCTGCTGCTGTTCGCGATCACCGGGTTCACGCTTAATCACGCCGCCGATATCGAAGGATCGCCGGTCGTCATCCAGAAATCGGCGCAGATGCCGCCGGCCCTGCTTGCGCGCCTGAAGGCGGCGGTCCCCGACGCCGAAAAGGCGCCGCTGCCCCCCGCCGTCGCCGAATGGGTCGAGCAGAGTTTTCCGGTAAAAGCAGCGAGCGAGGCCGAATGGTCAGAGGGCGAAGTCTATCTCCCCGCACCGCGTCCGGGCGGCGACGCGTGGGTCGCGATCGATCTCGCGACCGGCGCGGCGTCGAGCGAGGTCACCAGCCGCGGCTGGATCTCCTATCTCAACGACCTCCACAAAGGCCGCAATTCGGGCGGCGAGTGGAGCCTGTTCATCGACATCTTCGCTTTCGCCTGCCTCGTCTTCGCAATCACCGGCCTGGTTCTTCTCTGGCTGCATTCGGCGAAGCGCAAGAGCACCTGGCCGCTCGTCGGCATGGGACTCGCGATCCCGGCCGCCATCGCCTTCATCTTCATTCATTAGGGAGACCCATATGCAGCTTTCCACCCCTGCACGCATCCTCGGCGGGACGATCGGCCTCGGCGCTGTGCTCGGCGCGCCCGCCTTCGCCGCCGATCCGGGCACGATGGACGTGACGATCAACATTCCGCGGCTGAAGGTCGCCGAATATCACAAGCCCTATGTCGCGATCTGGGTCGAGAAAGCCGGCGCGTCGGCGAAGACCGTCGCGGTCTGGTACGATTATGACATGAAGGCGAACGAGGGCACCAAATGGCTGCGCGACGTGCGCCAGTGGTGGCGCGCCGCGGGCCGCTCGATGACCTTCCCCGCGAACGGCATCACCGGCGCGACGCGTGCCCCCGGCGCGCATAAAATCTCCTTCTCGCGCGCGCAGCTCGGTGCCGCCGCACCCGGCCAGTACACGCTGGTGATCGAGGCGGCGCGCGAGGTTGGCGGCCGCGAACTTCTGCGCATCCCCTTCACCTGGCCCGCAAAGGCCGGGGCGGGCGGGCGCGCCGCCGGAACGACTGAACTGGGGGCCGTCTCGGTCGCCTTCCGCTAACGCTTGAAAGGACAGGGATATGAAGAAGCGAATTTGGGGTTTCGCCGCGACCGCCGCGCTGGCGGCACTGGCCGCCGTTCCGGCTTCCGCGCACCGCCAGTGGATGCTGCCGTCGTCGACCGTGCTGTCGGGCGACGACCTATGGGTCACCGTTGACGCCGCGGTGTCGAACGATCTCTTCTATTTCGAGCATCAGCCGATGCGCCTCGACGCGCTGAAGGCGTGGGCGCCCGACGGCAGCGAAGCGGCGATCGAGAATAAGGCGACCGGCCGCTATCGCAGCACCTTCGACGTCCACCTGACGCAAAAGGGCACCTGGCGCATCGCCTCGGTCGCCGATGGCGTGATGGGCAGCTATGACCTGAACGGCAAGACCGAGCGCCTGCCGCGCGGCACCACCACGACGAACCTCGCCGAGCGCATCCCCGCGGGTGCGACCAATGTGAAGACCGCCGAATCGAACAACCGCAACGAGATTTTCGTTACGGTTGGCGAACCGACGACGACCTTGTTCAAGCCGACTGGCAAGGGGATCGAGCTGGTTCCCGTGACGCACCCCAACGACCTGATCGCGGGCGAGGCGGCGACCTTCCAGTTCCTGCTCGACGGCAAGCCCGCCGCGGGTCTGCCCGTCACGGTGATCCCCGGCGGCATCCGCTATCGCGACCAGCTTGGCCAGATGGACCTCAAGACCGGCGCCGACGGCAAGGTTGCGGTCAACTGGACCGAGCCCGGCCTGTACTGGCTGAACGTCACGACGCCGCAGGCCGAGCGTGCCGAAGGCGCACCCGAACCCGCCACCCCGCAGCGCCGCGCGAGCTATGTCACGACGCTGGAAGTGCTCGCGCCCTGACCGACCGCATCCTCATCCCCCGCGCCCTGACGCCCGCGGCTTTCGCCGGGCGCGGGGCGGGGGCGGCCATCGAACGCTTCGCTGGTGAAACGATGGGGACAGGCTGGTCGCTGCAAGCGGTCTCGCCGCCCGCCGCGACGCAGCACGGCGTTCAGGCCGCACTCGACCTCGTCGTCGAACAGATGAGCCAGTGGGAGCCCGAATCCGACCTCTCGCGCTTCAACCGCGCGATGTCCGGGACATGGCGCGAAATTCCAGCCGAATTCGCCCATGTCGTGGAGGTCGCGCTCGACATCGCGCGCGCCAGCGGCGGCGCCTTCGACCCCGGTCTCGGCCGCATCACCGACGCCTGGGGTTTCGGCAGTGCCCGGCGTACCGGGCGGATGCCGCAGGCGGTCCAGTCCGACACGGACCGCACGATCGATTTCGACCCGGGGGCGCGGCGCATCCGACGCGGCGAGGCGGCGGCGCTTGACCTGTCGGGTATCGCCAAGGGCTATGGCGTCGACCTCGCCGCCGCATGGCTGCTCGACATCGGCGTCCGTCATTTCTTGCTTGAAGTCGGCGGCGAGCTACGCGGCGAGGGGATCCGCCCCGACGGTCAGCCCTGGTGGGTCGATGTCGAGATGCCGCCCACCTCGTCCATTCCACCATGGCGCATTGCGCTGCACGACCTGTCGGTGGCGACCTCGGGCAATTATCGCCGCGGCTTCAGCGCGGGCGGCCAGCATTATTCGCACAGCTTCGATCCGGCGACCGGGCGCCCGATCGTCAACGGCATATCGTCGGTCACCGTGCTCCATCGCGACTGCATCAGCGCCGACGGCTGGGCGACCGCACTGACGGTTCTGGGCTCCGAGGCCGCGGTCGCGCTCGCCGATGAGCAGGACCTCGCGGTATGCGTCGTTGCGGGCGACCGCGAACATCTGTCGCGCGCCTGGCGCGCTATGCTGGATTAGCTGTCGGCCCAGCGTCGCAGAAGATTGTGATATACGCCGGTCAGGCGGACGACCGTCGCGTCGCCCTGGCCCAGTGCCGCCGCGGCACCCTGCACCCCCATATCGAGATCGAACAACAGGTTGCGCTGCCCCTGATCGCGCACCATCGACTGAATCCACATGAAGCTCGCGACGCGCGCGCCTGCGGTCACCGGCTCGACGCGGTGGACGGTGGTCGAGGGGTAGAGGACCAGATGCCCGGCGGGCAATTTGATCCCCGGTTCTTGCGCAAAGCCTTCGACGACCAGCCCGCCGCCCTCATAGCTGTCGGGATCGGCAAGGAAGAGCGTCGCCGACAGGTCGCTGCGCATCCGGAAATCGCTGCCGCGACGGATGCGGATCGCATTGTCGATATGATCGCCAAAATTCTCGCCGCCGGCATAGCGGTTGAAATAGGGCGGATAGATTTTGAGCGGCAACGCAGCGGCGATGAACAGCGGGCTGCGGCCCAGCGCGTCGAGCACGAGGCGCCCCGCTTCGCCGGCCGCCTCACCGAATTCGGGGAGCTGCTGGTTGCGTTTGGCGAGCGCAGCCTGCGGACCCGATGTCTCGTTGCCGTCGACCCAGTCGGCGGCGTCGAGAATCGATCGGAGCTTTGCGACGCCGTCGGCATCGAGCACGTCGGGAATGATGCGGATCATGGCGCCGCTTCTAGAGCGAAAGGGGCGGGAACGGCAATCGCCGTGCCCGCCCCACCGGGATCAGAAGTTGTAGAAGAGGCTGAACACCGCCGAGCGCGATTCGCCGGGGACCGCCCAACCGCCCGTCACGGCGCCCGTCGTCGCGTTCACATTGTTGCGGACGCCGGTGTAATAATCCTCATTCGTGAAGTTCTGGACGTTGACCTGCGCCACCAGGCCGTTCTTGAAGTCGTACGACACGAACGCGCGGTGGATCAGATAATCGTCGACCGACAGCGGCGCGCGCTGCGCCAGGTTGCGCTGGTGCGTCGTGAACTTGCCCTGATAGGTCAGGCCGTAACCGACCTGCAGCCCGAACGGAAAGACATAGGTGGTGAACAGGCTGCCCGAATGCTTGGGCGTCTGGAACAGCCGATCGCCGCGCTGCGGATCGGGAATGGCGGCGCTATTGCCGCAACCGGTGCTTCCCGGGTTGGCAAGGCAGAAATCCGAAACGCTCTGCTTCACCTTGCCGTCGAGGTAGGTGTAGTTCGCAAAGATCGCCCATTCCGGCGTGACATTGCCGCTCGCGCCGAGCGCGAAACCGTCGACGCGCGAGCGGCCATCGAGGATCTGCAGCGAAGCGGGTTGCGCCGGGTCGTTCGAAGGCACGCGATAATTGGTGCGCTCGTTGCGGAACACCGCGGCGGTCAGCAGCAGCTTCTTGTCCATCAGTTCGGCCTTGGCGCCGAATTCGATGTTCCGCGCCTTTTCGGGTGCCGTCGCACAGGGATCGGCCGCCGTCGGGCTTGCCGGCAGGCCGCAGCCCGCGCGGACGCTGGCCGAAGTCGGCGTCTTGGCGTTGCCATAGGCGGCATAGAGGCTGACATTCTCGATCGGGTGGAACACCGCGCCGGCGCGGTACGAGAAGAGATTCTCGTCGCTGATCTGGTTGGGGCCGCGCGTGTAGACCGCGCCGGTCGCCGGCGTCGTCACCGTGTCGGCGTGGAAGATGTTGCGCGCATTTTCATAGCGGACACCCGCGTTGATCTCGAACATCGGCGAGATTTCGAGCGTGTCGAACGCATAGATCGCCCAGTTGCGCGTGTCGCCATAGCTGTTGCCCGTGCGGACATAATTGACCGGGCCGGTCCAGACAGTGTTCGGGTTCGACAGGCTGATCGGCGGCAATACCGGGTTCGGCAGCGCGCCGCCCGGATTGCGCAGCAGCTGTGCATTCTCGATCGAATAATCTTCCTGGCTGTAAGACGCGCCGATCACCAGCGTATTGAACAGGCCGCCCTTCGCGCCGCTGACGACGGTGAGGTCGGTCTGGTTGTGCAACAGATCGTTGACCTGATCGCGCACGAGGCCGCGCGGTCCCGAAGGATAATAGGTGCCCGGCGTATTCTGGCCGGCGGGGCAGGGGATGCCGACCGTGGCGGCCGCGTTCGCGCCGATCGGCTGGAGGCCGTTCGCAAGACAGAAGACGCCCTGCGGCGCGCTCGTCTGGCTGTACTGGTGGACGCGCTGCCAGCGGGTCAGGTTGCGGATCGAAACATTGTCGCTGAACGCGTGGCGGAAGGTCGCGGTCAGGCGATCGACCTTGGTCTTCTGCTTGTCGAGGTTGACGATCCCGAAATAGTCGCTGTCATCGACACCGGGCAGCGGACCGTTGTTGACGGCGCCGAGAATGAACGGAACGCCATAGATCGGCGTATTGTCGTCGTCCTGATGGATATAGGCGAGCGTCAGGCTGGTATCGCTGTCGACCCCGATCGTGATCGACGGCGCGACGCCCCAGCGCTTGTAGGATTCGACGTCGCGGCCCGGTACGTCATTCTCGTGATACATGGCGTTCAGGCGGACGGCGATCAGGTCGTTGACGCGCCAGTTGCTGTCGACGGCCGCGCGATAATAATTGTCGGTGCCGACCGCCGCCTGCACCGTCGTGGCGCTCCGCGCAAAGGGGATCTTGCTGACGAGGTTGATCGTGCCGCCGACGCTGCCCGATCCGTTAAAGACCGAGTTCGCGCCGTTATAGACTTCGATCTGCTGCAGGTTGAAGGGGTCGGTGCGGCTGTACTGCGCGCTGTCGCGCACACCGTCGACCGTCAGGTCGTTGTTCGCCGAATAGCCGCGCAGGTTGATCGAGTCGCCATAACCGCCGCCGCCTTCGCCCGCCCCGAATGTGATGCCGGGGATCGTGGCCAAGGCGTCGCGCAGCGTCAGCAGGTTCTGCTGGCGGATCTGCTCTTGCGACACGACCGTGATCGTCTGCGGCGTGTCGACAAGCGGCGCGGTCGACTTCGGCGATTCCACCTCATTGGCGAGTGAGCCGTTGACGATGATCTCGCTGCGGCCACCGGGCGCATCCTGCGCGTCCGCGGCGTCGGCGGCGAAAGCCGGTGCGCTGATCAGGCTGCCGACGCAGGAGAGCGCGAGGAATGAGGCAGATGTCGATGGCTTCACGGTAAACCCCTATTTTGTGATTGGTTGGGGGCGCCGCTATTGAGAGTCGATTGCAAAGTCAACTCTAATGCGAATCATTCGCGACATCGTCGCAATCGATACCAGTTGAGAGAAGGACGCCTAGTGTCGGCGTTCGAGCCACCAGCTCTGCCGCCAGCCATATTGGCTCGCGACGGGTTCGCCGGCGGCGTTGGTCGCGGGCTTGAAGCGGAAACGTTCCTCGATCAGCTCGCACGTCGTCCGGTCGAGCGAGGTATCGCCGCTGGGCCGTGTCACGCGGCATCCGCGGACGCGGCCGCTGGCTTCGATGGTGAAGCGCACTTCGACCTCGCCGCCCGCTTTCGCGCGGCTGGCTTCGCGCGGATAGTCGCGGTCGCGGATCGTACCGCTGCGCCAGACGGCCTTGGTCCCGCCGCCGGTTCCGGTGCCCGCACCGCCCGCGCCGGCGCCGTCGCCGCGCCCGCCTGCGCCCGATCCGGCGCCGGGATTCGGCGTCGCCCCCGCCGACGCGTCGTTCCCGGCGCCCGGGCGCGGCGCAGCGGCAATCGGCGGCGCGATGGGGGGCAGCTTGGGCGGCGGTGCAGCGACCGCGGCGGCTTTGGCATGTTTGTTTGCAGCCGACGCCTTGCCGCTGGTCTTCTCGCTCGGCGCCTTTGCCGGCTGGGCCTCCTCGCGTGGTGGTGGGGGCGCGGGGAGGGCGATCGCCGCGATCGCGTCGCTGGCCTTGCGGACGACATCGAGATCGAGGCCGCTCGCGAGGCCGAGCCCGACCGCACCGACGGCGAGCAACGCGCCGCCGCCCGATACGAGCTTCTGCTGCCTCGAAACCTGCCCCGTATAGGCCATCGCGCCGCCTCTCATCGCGCATCGCCGCGCGCAACCGGCGACCCGTTTAGAGGAATTCGTCTAGCGTGGATATGAACCGGTCGAACTGGTCGTGGTGCAGCCAGTGGCCCGCATTTTCGAACTCGATCACCTTGGCGGTGTTGAAATGGACGAGGCGCCCGTCCTTTTCGGGATTCGAAGCCCAGCTGTTCGCGCCATAGAGCAAAAGGGTGGGGCAGGTGATCGCGCCCCACAGCGCGGCGATGTCGTCCTGCGGCATGTCGAAGGCGGGCCAGACATTGAGGTAATTGTCGAACTTCCAGCTCCAGGTGCCGTCCTCGTTGCGGCTGATGCCGTGGATGGTCAGGTGGCGCGCCTGCACCTCGGTCAGATAGCTGTTCTCGCCCATCATGCGCGCGAGCGCGTCTTCGAGCGTCGCATAGCGGCGCGGGGTGCGCCCGGCGGCCTGGCGCTTGTCGTCGATCCATTTGCGGAAGCGTTCGGCATAACCCGTCTTCGCGCGCTCGGCGATCACCTTCGGAGAGGGGCCGAGCCCCTCGATCGCGACGAGCTTGCGGACATTCTCGGGGTAAAGGCCCGTATAGCGCAGCGCGATATTGCCCCCCATCGAATGCGCGACGATCGAGAGTGGACCAAGGTCGAGCTGGTGGACCAACTGCGCGAGGTCATAGACAAAAGTGTCCATCGCGTAATTGCCGTCGGGCGACCATGCGCTGTCACCATGACCACGCAGATCGGGGGCAATGATATGATAGCGATCGCGCAATTTCTCGGCGACCCAGTCCCAATTGCGGCAATGGTCGCGTCCGCCGTGGACGAGCAGCAGCGGCGGGGCGCCGCGATTGCCCCAGTCGACATAATGCAGCTTCAGCCGCTGCGAGATGAAGCTGTTCGAGGTCGGGCCGGCACTTGCCATCGGATCATCCTTGCTGTCTGTTCCAGTTTCAAAAGGCGACTGGTTTCGATCCGTCAACCCCGGATCGCTTTCAGTATCGAGCAAGGGAGAGAGACATGACGACATTCCGCGATAATCTGCTGGCCGGTAAGACGGCCTTTGTCGCCGGCGGGACGAGCGGCATCAACTTGGGTATCGCCAAGCGCTTCGCCGAACTCGGCGCCAAGGTCGCCGTTGCCGGCCGCGACCCCGACAAGGCGGCGCGCGCGGCGGCGGACATCGGCGAGGGCGCGCTCGGCCTGTCGGGCGACGTGCGCGACTATGCGGCGATCCGCGGCGTGATGGAACGCGTCGCAGGCGAACTTGGGCCGATGGACATCGTCATTTCGGGCGCGGCGGGCAATTTTCTCGCGCCGGCGCTTGGCATGTCGGCGAATGCGTTTCGTACCGTGGTCGACATCGATCTCAACGGCACCTTCAACGTGTTCCGCGGCTGCCACGACCTGCTCAACCGTCCGGGCGCGTCGCTGATCGCGATAACCGCGGGGCAGGCGGTCAATGCGTCGGCGCTGCAGGCGCACGCCTGCGCCGCTAAGGCGGGGATCAACCAGTTGATTCGCGTGCTGGCGCTCGAATGGGGACCCGAGGTGCGGGTGAACGGCATCTCGCCGGGGCCGATTGCGGGGACCGAGGGCATGGCGCGCTTGGCGCCCGACGCCGCGACGCGCCAGTCGCATTTCGACCGCATCGCGATGAAGCGCTGGGGCGAGGTCGAGGAGGTCGCCGAATCGGCGGTATTCCTCTGCTCGCCCGCAGCGGGATATATCACCGGCACGATCCTCGACTGCGACGGCGGCAGCCAGATCGGCGACGCGTCACGCGGGGATCTCGCGCGCGGCATGGCCTGAAAGCAAAAACGCCGCCAACCCATCGGGGTGGCGGCGTTTTTAATGGTGGGCGTGGCAAGGATTGAACTTGCGACCCCTGCGATGTCAACACAGTGCTCTACCACTGAGCTACACGCCCATCCCTTGGGGTGACGCGCCCCCTAAATGCCTCCGCGCGACTTGGCAAGCCCTTCGCGTGCGGCGGCGTCGTTATTGTTGGCTGGAGCGGTCGCTGCGACCGAACATATTGTCGACCTCGCGCACCAGATCCTTGAGGTGGAAGGGTTTCGACAGCAGCTTTGCCTGCGGCACATTTTCCTCGGCACGCAGCGAAACCGCGGCAAAGCCGGTGATGAACATCACCTGCGTCTGCGGCGCGGCCTTCGCGGTATGCTGGGCGAGTTCGATCCCGTCCATCTCGGGCATCACGATGTCCGACAGCAAAAGATCGAACGTTCCCGAATCGATATAAGGGACGGCGGCGGTGCCGCGGTCGACCGCGGTGACGTGATAGCCGGCGCTGGTCAGCGCGCGCGCGAGATACTCGCGCATCACGTCGTCATCTTCGGCCAGCAAAATGCGAATCATGTTGAAATCTGTTCCCTGGTCCTTCGGCGCAGCCGGTTCCGGTCGGCTGCCCCCTCTGTCACGCCCTGCATAGCGTCAGAGATTTAACAAATTGACGCGCGGCGCTGGATTCGTCCCGCTTTTTTTGCCACCCATCGCTTATGCCGTCCCGCACCATCTCGCCCGCCGCCATCGCTGTCAACCGGCCCGCGGCGAGTGGCCCCGTCGTCGTGTCGGTGCCGCACGCGGGACGCATCTATCCGCCCGAGATATTGAGCGCGGCGCGGGTCGACCGGCCGCACCTCGAACGACTCGAGGATAGCTGGTGCGACCTGATCGCGGCCGGCGCCGCCGACGCCGGCGCGACGGTTGTCCACGCGCTGTGGGCGCGCGCCGTCGCCGACCTCAATCGCGGCGAAGGGCAGATGGCGCCCGGCGAGGTTGCCATGCCGCTGCGCGCGCAATTTTCGGCGCCGGGGCGCAAGGAGCGGGCAGGGCTTGGCGTCGTGCCGACGCGACTCGCCGATTGCGGTCCGCTATGGAAGCGGCCGATCGACGGCGCGGCGCTGGAATGGCGCCTCGAATCCTTCCACCGGCCGTACCACGCCGCCCTCGCCGACGCATTGACCGCGGCGCGCGATGAACATGGCCATGCGATATTGATCGATCTCCATTCGATGCCGCCGATTCCGGCCGGCCAGCCGGGGCACGGCGCGCGAATCATCATCGGCGATCGTTTTGGCGAAACCGCGGGCGATTGGCTGATCGACCTCGCGGTGGCATCGGCCGAACGATTGAACGAGCCCGTCGCGCGCAATCAGCCCTATGCCGGCGGTCATATCATCCGAACGCACGGCCGCCCGGCGGACGCCGTCCACGCGGTGCAGATCGAAATCGACCGCAGCCTCTATCTGACGGCGGAGCGCTTGCCCGACACGGCTCGTATCGCGCGGCTGGCACGCTGGTTCGCGAATCTTGTCGCTGAAGCGGGATATGCCCGACAGGGCGCTGAAATATTCGCGCAAGCCGCTGAATAAAAAACCACCTCGTACCGAAGTACGAGGTGGCCAGGGTCCAGGGAGGACGCGTCCGCGTCAGTGATGACGGGACACTCGCCGCGATGGAAAGGGGGAAAACCACGGCGGCGTAGAAGAGATTTAGGATGTTGCGCGCCGACTTACAAGAAGAGACGGTGCAGAATCTGCAATATGCAAGAAATTGGTCGGGGAGAGAGGATTCGAACCTCCGGCCCCTGCCTCCCGAAGACAGTGCTCTACCAGGCTGAGCTACTCCCCGACCGATCTGCGCGCCGACCGGGGTCGCCGCGAAGGCAGGGCGGTCCTCTAGACGCGCAATTTGCGAACTTCAAGCGCCAATCGGCACATTCAATGCGATTGCCGCGATTACATCATTTCGGCAGTTCGAAAGCTGAAATGACCATCCGCAACGAAAATCAGATGATCGACCAGATCGATGCCCATGGTCCGCAGGAAAAGCGCGGCATCGTGCGTTGCGCCGATGTCGGCATCGCTCGGCCAGGGCGTGCCGGACGGATGGTTGTGCGCCAGGACGACTGTCGCAACGCCGCCGTCCAAAAGCGTGCGCCAAGCGCGCGGCGGGATGACGCAGCGGCCCGAGCTATCCCCGTCGACGCGTTCGAGCCGAACAAGGCGTTCGAAGGCGTCGAATGCGGCAAGGAGCAGGGTTTCGCGCTCGTCATCGAACATCGGGCGCAGCAACAGGCGCGCGAAATCATCCTCAAGCGGGCACGGCACAAAGCCGGCCAGCGCCGACGGATCCGGCGCTTTGCCGAGGGGTTCGAACAGGGTCATCGCCGTTCCCATGCGCTCAGGCTGCGCGATTCCCAACGGGCGACTGCCCCGCATCGGAGGCTTTGTGCCGCCGGCGATATTGCTCCCCATGTTGCTCCCTTGTCCCCTCGCGGCACGAAGCCTAGCACCGAGAGACAAAACCGGGAGCCGAGTCTTGCCTGATTCCATCCATTATGAACTGCAATATCTGGACCTGATGCGCCGCATCTGGGTCGAGGGCGACGAGCGCGTTGACCGCACCGGCGTCGGCACGCGCTCGCTATTTGGCGAGACCATGCGATTCTCGCTGAAGGACGATGCGATTCCGTTGCTCACGACCAAGCGCGTCTATTGGAAGACGGGGCTGCGCGAACTGCTGTGGTTCCTGACCGGTGATACCAATATCCGGTCGCTCGTTTCGCAAGGCGTGAAGATATGGACCGACTGGCCGCTCGACAAATATCGCCGCGCGACGGGCGACCAGATTAGCGCCGAGGATTTCGAGGCGCGGATCATCGCGGATGATGATTTCGCTGCGAAGTGGGGCGATCTCGGGCCAGTTTACGGCCATCAATGGGTGAACTGGCCGCGCTACGAGCCGGCGGGCGAGGGGCTCTTCCGGCGCGCGAAGCAAGGTCACAATCAGATTGCGGCGCTGATCGATTCGCTGAAGAATAATCCGGGCTCGCGGCGGCACATCTTTACCGGCTGGAACGTCGCCGATCTCGATCGCATGGCGCTGCCGCCGTGCCACATGACCTATCAATTCCACGTCCGCAGCGACGGCGGCCTGTCGTGCCTGCTGTTTCAGCGCTCGTGCGATCTTGGCCTGGGCTTTGCCTTCAATGTCTTCGAAGCGGCGCTCCTCACGCGGATGGTTGCCGATCAAGCGGGCCTTCACGCCCATGAGCTCGTCTGGACCGGCGGCGACGTGCATCTCTACCTGAACCACGCCGAGCTGGTCGAACAACAGCTGTCGCGCGTTCCGGATGGCGCGCCGAAGCTCCGCATCCTTCGCCGCCCTTCGAGCATTTTCGACTATCGGTTCGAGGATTTCGCAGTCGAGGATTATGCGCCGCAAGCGCATATTTCCGCGCCTGTCGCGGTCTGATGGCCGCCGTTGCATTCGTATGGCTACCGTAATAATATGTCGCCACGTTGAAATATAACTAGGCGCCGATTCGCGCCTTCAAAGGGAAGAAGATATGCCTGAGACGCCTCAGCGCCCGGCGAGCAATTTGCCGCCGCTGTCGCTTCATATCCCCGAACCGCGCTATCGCCCCGGCGATACCCCGGACTTTGGCGATATCGAAGTTCCCGCGGTCGAAGCGACCCCGCGCCCGAGCGAAGCGACCAAGCCCGATGCGATGCGCGAGCTGAGCTATGGCCTCGTCCGCGTCCTCGATTTCGACGGGCAGGCGAAGGGGCAGTGGGATCCGAAGCTGTCGCCCGAGCGGCTGCGCACGATGCTGCGCTACATGATGCTCACCCGCGCTTTCGACGACCGCATGTTCCGTGCGCAGCGGCAGGGCAAGACCAGCTTCTATATGAAGTGTACCGGCGAAGAAGCGACCTCGGTCGCCTCGACGATGGCGATCGATCGCGGCGACATGTGCTTCCCCAGCTATCGCCAGCAGGGCATATTGATCGCGCGCGACTATCCGCTGATCCAGATGATGAACCAGATCTACTCGAACCGCGGCGATCACCTGATGGGGCGCCAGCTGCCGATCATGTATTCGGCGCCCGAGCATGGTTTCTTCAGCGTGTCGGGCAACCTCGCGACGCAATATCCGCAGGCGGTGGGCTGGGCGATGGCCTCGGCGTCGAAGGGCGACAGCCGCATCGCGACCGTCTGGTGCGGCGAGGGCTCGTCGGCCGAGGGCGATTTCCACTCGGCGCTGACCTTTGCGACCGTTTACAATGCGCCCGTCATCTTCAACGTCGTGAACAATCAGTGGGCGATCTCCAGCTTCTCGGGCTTCGCCGGCGGCGAGCGCACGACCTTCGCGGCACGCGCGGTGGGTTATGGCATCGCGGGGCTGCGCATCGACGGCAATGATCCGCTCGCGGTTTATGCCGCGACGCAGTGGGCCGCGGATCGTGCGCGAACGAACAACGGCCCGACTTTGATCGAGCATTTCACCTATCGCAGCGAAGGCCACAGCACCTCGGACGATCCGAGCGCCTATCGCCCCGCCGACGAGGCGACCGCCTGGCCGCTCGGCGACCCGATCGCACGGCTGCGCCAGCATCTCGAAACGCTCGGCGAATGGGATGCCGAACGCCACGAGGCGCAGGCGAGGGAACTCGACGAGCTGGTCAAGACGACGCAGAAACAGTCGGAAAAGCTCGGTATCCTCGGTCACGGCATGCACCAGCCGTTCGAGACGATGTTCGACGATGTGTTCGAGGAGCTGCCCTGGCACCTCAAGGAACAATGCGCACAGATGCTCGCCGAGCAAGAGGCCAAGTTCGGCCCCAATTGGAAGCCCGAATGATGAGCGCCGAGACCCAAACCGCCACCAAGACCATGAACATGATCGAGGCGATCAACAGCGCCATGGACGTCATGCTCGAACGCGACTCGAACATGGTCGTGATGGGCGAGGACGTCGGCTTCTTCGGCGGCGTGTTCCGCGCGACCGCGGGCCTGCAGAAGAAACATGGCAAGACCCGCGTGTTCGACACGCCGATCAACGAATGCGGCATCATCGGCGTCGCGGTCGGCATGGGCGCTTATGGCCTGCGCCCGGTCCCCGAAATCCAGTTCGCCGACTATATCTACCCGGGGCTCGACCAGCTCGTCAGCGAAGCGGCGCGCTTGCGTTATCGTTCGGCGGCCGACTTCATCTGTCCGATGACGGTGCGTACTCCTTTTGGGGGGGGCATCTTCGGCGGCCAAACGCACAGCCAGTCGCCCGAAAGCATCATGACGCACATCTGCGGTGTGAAGACGGTGATCCCGTCGAACCCCTATGACGCCAAGGGTCTGCTGATCGCGGCGATCGAGGACAACGACCCCGTCGTTTTCCTCGAACCCAAGCGTATCTACAACGGCCCGTTCAGCGGCTATTATGACCGCCCGGTCGAACCCTGGTCGAAGCATGACGCGAGCGCGGTGCCCGAAGATTATTATCGTATCGAACTCGGCAAGGCCGCGACGGTGCGCGCTGGCGAGGCGCTTACTATCCTCGTCTATGGCACGATGGTCCATGTGACCAAGACGATCGTCGAGGAAATGGGCATCGATGCCGAGATCATCGACCTGCGCACCTTGCTGCCGCTCGATATCGACGCGATCGAAACCTCGGTGAAGAAAACTGGCCGCTGCCTGATCATCCACGAAGCGACGCGTACCTCGGGCTTCGGCGCCGAACTTGCCGCACTGGTGCAGGAACGCTGCTTCTATCATCTCGAGGCGCCGGTCGAACGCGTGACCGGCTTCGACACGCCTTATCCGCATAGCCTCGAATGGGCCTATTTCCCCGGCCCGGTGCGCATCGCGACCGCGCTGACCAAGATTTTGAAGGACTGACGCCATGGCCCGTTATTCATTCCGTCTGCCCGACATCGGCGAAGGCATCGCCGAGGCCGAAATCGTCGCCTGGCACGTCAAGATCGGCGAGCGCGTCGAGGAAGACGCGCAGCTTGCCGACATGATGACCGACAAGGCGACTGTCGAAATGGAATCTCCCGTTTCGGGGATCGTCGTCGAACTCGCGGGCGAGGTCGGCGACCTGATCCCGATCGGCTCGACGCTCGCGGTGATCGAGACCGATGGCGACGGCGATGTCGAAGCCCCGCCCGCGGACACGCCGGTCGAGAAGCAGATCGAAGCCGAGACGCCGGGGGCCGAAGAGGTTTCGGTTGCCGAGGTTGCTACACCTGCGGCCGTCGCAGCTCCGGCCCCGGCCCCGGCCCCGGCCCCTGCGCCGGTCGTGACCGCAGACCACAGCCGCGCCGTGCTCGCATCGCCCGCCGTTCGCGCCCGCGCCAAGGATCTCGGCGTCGACCTCGGTCAAGTCCAGGCCGAGGGCGACCGCGTCCGCCATTCCGATCTCGACGCTTTCCTGCGCTACAGCGGCGGGCAGGGCTATCACGCTCCCGGCGCCAGCCGCGCGCGCGCCGACGAGCCGATCAAGGTCATCGGCATGCGCCGCAAGATCGCCGAGAATATGGCGGCATCGAAGCGCGCGATCCCGCACTTTACCTATGTCGAGGAAATGGACGTCACCGCGCTCGAAGAGATGCGCGCCGATTTGAACGCCAACCGCGGCGGGCGGCCGAAGCTGACGATGCTGCCCTTCCTGATCGTCGCGATCTGCCGCACGATCCCGCAATTCCCGATGATCAACGCGCGCTACGACGATGAGGGCGGCGTGGTGACGCGCTATGGCGCGGTGCATCTCGGCATGGCGACGCAGACCGACGCGGGGCTGATGGTCCCCGTCATCCGCGACGCGCAGGACAAGAATGTCTGGCAGCTCGCGAGCGAGATCACCCGTCTCGCCGAAGCCGCGCGCACCGGCAAGGCGAAAGTCGAGGAACTGACCGGCGGCACGCTGACCGTCACCTCCTTGGGCCCGCTCGGCGGCATCGCAACCACCCCGGTGATCAACCGCCCCGAAGTCGCGATCGTCGGCCCGAACAAGATCGTCGAGCGCCCCGTCTTCGACGGCGACGAAATCCGCAGAGCAAAGCTCATGAACCTGTCCATCAGCTGCGACCACCGCGTCGTCGATGGCTGGGACGCGGCGAGCTATGTGCAAGCGCTCAAGAAGCTGGTTGAAACGCCGGTCCTGCTGTTTGCGGACTAAGATAGCGACGAAGCAATCCGAGGCGGTGGACGCGCGCCCCGGATTGCTTCGCCCCGCGGGACGGGGTTACAGCCCCAGCCCTTGAAAACTCGTCTGGTCGAACTTCAGCTTGAAAGTCACGTAAGCGCCCGAGCGCGAGAAGCGCGCGTCCTCGAAATCGCGGTCGTGGAAACCCGCGAAATTATAGCCAAAGGTGATGTTTGCATTCTTCATCGGCGCCAGCGTCAGTGTCGGGCCGCCCGCCCAGCTGACGGTATCGGCGTCGGTGCCGACACGCACGGTGCCCGACACACCGGCATCGACATGTTCGCCAAGGTTGAAGCGGAAGTCGGCGCCGATCAGGTTCGACCATCCCTTCACATCGTCCGCGCCGAAGCGGTCGAAATTATAGCGCGTGCCCCAAAAGAAGCCGATTTCGGCGCGTTCGTACCAGCCGTCGCCGAACCCGCGATCGCCGAGTGGGGTCCAGTTGACCGACAGGCTGTTGAGCAGGCGGCGGCTCGTCGCATCGCCGTCGATCGTCAGCGACGGGCCGCCGATCGGGCCGGCCTGACCCGCGACCGCATCGCGAACCTTGTCCGAACGGAACTCGCTCTTGTTGAGCCACGAAATCCGCGAAGCCGCGGGGCGATGCGCCCAGCTCATTTCGAAATTGATGACCTCGGTCGTGGGCATCGTGCCGCTGCCGCTCGCCTTTGCATAGGTGAAGAGCGCGCCGAGTGCGCGGCCCTCGCCGAGCTGGCGGAGCCCGCCGAGCGTCAAGCCATAGCGATTGGCGAGTTCGCCATCGCGATACTCGGCGCGGCCGGTGAGCGTCCAGCGGTCGGCGCGGTATGTGACGCCGGTGCTGATCGCGAGGAAATCTTCGGTCAGTGTGCCATTGCCGCTCAGGAAACCGCCCGATGCGACGGGCTGCTCGGTGTTGAGCACGTCGCGCGCGGGGATACCGCCGATGGTGCGATTGCCGTCGACCGAGACATCGACCGACCAGCGTTCGCCGAGCTTCAGCGATTGCGACAGGCCATAGGCGGCAAAGCTGCGCGGGCCATATTCGCCAATCTCCTGCTGGTTTGCGGTCGCGAGCAGTCGCGCGCCCGACCAGGGCGTCAGGTCGAAACCGAGCCGGGCGGTGCGTGCCTTGATCGTGTCGCCGTCGGCGATCTCGTAGCTGCCCACCAGATTGACGTCGCGATTGATCGCGTAGCGCGCGCCGAGGCGGTGACGCGTCGGGAAATCGATACTCGCATCCTTGCCGCCGAGCGCGAATTCGGTCTGCGCGTCGAGTTCGAGGCGCTTGCCCATCAGCCGCTGCGTCGCGCCGAGCTGGACGATGTTCGATCGGTTGCGGCTGCCATCGGTCAGGCGATCGTCGGCATGCGTCAGCCCGGCGCGCGCGACGCTGGTGCCGTTGTCATATTCGACGAGCGCGCGCGCCGCGCGGCGACGCGCATTGGTGTCGAGATAATCTTCCTGCCACGCGCTGCCGGTCACCGACAGGTTGCGTCCGGCTTTCAGCCGCGCATCGAAACCGAATTTGCGCGTGCCATTCTCGCTGCTGTTGAGCTGGCCGGTGCCGAAACCCGCCTCGCGTTCGCGGACATAGGCGAGGAAGTCGGCGTTGCTGCTGTGATGCTCGGCCTCGACCAGCCATGCCTTCGCAGTGCCACCGGCCGCGGTGCTGCCGTTGGTCGCCTTGGCATCGCTGACCGCGAGTTCGGCGCGAACCTCGGTTGCGATGGTGGGGCGATAGCGTGCATCGACGCCGCCGAGGTTGGTCTTGGCGTTGCCATCCTCGTCGTGGATGAACGTCGCGCCGACGCGCAGTTTCTCGTCATTCGACTGATAGCTGACGCGGCCGCCCGCGTTGAGCACACGCTGGCCGACCCCGTCGACTTCATATTCGGCAACGATGAATTGCGGATCGAGGTTCGACGAGCGGCTGAGGACAGGCTCGCGGAAACGGATCGTGCCCGACAGATAGTCGATGTCGTAATCGACGTGGCGCGACAGGCTGACGCTGTCGACGATGCGTTCGCTGTGCAGCCGGTCGCGCGTTTCGATGACAATCCGTTCGCTGTTCGGCAATATGTCCTTGGCGCCGAGCTGATATGGACCCGTCAGGCCATTGCCCTGAATCTCGTCGCGGCGGAAACGGTACGGCGTGTCGGCGACGAACGCTGTCGCGGCGACATTGCGGCCGCGATACTCGGCCTTGCCGCCGTTGAGCGCGCGCTGGTAGCGGGCGAGTTCGGGTTCCGAAATCCCCGTCTCGATATCGCCGAACATCGCATAGAACTGCGGGCGTTCGAGGCGCAGGTAGAGCTTGCGCACCGAAGCGGCGTCGTAGCGCGTCTCGTTGCGGTCGGCGTAGATGGTGTAATAGGCACGCGGATCGATCACGCCGCCGAATCGCGCGTCATCCTTGTCCTTGTCGCTGTCGTACGCCAACGTCATCAGCCATTTGCCGAGCACGCGGCCTTTTGCGTAGAGCGCCAGGCGCGCATCGGCGTTCAGATCGTCAAGCGTCTCGGCCACCGGCTCCATCCGATCGCCCAGCGTGTTGTAGCCAACCGTGCCCGCAGCAAAGCCGACGACGGTCCACGGGCGATTGCCCGGATCGAGCCAGGTTTCGATCGTCTGCTTGCGCGTCACCTTGTCGTCGCGGAAGGTGAAATCCATCGCGAGCGTGCCCGACGCGGTCGTCGGTTCGAGCTCGATAGTGGCGATGCCGTCGTCGCCATCGATCTTCCACACCGGCTGCGCGCGTTCGAGGCCCGCGAGCTGGCGCGCCTGCTGCGCATCGGCTTCGACCGCGGGATAGTATGGCGCGGGGACGCTGAAATCGCCTGTCAGCCCGGCGCGGATCGGTTTGCCGTCGCGATCGGTCAGCCGTACCGCGATTACCGGGCGCGTCACGCCATCGGCGACCAGTACCGACTTTTCGCGGATAAGCGACGCGCGCATCGGGGTGATCGAATAATGGACACCTCGTTCGAGCGTTTCGATCGTGACGCCGTTCGCGTCCTTCACTTCGGCGACGAGACGGTTTTCGCCTTCGCGGATTTCGAGCCCGCGCCACAGGCTGACCGGGACACTGCCGTCGGCCGACTTGCTTACGCCTTCGAACGTCAGCGCGTCGGCGGGCTTGCCGTTGACGCGGAGCGACACCGTCTGTCCCGGCGCGTGCTTGATCGCGGCGCGGATCGCCTTGGCGCGCGGGTTGTGATCGGTTTCGGGGAAGAGCCAGCCGATGCCGGGCGCCTGACCCGCGAGCCAATCGCGGTTGGCGCCGGCGGCGTCGGGGTCGCTCAGCACCTTGCGCGCTTCGATGGTTGCCTTGGCCGGCGCGGCGCGGGGGGCACTCGCGACGGCGCGGAAATCGGCGCGCTTAAGCGCACCGCCACGGCCTTCGACGAAGCGCGAGATCGGGCTGTCGGCGCTCTGCGTCGACCGCGCGCAGTCGATCGCCGCGCGGTCGAGCGGCAGCGTCGACGGGTCGATCTGCACGACATGCAGGCCGGGACGCACGCCTTCGAAATGATAACGGCCGTCCTCGTCGGTGACGGTGTAGCTGCCGTCCTGCAGCATTACGCGCACGCCCATGACGCCATCGGCCTTGCCCGGATCGACGCTGCAACCGCCGTCGGTGATGCGGCCGATGATCGTCATTCGGTCGCCGAGCTGGTCGCGTTTGATCGAAATCGTCGCTTCGGCGATGTTGCTCGTCGATCCGCGGTTGTCGGTGGCGGTGGCGCGGTTGAGCGCATTGCCCGGCTGCGCCGACACGATGACTTCGGCCAGATAGGTGAGAAGGACCGAGCGCGATGCCGCGATAGTGGGCAGGGTGACGGCGAATTCGCGGCCGTTGGCGGCGACGTCGGCGGTCACGCGCACGCCATCGACGCGCACCGTATCGGCGCGCAGGCGCATACCCGCGGGCAGCACATCGCGGACGGTTACGGCGCCGGTGTTGCGGCGCGTGTCGCGGTTGGCAACCTCGATCCGATATTGGATGACATCGCCGGGCACCGCGACCTGCGTCGAGGTCGTCTTGCGCAGAACCAGCGGCAGCCCCGGCTGATCAACCGGAATGTCGACGCGAACGGGCGCGGGGCTGTTCAGCGTGAAGGCATTGCTATAGCTCGCGCCGGTGATCGTGAACGGCTGGCCGTCGTCGGGACGGCGCAGGCCGGCGAGATCGGCGGCGCTCGATTTCGACGGCGCGGTATAAGGCGCGGGCGGCGAGACGATCAGGCGATAGGTGCCCGGCGCGACAAAGGGAAAGCGATAGTCGCCCGGCGGGAAGTCGTACGTCGTTCCGCCCGCATCGGTGACGCTCTGGCCGGTGACGACGCTCGACGGATAGGCCGAGACGCCGTCGTCGCCGAACACCTGTGCAGGCAGGCCGGTCGCGGTGTCGACGATCGTCACGCGGCTGCCTGCAACGGGCGCGCCGTCGCCGCTGTCGAAGACGATGCCAAACGGATCGACGAGGAAGTCGATCGTCGCGAGTGCGACGAGGCTGGCGTTCGCCTGATCGGTGACGCGCAGTGCCAGGGGAGCGCCCGGATTGACCGACAGGCGACAGTCGCCCGCGACCACGGCGGGCGGAACACCGATCGTGTTGATGATGCCGACGAACTCGCCGCTGCTGTTGGCGGTCTCGGTCAGGATGATTGCTTCGCGGTCGCCATTTTCGAGCTCGAGGACGACGGGCAGGGTGTCACGCGCCTGCGGATCGGCATTGGCCGATGCGAGCGTGACCCCAACGACCAGCACTTCGCCGGCGCGGAAATTATTGGTGCTTTGGAGCGACGCGGGGGCGGTCGAGATACCCTCATAGACGCCGCCGAGGTCGATGGAACTCGTCGCGCTGCGCGCCGCGGGGCGGCTACACTGCGTCGGCGCGAGTGCCACCGATTTGTTGCCGCTGCCATTTGTCAGGCGATAGGTCGTGATCGTCGGCGGCTCGGGCGGACGCGCCGTTACCGTCACGTCGACGCGGTTCGACAGCGCCTGACCGGGCTGCCCGTCATGCGTCCACTGCGCCGAAGCCGTGTTCGTGATCACCTGCGCGTTCGCCGTGGATATCGCAGGCAGCATCGCTGCCGCGACCAGGGCGGTCACAAGGCCGGAAAATTTCGTGCGGAGTGCCATAACAGCCCCGAAGGAAGCAGCGGGAGGCGGTTTTTGGGCCGCACCCGCTGCTCCACCGGTTATCCGATCAGTTGACCGTTGCGCGGAAAACGAGCGTGCTTGCGGCGCCCGCGGCGATCGACGCGATCGTGCCCGACACGTTCGGCGCCGTGTAACCGCCGCCCGCGGTGCCGTTGAAGTCACACGTCCCGCTAGTCACCGTGCCGCCCAGCAGGATCGTGCCCGCATTGAACGTCAGCTGGCCCGGAACCGGGTCGTTGATCACCACCGAGGTCGCGGCAGCGCCACCACTGTTGGCGACGGCGATGCAATATTCGACCACGGCACCCGGGATCAGCTTCGGATTCGTCGTATTGTTGAACGGATCCGAAATGACGCGGCTGGTCTTGGTGACCGTCAATGTCGCCGTCTGCACCGTATAGTCGTCGTTATCGCTATGCGAGCCGTCGCGTGCGACATCGCCAGCCACGCCCGCGATATCGGCAAAGACTGTATCCTTGCCTGCGGTGTTCGCACCCGTGGTCTCGGTGATTGCGGCACCCTGGGTGCCGACAAGCCCGCCTTCGCGCGCGGTGGCACGCAGCGTCACGCCGGCAACCGCATTGTTGGCGAGGCCAGCCGGGATATCGGAGACGACGAACAGCCGAATCGCGGTGTCGACGACGAGTTCGTCGACATAAGCCGTGATGAGCGTGTCGCCCGCATCCCAGCTTCCGACGGTGCCGGTGACGGTGTTGTCGCGATAGATCCGGACGTTATTGGCGTTGAATGTGTCGGTGCCGCCGTGTGAGGCGGTCCCGCCCACGATCTGCGACGCAACGAGCGCGAAGTCGAGTATTTCGTTCGAGCTGTTGGTCAGCTGAAACGTCGTGACGGCGTTTGTCTGGCCCGGCACGACATTGGTCGTGACCGTGCCGACTTCTTCGACAAGCAGGTTGATCTTGCGGTCGACGGTGAAATTGTTCGATGCCGACTGCTGTCCCTGTGTGACGCCACCGACCTGATAATCGACGGTGGCGGTATTGGTGATCGTGGTGCCCGCGGTCGTTCCGGCGGCAAAAGCCGGCGTGGCGGCGACGCTCGAAAGCGACGCCAGACCGATGGCACCCATATAAGTCAGCTTGCTGGTCATAGCTGAGCTCCTGGGCTTTATGTTGGTTGCCGTTTCCCCACCGCTGGCAACCGTTAAGCGGTTTTATGCCTTCGCTATTTGACAACTCCCCGAAACATGAGCTTGCCCGTTCCGCCGACCGGGATCGGTTTCTGGAAAGCCCAGCGGACGTGCGTGACATCGGNCGCGAGCCGCCCTCCATCGGAACCGAAAGGTCGGAAAGCAGTCCCCATTGCTTGCCGCCGTCGACCGAAACGAACGGGTGCGTGTCGCCGGCGTCGGCAAAACGGACCGCCGACGGCATCGGGTTGGTGATCACGAACTTGTCCGCCGGCTGCGCGCCGGCGTTGCGATAATTGAGCACGAAAACGAGCCGGTCGCCGGGAACGACGACTTTCGGTTCTTCGAGCAATATCCGCTGCTTGCCTTGGGCATCGGTCGATACGCGTTCGACGAACACGGCATTGTCGAGCGCAACCTGGTTCGCGGCGAACGCCTGGCCGGGTGCGAGCATGGCGAGCAAAAGGAAAAGGGCGGTGCGCATACGCATCTCCATCAATCGATCTTGGTCTGGAAGGTGACGGTGCGGGTTTGGCCGCCGGCAACGGTGCCGAGCGCGACATTGACTCGCGTGCCGTTGTAATCGCCCGCATCGGCGTCGGCCGCATCGGACAATCCGCTGCCGCCGAGTGTGATCGAGCCGGGCACATAGCTGGTGTCTGCGGGAATATTGTCGGTGATCGCAAGGCCGATGACCGAACCGCTGCCCGCGACGGTGGCAACGATCGTATAGGTGATCGTCGCGCCCGGCACCGGATCGGTTGTGCCCAGCGAATTGGTAACCACCGCCGATTTGACGAGCGTGACGGTCGCGGCCGAAACGACAAACGCTCCCGCATCCTGCCCATCTGCGCCGGTCGAGCCGACGACGGCATCGCCGCCGCCTTCGCCCTGGCCGGCAAAGCTGTCACCGGGATCGCCGGTGCCTGTCTTGGCCGCCGCGACGAGGCTGACGATTCCGCGATTGCCGTCGACCACGGTGCCCGGCGTCGTCGCGAGGACGAAGACGGTGACGCTCTGGTCGGGGTTCAGCGACGGATCGTTCGCGCCCGGCGTATAGAGTGTGTCGGTGCCGGCGTCGAAAAGGCCGTCACCGTTATCGAGATAGATTTGCGTGACCGCGGGGTCGTAATTATCGCCGCCCGCGTTCGCGATCGTCGTCAGTCCGAACGCTTCGACACCGTTGCCGTTGTTGGTGACCGAAAAGGTCAGCAGCTGTCCCGTCGCGCCGGGCGTCGTCGGAACGTCGGCGGGATTGCTTGAATCGACCGTGACGTCGAGCAGTTCGTCGACGAGCAGGTCGACGCGGTTCGAATCGACCGTCGTCGTGCCGCCGCCCGTATCGAAGCTCGCGCTCGCGGTATTGCTGATGGTCGATCCGGCGCGTGTGCCGGCGGCCTCGGCCGGTGCCGGCAGCGCGAGCGCGGCCAGCACGGCAATGATTGAACAAGAGGGAAGAAGCCGATGCTTCGCGCCCCCCACAGGCGCTATCATCATCACTTTGACTCCGAATAGGTTGGTCCTTGGAGCCTTCAGTCGCCGATAAAGGGTAATTTCTGGTTAAAAAGCAGGAAGGAAGACGCGTTTTGACCCAGATAGGGACAGGGATTGTGTCAGGTTTGTAGCAAAACGGGCCGACTGGCGCGGAAACCAAAGGTCGCGTAAGACGAGGCAGTTAACGAGGAGAGCAGGGGTGGCGGAGGAGCGGGGCAGCAAGGATGGGCGTCCGCCGCGCATCAATCCGCTGCACCAGATCGAGATCGACGATTTCCGTCGCGACCGCCTTCTCGCGGCGCTGGCACTGCTTTTTGGCGCCAGCTTCTGCCTCATACTGCCCTTCGCGCTGCAGGCGGGCGCCGAATTCTTCCTTCCGCTGACCGCCGCGATCGTCATTGCGATCGCACTTGTCCCTTTGCTCGAATGGCTCGAACGGCGCGGCTTGCCGTCGGCGCTCGCGGCTTTCCTTGCGCTTGCGGCCTTTCTGGCGATTATCAATGCGGCGCTCGCGATCATCGTCGTGCCCGCCACAGGCTGGTTCGCGCGGCTTCCCGATTCGATCCCGCGCATCCAGAGTAATCTCGCGCCGCTGATCGATTTTTATTCGACGCTGCAACGCTTCGTCGATCGCACGCTGATGTCGGTGGCCAGCGGGACCGAGGCAACGGCGCAGGCCGTGGCGGCGACCGCGCCGACATCGGTCGTCGACTATTTCATCTCGTCGGCGCCCGCCGCCGCGATCCAGCTCTTTTTTGCCGTGCTCGTGATCTTCTTCTTCCTGTCGGGCTGGACGCGGCTGCGCAAGGGCACGATCCGGCGGCGCGGCAGCTTCGACGGCGCGATGCAGACCGCGCGGGTGATCCAGAATGTCGTCGATGCGACCGCCGACTATCTGGCGACGATCACGATGATCAACGCGATTCTCGGCCTGACCGTCTCGCTCCTGCTCTGGGCGCTCGGAATGCCGTCGCCCTTCATGTGGGGCGGGATCGTCAGCATCTGCAATTTCGTGCCCTATCTGGGGCCGATCGTTGCTGCGGTGCTGCTCGGGCTCGGCGGACTAATGACCTTCGATGCCGTCGGACTCGCGCTGCTGCCCGCGCTGATCTTCATCGGCGTCCATCTGGTCGAGGCGAATCTGATCACCCCGCTGGTGCTCGGCAAGCGCCTGACGATCAATCCGCTGCTGATTCTCGTGTCGCTCAGTTTCTGGGGGTGGGTGTGGGGGACACCGGGCGCGTTGCTCGCCGTGCCGCTGCTGCTCATCCTGCAAACGGTGCTCGCATCGACCGGCACCCCCGATCTGGCGGGTTTCCTGTTCGAACATGGTACTTTGACGACGACCGACGACGTGCGCGATCGATTAAATCGCACGCATGAGGAAAGCGACGGTTGACAGGTCGGGGCGAGCGCCATATTGGCGCGGCTCCCAAGCACACGCGGGTGTAGCTCAGTTGGTTAGAGTGCCGGCCTGTCACGCCGGAGGTCGCGGGTTCGAGCCCCGTCACTCGCGCCATTCCTTCCATTTTCGGACGGAATGGCCACCGCGTCTTGGGACCATTCCATCACTGGAAATCGGGAAAAATGGCGCGGCGTTTCAGCCGCGCCATTTCCCCAATTCCATCCAGCGCAGCAGCGGCTTCAGCGGCAGGATCCAGACAATCCCTGCCGCAAGATAGAAGACCGCCTGCACCAGCACCGGCCATGTACCGACCCATGGTGACACGCTGACGACAATGCCCGTCCACACCGCGATCAACGCGAGAATCAGGAACATGCCCGCAGGCTTACGCCAGCTCGGCTGGGGGCCGGGGGGTATTTGGCTCACAAACGGTCTCCACAGACGATGAATTCTTGTTCGGTCAGGATCGCGTCGAGCGCGATGTCGGTCGATTCGCGCGGCGTCGCATCGATTTCCTGCACTGACCAGCCGATTCCGATCCGCAACGCATCGGGGTGCGCAGCGAAATAGCGATCATAATGCCCGCCACCCTGACCGATCCGGCCGCCCTGACGGTCGAAACCGACGAGCGGGCAAAATATCAGGTTGGGATTCGCCAAAGGCGAATCATCGGCCGGCTGCTGGGTGCCCCACGGCCCTTTCACCAGGGATTCGCCCGGTCGCCAGCGACGAAAGCCCATCGTGTCGACGCGCGCAGCGTGATGGGGCAGGGCGAGCGCCCCGGCATCGGCGAGGCCCGCAAACATCGGCAGGATATCGGGTTCGTCGCCCCACGCGACATAGGCGCCAACGACGGCGTGATTGGCGAGAAGCTCGGAAAGCGGTGCGGGCAGCGCGCGAAAGGCCGCCAACTGCGCCATGCCGTCGAGGTTGGCGGCGAAATGCTTGCGGCGAAAGCGCAATTTTTCGCGCAATTTCTGTTTTTGCTGGACCAGATCGGCGGACAAGTCGGTCATCGCCTCCTCTGGGACTTGCTGGGTGGTTGGCGGGACCGCCGAGGTCGTTTGCTGGAAAGTCCTCTGACGCCAGTAACGTCAGGTGGGGACCATATACGTCGGACCAGGGTCCGGGCAGGGACAGCCCCCTAGGATGATGTATCGCCTCAGGGATTTTCGCAAAAGCTCGTGCCGGGCAGTACCCGCCATTCCCTATGTAGGGGCGCCGGCACGCTTGCTCAAGGGAGTTGCTCGACTTTCGCAGCTAGTGCCTCGATCCGGTCGGCGATTTGCAGCAGTGCGCGATCATGCGCGGGTTTCGTGGATGGCGCAGCGGCTGGCCCGGCCTGAAGCACAGCCTCCAGCTCCTTGAGCGCGGCCTGTTCGCGCGTCACCGCCGCGCGCAGCTCGTCACGCGCCGTCGCCTCGCGGCTTTCGGCAAGCGCCACCGCGGCGCGAAGCGAATCGGATTGCGGCTCGGACTTTTCGATCTTGCCCTTCGCATCCTGCGCATCGTCGGCGAGCATCAGCGCGGCGAAAAGCAGCTGACGAACCTCGGTCCCGCCCGGCATTTCGCGCGCCTTTTCGTCGACGACGGCGGCAAGCTGAAGAAGCTGCGATTCCTGTCCATCCTCGCAATGGAGGTCGTAGGGGCGTCCCGCGATCGTGAGTTTCACGTCAGCCACGGTCGGCCTCCGCGATCAGCCGATCGAGTTCGCCGATGACAGCGGCAACCTCTGCCTTCAATGCCGACTGGTCGGCGGCGGGGGCTGCGCCGGCCGATTCGGGCCGGTTTGCGCGGTCGGCGAGCGCCTTTTCGATGCGGCTCAATGCGCGTTCGATACGGCCGATGGCCAGGCTGGATTCGTCGAGATCGAGTTCCATGACGAAGGGTTAGCAGCGCCGGGGAGGGCGTGCAATTGCCCTGTCGGTCGAAAATGCGCCGATTTTCCGTCACGGGCGGTTGACTCCTGCCCCCGCCGCCGCAAAGGGCTGTCCGCATCCGATCCAGACGCTACGTCCGGCGTCTACCCAGCCATTTCCGGGGGACCAATGACATTGCCTGAACGCCAGCTCGCCAACGCAATCCGCGCGCTTGCGATGGATGCCGTACAGGCCGCAAACAGCGGCCATCCGGGGATGCCGATGGGCATGGCCGACGTCGCGACGGTCCTTTATTCGGACTATCTGAAGTTCGATCCCGTCGACCCCAAATGGGCCGATCGCGACCGATTCGTTCTGTCGGCGGGGCACGGCTCGATGCTCGTTTATGCGACGCTGCATCTCGCCGGCTATGCGCGGCCGACGATCGGCGACATTCGCAATTTTCGCCAGCTCCACAGCCCGTGCGCAGGCCACCCCGAGAATTTCGAGCTCGAAGGCGTCGAAACGACGACCGGGCCGCTGGGGCAGGGGCTTGCGACCTCGGTCGGCATGGCGATCGCCGAGCGGCATCTCAATGCCATCTATGGCGACGACCTCGTCGACCATCGCACCTGGGTGATCGCGGGCGACGGCTGCCTGATGGAAGGCATCAATCACGAAGCGATCGGGCTCGCCGGACATCTCGGCCTCGGCCGCCTGACCGTATTGTGGGACGACAACAAGATCACCATCGACGGATCGACCGACCTGTCGACCAGCGAAGACATTCCGGCGCGCTATGCGGCGACCGGCTGGCATGTCGAAAGCTGCGACGGCCATGATCCTGCCGACATCCGCCGCGCGATCGACGCCGCGCTCGCCGATCCGCGCCCGTCGCTGATCGCGTGCCGCACGATCATCGGTTTCGGCGCCCCCAACAAGCAGGGCACCTCGGCGACGCACGGCGCCCCGCTCGGTGCCGACGAGATTGCCGCCGCGCGCAAGGAACTGGGTTGGACTGCCGAACCGTTCGTCATTCCCGCCGATATCGCGTCGGCATGGGCGGCGTTTGGCGAGAAGGGCAAGGCACTTCATGCCGAATGGAATGATCGTCTCGCAAGCAACGAGAAGAAAAGCGAATTTAAAGACCGTCTGAGCGGCAAGATCGTTCCAGGCGACGCCTTCAAAGCCTATCTCGACGGTCTCGTCGCCGAACCCCCGAAGGTTGCGACGCGCAAGGCTTCGGAAAACACGCTCGGCGCGCTGACCGCCGATATCGCGGCGCTCGTCGGCGGCAGCGCCGACCTGACCGGTTCGAACAACACCAAAACATCGTCGACCAAGCCGCTGACCAAGGACGATTATTCCGGCCGCTATATCTATTACGGCATCCGCGAATTCGGCATGGCGGCCGCGATGAACGGCATGGCGCTCCATGGCGGCGTTGTGCCCTATGGCGGCACCTTCCTTGTCTTCGCCGACTATTGCCGCGCTGCGATCCGCCTGTCGGCGCTCCAGCAGCAACGCGTCGTCTATGTGATGACGCACGACAGCATCGGGCTCGGCGAAGACGGCCCGACGCACCAGCCGATCGAGCATCTCCAGTCGCTCCGCGCAATGCCGAACCTGCTCGTGCTGCGCCCCGCCGATGCGGTCGAAACCGCCGAATGCTGGGCGCTGGCGCTCGCGCAGGAAAGCCGGCCTTCGTTGCTCGCGCTGACGCGTCAGAATCTCCCGCCGCTGCGTCATGACGTCACCGAAAATCTTTGCCTGAAAGGCGGTTACCGCCTTCGCGATGCCTCGGCAGCGCGCAAGGTCGTGCTCGTCGCGACCGGCTCCGAAGTGTCGCTCGCGATCGAAGTCGCCGACAAGCTCGAGGCCGCGGGTCACGGCGCCGACGTCGTGTCGATGGTCTCGACCGAACTCTTCGACGAACAGAGTGCCTCCTATCAGGCCGATATCCTGCCCGACGATGCGCTGATCGTGTCGATCGAGGCGGGCACGACTTTCGGCTGGGAACGCTACACCGGCCGCCACGGCCTGCGCTTCGGCATCGACAGCTTCGGCGCCTCGGCACCGATTGAAGACCTATTCAAGCATTTCGGCCTTACCGCCGATGCTATCGCCCCCCAGATACTGGCAAAGCTCGGCAACTAAGCACCGGCTTATCCCACGCAGAAAGGATTTTTCGACATGGCAGTAAAGGTTGCAATCAACGGTTTCGGACGCATCGGCCGCAATGTGGCGCGCGCGATTCTGGAGCGTAGCGATCACGATCTCGAGCTGGTGTCGATTAACGATCTGGGCGATGCCAAGGCGAACGCCCGCCTGCTCCGCCATGACTCGGTGCATGGCGCCTTTAACGGCAGCGTCGAAGTCGACGGCAACGACCTGATCATCAACGGCAAGCGCATCCAGGTGACCGCCGAGCGCGATCCCGCCGCGCTGCCGCATGCCGCGAACGGCATCGACATCGTGATGGAATGCACGGGCTTCTTCACCAACAAGGCCGGCGGCCAGAAGCATCTCGACGCCGGCGCCAAGCGCGTGCTGATCTCGGCCCCCGCCAAGGAAGTCGACCTGACCGTCGTCTATGGCGTCAACGACGACAAGATCACCGCCGATCACCTCATCATCTCGAACGCGTCGTGCACCACCAACTGCCTCGCGCCCTTTGCCAAGGTGCTGCACGAGGCGATCGGTATCGAGCGCGGCCTGATGACCACGATCCATGCTTACACCAACGACCAGAAGATTCTCGACCAGATCCACGACGACCCGCGCCGTGCCCGCGCCGCCGCGATGTCGATGATCCCGACCTCGACCGGCGCGGCGGTTGCCGTCGGTCTGGTTCTGCCTGAGCTGAAGGGCAAGCTCGACGGTTCGTCGATCCGCGTTCCGACGCCGAATGTCTCGGTGGTCGACCTCACCTTCACGCCGCTTCGCGACACCACCAAGGAAGAAGTCAACGCGGTGCTCAAGGCTGCGGCCGAAGGCCCGCTGAAGGGCGTGCTCGGCTATACCGAGGAGCCGCTGGTTTCGATCGACTTCAACCATAATGCGGCGAGCTCGACGATCGACAGCCTCGAAACCTCGGTGATCGACGGTAAGCTGGTGCGCGTGCTCAGCTGGTACGACAATGAATGGGGCTTCTCGAACCGCATGATCGACACCGCGGGCGTGATCGCCAAGTTCCTCTGATCCAAAAGGAAACGTCGATGACCGCGTTCAAGACCCTCGACGATATCGGTGACGTCACCGGCAAGCGCGTGCTCGTGCGCGTCGACCTCAACGTCCCGTTGTTCGAAGGCGCGGTCAGCGACGCGACGCGGATTCAGGCAGCGATGCCGACGATCCGTGAACTATCGGACAAGGGCGCGATCGTCCTGCTTCTCGCGCATTTCGGGCGGCCGAAGGGCGCGAAGAACCCGACCCAGTCGCTGTCGCTCGTGATGGGCGGCGTCGAAGACGTCCTCGGCCATTCGGTGATGTTCATCCCCGAAGCCGTGGGCGAGGGTGCGAAAGCCGGAATCGCAGTGCTCGCCGCGGGCGATGTCGCGGTGCTCGAAAACACGCGCTTCTATCCCGGCGAGGAAAAGAACGACCCGGCCTTTGCCGACGCGCTCGCCGAGGTTGGCGATTTCTACGTCAACGACGCCTTTTCGGCGGCGCACCGCGCGCATGGATCGACCGAAGGTATCGCGCGCCGCCTGCCTGCCTATGCGGGGCGCGCGATGGAGGCCGAACTCAAGGCGCTCGATGCCGCCCTCGGCAATCCCGAGCATCCGGTCGCCGCGGTCGTCGGCGGCGCGAAGGTGTCGTCGAAGATCGACGTGCTGCGCAACCTCGTCAGCAAGGTCGATCATCTGATCATCGGTGGCGGTATGGCGAACACCTTCCTCGCCGCACGCGGGGTCGATGTCGGCAAATCGCTGTGCGAGCATGATCTCGTCGATACCGCCAATGCGATCTTCGACGCGGCCGACGCCGCGGGTTGCACGATCCATCTGCCCTATGACGTCGTGGTGTCGAAGGAGTTCGCCCCGAACCCGCCGACGCGCACCGTCAACGTGCACGAAGTCGCCGCCGACGAGATGATCCTCGACGTCGGCCCCGCAGCGGTCGAAGCGCTCGCCGATGTGCTGAAGAATTGCCGCACGCTCGTCTGGAACGGCCCGCTCGGCGCGTTCGAGACCCCGCCGTTCGACACCGCGACCGTCGCGCTCGCCAAGACAGCTGCGGCGCTGACCCGCGAGGGCTCGCTGATCTCGGTCGCGGGCGGGGGCGATACCGTCGCCGCGCTCAACCATGCCGGCGTGGCCAAGGATTTCACCTTTGTTTCGACCGCCGGCGGCGCCTTCCTCGAATGGATGGAAGGCAAGCCGTTGCCGGGCGTCGACGCACTGAAGGCATAGACTTCCCCGTCGCATTGCATCGCGCCCAAGGGGTCGCTATGCGCAGCGCCACATACGTATGCAAACAACCGGAGATCCTATGACCACCGCCAATGCCGCCATGCTCGACCAGATCAAATCGGGGCAGGGCTTCATCGCCGCACTCGACCAGAGCGGCGGTTCGACGCCAAAGGCATTGAAGGGCTATGGCATCGAAGCCGACGCCTTCTCGAACGACGAGGAAATGTTCGGCCTGATCCACGACATGCGCAGCCGCATCGTTACCGCGCCCTGCTTCAATGGCGAGAAGGTGATCGGCGCGATCCTGTTCGAGCGTACGATGGACGGCGAAGCCGGCGGCAAGCCGGTTCCGGCGCTGCTCTGGGAGCGCGGCGTCGTTCCGTTTCTGAAGGTCGATAAGGGGCTCGAAGACGAAGCCGACGGCGTTCAATTGATGAAGGCCAATCCGGGTCTCGATGCGCTGTGCGAGCGCGCGGTCGCCAAGGGCGTATTCGGCACCAAGATGCGCAGCGTCGTCAACCTCGCCAACCCGGTCGGGATCAAGGCGATCGTCGAACAGCAGTTCGCCGAAGCCGCGCGCATCGCCGCGCACGGCCTCGTCCCGATCATCGAACCCGAAGTGAACATCAAGAGCGCCGAGCGCGATGCGGCGGACCGCCTCTTGCTCAAGGAAACCCTCGCGGCGCTCGACGCCTGGACCGGCGCGCCGGTGATGCTGAAGCTGTCGCTGCCGACCGAGGCCGGCCTGTTCCAGCCGCTGGCCGATCATCCGAAGGTGCTGCGCGTCGTCGCGCTGTCGGGCGGTTTTGCCCGCCCCGAAGCGTGCGTCGAACTGGCGAAGAACCCGGGCATCATCGCGAGCTTCAGCCGCGCTTTGCTCGAGGATCTGCGTCACCAGATGAGCGACGACGAGTTCAACGCGTCGCTCGGCGGCGCGATCAAGGAAATTCACGCGGCCTCCGTGGCCTAGGTGATGGGAGAGCGGTGGCAAGCCGTCGACAATTATATCGCCGCCAAATTGCTTGGCGCCGATGACGCGCTTGCCACCACCCTCGCCAACAATGCTGAACAAGGGCTGCCGCCGATCGACGTGTCGGCGGCGCAGGGCAAGATGCTCTTCCTGCTCGCGCAGATGGCGGGCGCGAAGCGGATACTCGAAATCGGGACGCTCGGCGGTTACTCGACGATCTGGCTAGCCCGCGCGCTGCCCGATGGCGGCGAGCTGGTGACGCTGGAACTCGAAGACCATCACGCGAAGGTCGCTCACCAGAATCTGGAACGCGCCGGGGTATCGGACAAGGTCGATATCCGCGTCGGCCCCGCGGCTGGGAGCCTTGCGGCGATGACCGGCGAAGAACCGTTCGATTTCGTCTTCATCGATGCCGATAAGCAGAGCAACGCGCTTTATGTCGCCGAAGCGATCCGGCTCGGGCGCTCCGGCGCCATGATCATCGTCGATAATGTCGTCCGCGAAGGCGGGGTGCTGGAGGCGGACAGCGACGACGAGCGGATCATCGGCACCCGCGCGCTGTTTGACATGCTCGCCGCCGACCCCCGCCTCGATGCGACCGCGATCCAGACCGTCGGCGCGAAAAAATGGGACGGATTCGTACTGGCGCGGGTGCTTTAGAGCCCGCCCGCGAAGCGGAACGAGAAGCGATAGTCCGCCGGCTTGATCGCCCTGTCGGTGCGCTTTTCGGGGCGTACCGATTCGAGCGTGAACTTTCCGTCGGCAAGCTGGACCGGCTCGCCCAGCGTCGCCTCGAATGGCTGTTTCTCGCCATTGCCGCGGATCCAGACCATCTTCACCCGCACGCGTCCCGCCCACACGCAGCGCGCGTTCATCGGGCAGCGGCTGTCTTCCAGCACCTCGACGGGCTGGACGATCGGACCATCGACATAGGCTTTCTGGCCGAGCGCGACGTCGCTGCCGTCGGGCAGCGGCGCGGCGCGCGTCGTGGCGCAGGCGGACATGGCAAGCGCGGCGGGGAGGGCGAGGATCGCGAGGCGGTGGAAGTTCTGCATTTGCCCGTCTGTGACCTCGCCGCTATGAACGCGCCATGAAAGCACCAACCTGCCAACTTTACCTGATTTCGCCGCTCGATGTCGGCGGCGATTTTCCCGATCGGCTCGCCGAAGCACTCGGCGCCGGCCCGGTCGCCGCGTTCCAGTTTCGCGTCAAGGACATCGACCAGCACGAGGCCGCGCGGCTCGCCGAGCCGCTGCAGGCGATCTGCGTCGCGCACGACGTGGCGTTCATCGTCAATGACGATGTCGCGCTAGCGAAGCGGCTGGGTGCCGATGGCGTGCATCTGGGGCAGGACGACGGCGACCCGCGCGATGCGCGCCAGCTCCTCGGCCCACAGGCCCAGATCGGCGTGACCTGTCATGCAAGCCGCCATATGGCGATGGAAGCGGGTGAGGCGGGGGCGGATTATGTCGCTTTCGGCGCCTTTTTCCCGACGACGACCAAGGCGGTCGAGCATCATGCGGAGCCCGAAATTCTCGAGTGGTGGCAGGGCATGTTCGAACTGCCCTGCGTCGCGATCGGCGGAATCACTGTCGACAATGCGCCGGCGCTGATCGACGCGGGCGCTGACTTTCTTGCCGTATCGGGTGGCATTTGGGCGTACCCTGAGGGCCCTGCGGCAGCTGTGCGCGCGTTCAGCGTGCTCCTCGAAGATCAGTCCGCCGGGTAATCGCGTCCGGGCGTCTTCGGACGATCTTTGGACGCACGCGGCGGCGCATCCTTGCGCCAGCCAAAAAGGCCGGCGCAAGGTGCCCCGCGCGACGAAGTTGCTGCGTTGCCGCGAGGGGGCGGAGGGGTAGGGTCCGAAAGATCGATACTCATCATGGCGGCCGATATGGCATTGATGTCGCGCGCCCTATTGGATCGATGCGTCAAATCGACTTCGGTTCGTCGTCTTTTGACTTGCGCTGGGCCCGGCGTGTCGCAACACAGCGGGCGGGGAGATATTTATGACCGAAATTAGCACAGCACCCGCGCGCGGCCGCGAACTCACGATCCGCGCAATCCTGCTCGGCGGGCTGCTCACGCTGATGTTCACCGCAGCGAATGTCTATCTGGGGCTGAAGGTCGGGCTGACCTTTGCGACCTCGATTCCCGCGGCGGTGATTTCGATGGCGTTGCTGCGTTATATGGCCGGGTCGACGATCCTTGAGAATAATATCGTCCAGACGATCGCGAGCGCCGCGGGCACGCTGGCCGCGATCATCTTCGTGCTCCCGGGCCTGGTCATGGTCGGTTACTGGCAGGGTTTCCCGCTGCTGGAGACCACCGCGATCACGATGCTCGGCGGCATATTGGGCGTGCTGTTTTCGGTGCCGCTGCGCCGCGCGCTCGTTGTCGATTCGGACCTTCCCTATCCCGAAGGGCGCGCCGCCGCCGAGGTGCTGCAGGTCGGCGCCGCGAGCGCCGAGGGCGCCGAGGAAAATCGCGCCGGATTGTCGGCCTTGCTGTGGAACAGCATCGTCGCCGCGGTCTTTACCCTGATGACCCAGATGAAACTCGCGGGCGCAGAGGTCGCGCGCTGGTTCGCGGTCGGCACCGGCGCGACGGGCATCGCAGGCGGGCTCGCCTTTGCGCTGTTCGGCGTCGGCCACCTCGTCGGCCTTTCGGTCGGCATGGCGCAGCTCGTCGGGATGGTCACCGGCTGGTGGGTGCTGCTGCCGATCCTGACGCAGGGCGGAGCGGGCGATGCCGAAACGCTGGCGAACACGGTGTTCCGCGCCGACGTGCGCTTCTTTGGCGCCGGCGTCATCGCGGTCGCCGCGATCTGGACGCTGATCAAGATCGCGGGGCCGGTGCTCGGCGGCATTCGCTCGGCGATGGCGGCGAGCCGCGCGCGCGAAGGCGGGCAGGCGCTCGCGATCGAAGAACAGGATATGTCTATCAAATGGGTGTTCGGCGGCTCGCTGGCGCTGATGCTGCCGATCGGCTGGCTGCTCTGGACGGTGCTCGCGGGCGGGCCGCTTGCGGGATCGTCGATGATCCTAATTGCCGGCGCGATCCTGTTCATCATCATCGTCGGGCTGATGATCGCGTCGGTCACCGGCTATATGGCGGGCCTGATCGGCGCGTCGAACTCGCCGGTGTCGGGGATCGGCATCCTTGCGATCATCGCATCGTCGCTGCTGCTGCTCGGCCTGCTTGGCCGCGGGGGTGGTGAGGAAGAAATCGCCGCGATGGTCGCCTATGCGCTGATCGTCACCGGCCTTGTCTTCGGCATCGCGACGATCTCGAACGACAACCTCCAGGATCTCAAGACCGGCCAGCTCGTGGGCGCGACGCCGTGGAAACAGCAGGTCGCGCTGATCATCGGCGTGATCTTCGGTTCGCTCGTTGTCCCGCCGGTACTCAATGTGCTCAACGAGACCGTCGGCTTCGTCGGTGTTCCGGGTGCGGGGCCTGAGGCCTTGGCAGCACCGCAGGCGGGGCTGATCTCGTCGCTCGCAAAGGGCGTGCTCGGCGGCGATCTTAACTGGACGATGCTTGGCTATGGCGTGCTCGCAGGGATCGGCTTCATCATCGTCGACGCGCTGCTCGGCCGCGCGGGCAAGCTGCGGCTCCCGCCGCTCGCGATCGGCATCGGTATCTACCTGCCGATGGCGGTCATCCTGCCCGTCGTGATCGGTGCGGTCGGTGGCTGGTTCTATGACCGCTGGGCGGCGAAACGCCCGAACGCCAGCTTTGCGCATCGCATGGGCGTTTTGACCGCGACGGGCATGATCGTCGGCGAGAGTCTTCTGGGCGTGTTCTACGCCGGCACCGTCTATGTGACCGACAATGACGCGCCGCTTGCGGTGACCGGCGACGGCTATGCGCCCTATGCGCCGTGGATCGGGCTGATCCTCTTTGTCGTGCTCGTCTGGGCCAGCTATCGGCGCACGCGCCGGCTGGTCGTCGCCACGCCCTGACGCTGCGGCTTGCCCTTCGGCGCTGGCGCGGCTAAAGGCGCGCACCTGATAGCTGTGCCCGGCGGGCGCTGCTTTGCTCTTTCCATCCTTGTCTAGTGAGTGTGCGCGATGAAAATCACCGGCGTTGAAATCCGTCCCGGCAATATTATCGAATATGAAAAGGGGATCTGGAAGGTCACCAAGATCCAGCACACCCAGCCGGGCAAGGGCGGCGCCTATATGCAGGTCGAAGCCAAGAATTTGATCGACGGGCGTAAGCTCAACAACCGCTTCCGCAGCGCCGACACGGTCGAAAAGGTCCGCCTCGACACCAAGGATTTCCAGTTCCTCTATGCCGAGGGCGACGACCTGGTGTTCATGGACAAGGACACGTTCGAACAGATCAACATCTCGAAGGATGTCGTCGGCGAAGCGCATGAATTCCTGCAGGACGGCATGGACGTCGTTCTCGAACTTTGGGAAGAGCGCCCGATCTCGGTCGAACTGCCCGAAACGATCGAAGCGACGATCGTCGAGGCTGACGCGGTGGTGAAGGGCCAGACCGCCTCGTCGTCGTACAAGCCTGCGATCCTCGACAATGGCGTGCGCGTGATGGTGCCGCCGCACATCACCAGCGGAACCAAGATCGTCGTGCATGTGTACGACCGCGAATATGTCCGCCGCGCCGACTGATGGCTAAGATCGTCACCGACGCGCGGAGCTTTCGGGCCGACCGCGCGTGGGGGGCGCGCGATCTCGTCGAGATCGAAGGCGCCAGCGTCCGTCTGCATTGGACGGACCAGCCTTATAAATGGCATGTCAACGACGGCGCCGAACTGTTTTGCGTCATCGCCGGGACCGTCGACATGCATTATCGAGAGGCGGGCGAGGAGCATGTTGCGCGCCTCGCCGCCGGCGACATGTTTGTAGCCGATGTCGGCGACGAACATGTGGCGCATCCGGTGGGCGAGGCCCGCATTTTGGTCGTAGAACGTAAGGGATCCGTATAGTGGCCGTATCGGGCATCATCACCGTCATGGAACGCGCCGCGCGCAAGGCCGGCACGAAGCTGCGCCGCGACTTCGGCGAAATCGAGCACCTGCAGGTCTCGCAGAAGGGGCCGGCCGATTTCGTGTCGAAAGCCGACCAGGCCGCCGAGCGCACGCTGTACGACGAACTCGGCCGCGATCGTCCGGGCTGGGGCTTTGTGCTCGAAGAAGGCGGAATCATCGAAGGCGAACCCGGCAAGCCCCGCTTCATCATCGATCCGCTCGATGGCACGTCGAACTTCCTCCACGCGATCCCGCATTTCGCGATCTCGATCGCGGTGCAGGAACCGAAGCCGGGCGGCGGCTGGGGCGACGTCACCGCGGCGCTGGTCTATCAGCCCGTCACCGACGAAAGCTATTGGGCCGAACGCGGCCGCGGCGCCTGGCTGCACGATCGCCGCCTGCGCGTCGCATCGCGCCGCCACCTCAACGAGTGCCTGATCTCGACCGGCATTCCGTACATGGGCCATGGCAATATGGCGCAGTGGAGCCGCATTTTCGGTGCGGTCGCGCCCGAAGTCGCCGGCATCCGCCGCTTCGGTGCCGCCAGCCTCGACCTCGCATGGGTCGCGGCTGGGCGTTACGACGGTTTCTGGGAAAGCGACCTCAAGGTCTGGGACGTTGCAGCGGGCATGTTGCTCGTGCGCGAGGCTGGCGGCTTCGTGAGCGATTTCCGCGGCGGCGACCGCGCGATCGAGCGCAGCGAATTCATCGCCGGCAGCGCCGCGGTGCATTCAAAGCTGCAGAAGCTGGTGGCGGGCGCACTCCGCAACGCCTGACCTTCTTTTCGTAACCCCGGACTTGATCCGGCATCCCGCTCGGCGACGCTGAAAAGCGGGACCCCGGATCAAGTCCGGGGTGACGAATGATTGGTTAGGTCACTTCTCGAAAACATATTCGCGGAAGCTGTCCATCAGCGATGCCCAGGTGTTGAAGGTCTCGCCGACATTCTCGCGCGGGATGCCTGCGAAATCGAGGTCGACGTCCATTTCGAGCACCGGATCGCCCTCGTCATCCTTATAGGCGCGGGCGAAGCGCTTGTCCTTGTTCCACTTGTTGAGCTTGTCGAGCGAGACGTCCTTCGCGTCGCTGAAGCCCATATAATATTGCAGCGTCTTGCACTTCTTGCTTTCTTCGCAGTTCATGAAGAGAACGAGGAATTTCAGGCCGTTGCGATTGCTTTCGAGATAGGGATCGTCGCCGGGCTTGCTGATCAGCGTCGCGGGCCAGCCCTGCGACTCGAGGATCGCCTTGATCGTTGCGGGATTCGACGCGTTGATCAGCTCGGCCTTGGCCGGAGTCGCCGCAAAAAGTGCAGCGACGCCCAGGGCGAGCGCGGCGCGAGTGGTAGTTGGTCCCATGGAAGCTCCCTTTATCCAAGTTGCGCTCTGAAAGCGCGGTACTCCGACCCTTTTCGGGTGGGGTATCACAGCGATAGGGGCTGTCACCAGCGGCCTTTGTGCTTTTGGTCACACGCGATACGAAATTCCTGCCCGCAGCGCTTGCGACACGCGGCTTCGTGGCCTAAAGCGCCCCCGATAAACGGGTGCCAGACACCCCAAAATATGAACAACAGAACTGCGAGCTCCCATGGTCGATCTGACGCAATATTTGCCGATCCTGATCTTTCTGGTCGTCGCCGTCGGCCTGTCCTCCGCCTTCGTGTTTCTTCCGATGGGCGTCGCGCGGCTGACCGGGGCGCACAAGCCCGATCCGGCGAAGCTGACCGAATATGAATGCGGTTTCCCCGCTTTTGAAGACGCGCGCAGCCAGTTCGACGTGCGTTTCTACCTCGTCGCCATTCTTTTCATCATCTTCGACCTCGAAGCCGCCTTCCTCTTTCCCTGGGCAGTGAGCCTTGAGGAAATCGGCTGGGCCGGTTGGGCCACGATGATGATTTTCCTCGCCGAACTGACGCTCGGCCTTGTGTATGCGTGGAAGAAAGGGGCGTTGGACTGGGAATGAGCAGCTCGATCATCCTGCCGCCCGGCCAGATGCCGGTTGCCCCGGGGACGAACCCCGACATGGCGTTCTTTGACGACCTCAACAGCGAAGTCGGCGACAAGGGCTTTCTCGTCACCTCGACCGAGGATCTGTTCAACTGGGCGCGCACCGGCTCGCTCTGGTGGATGACCTTTGGCCTTGCATGCTGCGCGGTCGAGATGATCCACGTCAACATGCCGCGCTATGACATGGAGCGTTTCGGTGCCGCGCCGCGCGCATCGCCGCGCCAGTCGGACGTGATGATCGTCGCGGGCACGCTCTGCAACAAGATGGCCCCGGCGCTCCGCCGCGTCTACGACCAGATGTCGAACCCGAAGTACGTGATCTCGATGGGCAGCTGCGCCAACGGCGGCGGCTATTATCACTATAGTTATTCGGTGGTGCGCGGCTGCGACCGCATCGTGCCCGTGGACATCTATGTCCCCGGCTGCCCGCCGACTGCTGAAGCCCTGCTTTACGGCGTGATGCAGTTGCAGCGGAAGATTCGCCGCACCGGGACGATCGAACGCTGATGACCCATGCCGCACCCCTCGTCGCCCGCCGCGCCCATATCGACGCGGAACTGAAGGCGCTGCTCGGCAAAGACCTGCTCATGCATGTCCATGCCGCCGATGAAGACAGCATCACCGTCGATCGCGAAGCGATCGCGGGCGTGATGATCGCGCTGCGCGACAAGATGGAATATCAGCAGCTGATGGAAATCGCCGGGGTGGACTATCCCGACCGGCCTGAGCGGTTCGAGGTCGTCTATCACCTGCTCAGCGTGACCAAGAATCATCGCCTGCGCGTCCGCGTCTGCACCGACGAAGCGACGCCGGTGCCGAGCATCGTGCCCGTCTGGCCGGTTGCCGGCTGGCTCGAACGCGAAGTGTTCGACATGTACGGCGTGCTGTTCGCGGGCAATCCGGACCTCCGCCGCATCCTGACCGACTATGGTTTCCAGGGGCACCCGCAGCGCAAGGATTTTCCGCTGACCGGCTATACCGAGCTGCGGTACAGCGAAGAGGACAAGCGCGTCGTCTACGAGCCGGTGAAGCTCGCGCAGGATTTCCGCAATTTCGACTTCCTCAGCCCATGGGAAGGCGCCGACTATGTGCTGCCCGGCGATGAAAAGGCCGGCGGCACCGGCGAAGCGCCGGGCAAGGGCGCGCCGACGCCGCTGACCGCGGCCGAGGTCAAGAAGGCCGACGACCAGGCGAAGGCGCCGCCGCCGCCGACTCCGAAGACCACCGAAAAGCCCGAGCAGACCGGGGCAGGGGCGAAGGCCAACATCAAGGCCGCAAAGACGAGCCGCGATGGCGCGAGCGCGAAGCCTTCGACCAAGGCCGCGAAAACGCCGGCGACCGCGAAGGCCGAAAAGGCCCCGCCGAAGCCGCGCGCACCGCGCAAGCCTAAAACTGGAGGCGACGCATGACCGACTCTCCGAACGTCCATCATTATGGTGGCGACCTGTTCGAAGGCTATCCGGTCGACACCGCCAATACGGTGGGCGATCAGGCCGTCACCAACTACACGATCAACTTCGGTCCGCAGCACCCCGCGGCGCACGGCGTTTTGCGCCTCGTGCTCGAGCTCGACGGTGAGATCATCGAGCGCGTCGATCCGCACGTCGGGCTGCTCCACCGCGGCACCGAAAAGCTGATCGAGTATAAGACCTATCTGCAGGCTTTGCCCTATTTCGACCGGCTCGACTATTGCTCGCCGCTCGGGATGGAGCACAGCTATGTCCTCGCGATCGAGAAGCTGCTCGATCTCGAAGTTCCGGCGCGCGCGCAATATCTGCGTACGCTGTTCGCCGAGCTGACGCGCATCTGCAATCACATGCTCAACATCGGGTCGCACGTCATGGACGTCGGCGCGATGACCCCGAATCTCTGGGTGTTCGAGCTGCGCGAGGATTGCCTCAACTTCTTCGAGCGCGCGAGCGGCGCACGCATGCACAGCGCCTATTTTCGTCCGGGCGGCGTCCATCAGGATGTCCCTGAACGACTGCTCTACGACATCGGCGAATGGTGCGAAAAACGCCTGCCGAAACTGTTCGGCGACGCGATGAGCCTCGTCATCGACAACCGCATCTTCAAGCAGCGGAACGTCGACATCGCGACGGTGTCGAAGGAAGACGCGCTGGCGTGGGGCTTCTCGGGCCCGATGATCCGCGGCAGCGGCATCGCGTGGGATCTGCGCAAGTCGCAGCCCTATGACGCCTATGCGTCGATGGAATTCGACATTCCCGTCGGCACCCGCGGCGACTGCTACGACCGCTTCATGGTCCGTGTGCAGGAAGTCTATCAGTCGGCGCGCATCATCCTGCAGTGCCTGCGCGACATGCCCACCGGCCCGATCGCCAGCCTCGACCGCAAGGTCGTCCCGCCGAAGCGCGGCGAGATGAAGCAGTCGATGGAATCGCTGATCCACCACTTCAAGCTCTATACCGAGGGTTTCCACGTCCCCGCGGGCGAGGTCTATGTGGCGACCGAAAGCCCGAAGGGCGAGTTCGGCGTCTATCTGGTCAGCGACGGCAGCAACAAGCCGTATCGCTGCAAGATCCGCCCGACGGCGTTTTCGCATCTTCAGGCGATGGACATGATGTCGAAAGGCCATATGCTCGCCGATACCACCGCAATTATCGGCGCGATCGACGTCGTGTTCGGGGAGTGCGACCGGTGAGCGGGCGGGCATTGGGTATATCCCTGATCGCGTGCGCGGCTCTTGCTGGCTTGCTGGTATGGGGAACACCCGAGTTCGGATTTTCTCATTGGTTTCGTTTCACGATGGTGCTGAACGCCGCCGTGATTGTTTTCTACTGGTTCAAGAATCGGAAGCGCGCCCATGGCTGACGCACCCCAAATTCCCGACGAAGCTGAAACCCGCGCGCGCTGGGGCGCTTTTGCGTGGACGGCCGAAAATGCCGAAACGGCGAAGGCGGTTATCGCACGCTATCCCGCGGGGCGCCAGCGTTCGGCGGTGATGCCGCTGCTTGATCTCGCGCAGCGCCAGGTCGGCGCCGAGACGCAGACGCAGGGGTGGCTGCCCGTGCCGGTGATCGAATATGTCGCGGCACATCTCGATATGCCGTTCATCCGCGCCTACGAGGTCGCGACCTTCTACACGATGTACAATCTCGTCCCCGTGGGCCGCTATCATGTGCAGGTCTGCGGCACGACGCCGTGCCTGCTGCGCGGGTCGGACGATGTAATGGCCGCGTGCAAGAACCGCGGCATGGTGAAGGGCAAGACCACCCCCGACGGCCTGTTCACGCTGACCGAGGTCGAGTGCATGGGCACCTGCACCAACGCGCCGATGGTCCAGATCAACGATGATAATTACGAAGACCTCGATTACGACAGCACCGTCCGCATCCTCGATGCGCTCGCTGCGGGCGAACAGCCGAAGGCGGGGACACAGCTTGCGAACCGCCACACGAGCGAGCCCGACGGCGGCCCGACGACGCTGAAGGAAATGGTCAAGGCCAATCATGACTATCGGAAGGAATGGTAAGCCATGCTCGCCGATAAGGATCGCATTTTCACCAATCTTTACGGGTTCCAGCCGTGGAACCTCAAATCCGCGCAGGCGCGCGGCGATTGGGACAATACCAAGGATCTGATGAAGCGCGGCCAGGACGCGATCATCGAGGAGATCAAGGCGTCGGGCCTGCGCGGCCGCGGCGGCGCGGGCTTCCCGACCGGGCTTAAATGGTCGTTCATGCCGAAGGAGCCGCGCGCCGACCGCCCGAGCTTCCTCGTCATCAACGCCGACGAATCCGAGCCGGGATCGTGCAAGGACCGCGAAATCATCCGCCACGATCCGCACAAGCTGATCGAAGGCGCGCTGATCGCGGGCTTCGCGATGCGCGCCCGCGCGGCCTATATCTACATCCGCGGCGAATTCATCCGCGAGGCCGAGACGCTTTTCGCCGCGGTGCAGGAGGCGTATGACGCCGGCCTGCTCGGCAAGAACGCCGCGAAGTCGGGCTATGATTTCGACGTCTTCGTCCACCGCGGCGCCGGCGCGTACATCTGCGGCGAAGAAACCGCGATGATCGAAAGCCTCGAAGGCAAGAAGGGCCAGCCGCGCCTGAAGCCGCCGTTCCCGGCGGGTGCAGGCCTCTATGGCTGCCCGACGACGGTAAACAATGTCGAGAGCATCGCGGTCGTCCCGACGATCCTGCGCCGCGGCGCGCCGTGGTTCGCAAGCTTCGGGCGCGAGAATAACAAGGGCACCAAGCTCTTCCAGATCTCGGGCCATGTCGAGCGCCCGTGCGTCGTCGAGGAAGAGATGGGCATCACCTTCCGCGAATTGATCGACAAGCATTGCGGCGGCATTCGCGGCGGCTGGGACAATCTGCTCGCGGTGATCCCGGGCGGCTCGTCGGTCCCGCTCGTCCCCGCGGCCGAAATCATGGACGCGCCGATGGACTTCGACGGGCTGAAAGCCGTCGGATCGGGCCTCGGCACCGCGGCTGCGATCGTGATGGACAAGTCGACCGACGTCGTCCAGGCGATCAGCCGGATCAGCTATTTCTACAAGCATGAAAGCTGCGGCCAGTGCACGCCGTGCCGCGAAGGCACCGGCTGGATGTGGCGCGTGATGGAGCGCCTGCGCACCGGCGACGCCGACATCAGCGAGATCGACACGTTGTTCGACGTGACCAAGCAGGTCGAAGGCCACACCATCTGCGCGCTCGGCGACGCCGCGGCCTGGCCGATCCAGGGCCTGATCAAGCATTTCCGCCCCGAAATCGAACGCCGCATCCGCGAGAATGGCGGCGCGCTGGAGGCAGCGGAATGACGATGCCGACGAGCAAACTCGCAACGCTATTCTATGCGCTCGCGGCGGCGCATCTGCTGTTTATCGCCTATGGCATGTTCCAGTTCAACGGCTCGGCCGAGAATAGCGATGGGCAGTTCTATTATGGGCAGTACCGATTTCCCGATGTATTTTTCATGCTGGTGAATCCGGCTTTCTGCTTGTTGGGCGGTTTTCTTGCCCAGATGGTTGAGGATGCACGCAGCCTCTTGGCCGATCAGCTGGCGCGGCAGGAATTCGAAGCGAGTGCAAACGCGCCGGAGTGGACCGGATCATGAGCAAGGCCACCGTTTTCGGAATGCTCGCGATTATCGCTGCTGTCATTTTGGCGGCGTCGGCACTCGTGCTTTATCAGTTCCATTATTGGCAGCTTCTGGAAATGCAGGCGGGGGGTGTTGAACATCTCGGCTTGCAGATTTCGGTGTTCGAGCAGCCTTCGATTGAGATGGCCATTCGAGCCGCTTCGTTCCGGGTCTTTCCACTGACCATCCCCGCAATATTGAAACTTGCGACGTTGGTTGCGGGCGTCGGATTGATCGTTTCGACGCAGCGCCATCTGGCAGCGATGAAGACCCTTATCAAAACTTCGGCACATAAATCAAAGGGGCATGCTGGTGCCTAAAGTAACCGTAGATGGCGTAGAACTTGACGTCCCACAGGGCGCGACCGTCTTGCAGGCGTGTGAGCTGGCGGGGAAGGAAATCCCGCGCTTTTGCTACCACGAACGCCTGTCGATCGCTGGCAATTGCCGCATGTGCCTCGTCGAAGTGTCGCCGGGTCCGCCGAAGCCGCAGGCGTCGTGCGCGCTGCCGACCGCCGAGGGGCAGGTGATCAAGACCGACAGCCCGATGGTGAAGAAGGCACGCGAAGGGGTGATGGAGTTCCTGCTCATCAACCACCCGCTCGACTGCCCGATCTGCGACCAGGGCGGCGAGTGCGATCTGCAGGACCAGTCGGTCGCCTATGGTCGCGGCGCGACGCGCTATGACGAGAACAAGCGCGCGGTCACCGAGAAATATATGGGCCCCATCGTCAAGACGGTGATGACCCGCTGCATCCAGTGCACGCGCTGCGTCCGCTTCGCGGAGGAGGTCGCGGGCGTCGAAGATATCGGCGCGATCTATCGCGGCGAGAATATGCAGATCACGAGTTACCTCGAGCGCGCGGTTGCGAGCGAGCTCAGCGGCAATGTCGTCGACCTGTGCCCCGTCGGCGCGCTGACCAGCAAGCCTTACGCCTTCGAAGCGCGCCCGTGGGAGCTTTCGAAGACGCTCGGCATCGACATGATGGACGCCGTCGGCACCAACGTGCGCATCGACGCGCGCGGCCGTCAGGTCCTGCGCGTGCTGCCGCGCGTCAACGATGATGTGAACGAGGAATGGGCGAGCGACAAGACGCGCCACCATGTCGACGGCCTGACGCGCCGCCGCCTCGATCAGCCCTATGTTCGCGTGAACGGCGCGCTTCAGCCCGCCAGCTGGGCCGAAGCCTTTGCGGCCATCGCGGCGGTCAATGCCGGCTCGTCGGTCGCCGCGATTGCAGGCGACCTTGCCGATTGCGAGACGATGTTCGCGGCGAAATCGCTGGTGAACGCGCTCGGGGGCACCCTGCTCGAAGGGCGCCAGACAGGGCTCGACTATGACGTCACCAGCCTGTCGGCGGTCAATTTTAACACCGGCATCGCCGAGGCCGAGAATGCCGACGTGATCCTGCTCGTCGGCACGAACCTTCGCTGGGAAGCGCCGCTGATCAACACGCGCATCCGCAAGGCGGTGTGGAAGAAGGGCGCGAAGGTTTTCGCGATCGGTCCCGAAACCGACCTGACCTACAAGGCACAGTGGCTGGGCGATGATGCGTCGCTCGTTGCGAAGCTGCCCGCGGCGGTGCTCGACGCGCTGAAGGGCGCCGAGCGGCCGATGCTGATTTTCGGCGGCGGCGCTTTGTCGGTTCCCGGGGTTCACGGTGCGGGCCTCGCGCTCGCCAAGTCGGTGAACGCGATCAAGGATGGCTGGAACGGCTATAACGTCGTGCATTTCTCGGCCGCGCGCATGGGTTCGCTGATGCTCGGCTACGGCCTGCCCGGCGGGATCAAGGATGTGGTCGCGGCAAAGCCGAAGCTCGCCTTCTTCCTCGGCGCCGACGAGGTCGATTTCGCGGCGCTTCCCGATACGTTCAAGGTCTATGTCGGCCATCATGGCGACAAGGGCGCGCATGCCGCCGATGTCATCCTGCCCGCCGCCGCGTGGACCGAAAAGGACTTCACCACGGTCAACACCGAGGGTCGCGTCCAGCGCAGCGAGAAGGCGGTGTTCGCACCGGGCGACGCGCGCGAGGACTGGAGCATTTTTCGTGCTTTGGCCGATGCGCTCGGCGTCTCGCTCGGTTTCGACAGCTTTGCCCAGTGCCGCGCGGCGATGATCGCCGCGGTGCCGGCGCTCGGTGTCGAGGGTCTCGCCGACTATGGCTGGGCGGTTCCCAAGCTGCCCGCGAAGCCCGAGGCGCGGGCGATCCCGTCGCCGATCAAGGATTTCTACCTCACCAACGCCATCTGCCGCGCGTCGCCGACGATGCAGCGCTGCTCGGAAGAGCTGATCCATGGCGCAGACTTTGCGGAGGCCGCGGAATGACCCCGGTGCATGCGATTGCCAGCGTGTTGCTGGTCGGGATGGGCTATTCGGTCTGGCGCGGGTTCAATCCGCGCAAGTCGGAAAAGCCCGGCCCGCATAACGGCTGGCGCAACCAGGACGGGACCCGGAAATGACCGAGACCTTCATCTCCTGGGGCATGGACCCGAATTGGGCGTGGGGCGTCGCGACGATCGCGGGCATCCTGCTCATCGCCCTCCCGCTGATGCTCGCGGTTGCGATGATCATTTACGCCGACCGCAAGATCTGGGCGGCGATCGCGCTGCGCCGCGGTCCGAACGTCGTCGGTCCCTTCGGCCTGCTGCAAAGCTTCGCCGATGGCCTGAAAGTGTTCCTGCAGGAAACGATCGTCCCGAGCGGCGCCAATAGGGGCCTGTTCCTGATCGCGCCGATCATCACCTTCACGGTGGCGCTGCTCGCCTGGGCGGTCATCCCGTTCAATTCGGGCGCGGTGCTCGCCGACATCAACGTCGGATTGCTCTACATCCTCGCGATCTCGTCGCTTGGCGTCTACGGCGTGATCCTGTCGGGCTGGGCGTCGAACTCGAAATATCCCTTCTTTTCGGCGATGCGCGCCTCGGCGCAGATGATCTCCTATGAAGTGTCGATCGGGTTCATCCTGATCGGCGTCGTGCTTTTCGCCGACAGCTTCAACATGAACGAGATCGTGAAAGCGCAGCAGGGCCATGGGCTTGGCATCGTCAATGCCTTCGGCTTCAACCTGCTGCTCTTCCCGCTCGCGGTGATGTTCCTCATCTCGTCGCTCGCCGAAACCGCGCGCGCGCCGTTCGACCTGACCGAAGCCGAAAGCGAACTCGTCGCCGGTTACCAGACCGAATATTCGTCGATGAGCTTCGCGCTCTTCTGGCTCGGCGAGTACGCCAACGTCCTGTTGATGTGCACGCTGAACGCGGTGCTCTTCTGGGGCGGCTGGCTGCCCCCGATCGACTGGGCGCCGCTTTATGCCGTCCCCGGCATCATCTGGCTGTTCGCGAAGATCCTGTTCTTCTTCTTCGTCTTCAGCTGGGTCAAGGCGACCGTCCCGCGCTACCGCTATGACCAGCTGATGCGGCTGGGTTGGAAAATCTTCCTGCCGATCTCGCTTCTCTGGATCTTCCTGATTTCCGGCTATCTGATGCTGACGAGGTATTCATGAGTACCATTGCCCACCTCATCAAAAGCTTCACGCTGTGGGAGTTTGTGAAGGCGCACGCCCTCACGCTGAAATATTTCTTCAAGCCGAAGGCGACGATCAACTATCCGTTCGAGAAGAACCCGCTGTCGCCCCGTTTTCGCGGCGAGCATGCGTTGCGCCGTTATCCGAACGGTGAGGAACGCTGCATCGCGTGCAAGCTGTGCGAAGCGGTGTGCCCGGCGCAGGCGATCACGATCGAGGCCGAGCCACGCGAAGACGGTTCGCGCCGCACGACGCGCTACGACATCGACATGACCAAGTGCATCTATTGCGGCTTCTGTCAGGAAGCCTGCCCGGTCGATGCGGTGGTCGAGGGGCCGAACTTCGAATTCGCGACCGAAACGCGCGAAGAACTGCTCTATGACAAGGCCAAGCTGCTCGCCAACGGCGACAAATGGGAACGCGCGATCGCGGCGAATCTTGCCGCCGACGCGCCCTATCGATAAGGGCGCGCGCACATGATCCAACTCTTCGCCTTTTACCTGTTCGCGACGATCGTCATTGCGTCGGCCGCGATGGTCATTTTCGCACGCAATCCGGTCCACAGCGTCATGTGGCTGATCCTCGCCTTCTTCAACGCGGCGGGTCTGATGCTGCTCGCGGGCGCCGAATTCATCGCGATGCTGCTTGTCATCGTCTATGTCGGCGCGGTCGCAGTGCTGTTCCTCTTCGTCGTGATGATGCTCGACATCGATTTCGCCGAGCTGCGCGCCGGATTCGTGCGCTATCTGCCACTGGGCGCGCTTGTCGCGATCATCCTTGCTGCTGAGTTGATCTTCGCGGTCGGCGCATGGAGTGCGGGCGGGGTCGACCTCGCGGCGCGCGCTGCGCCGGTCGTCAGCGACAAGAGCAATATCCAGCAGATCGGTGAACTGCTCTACACGCGCTACATCTTCCTGTTCGAGGCGGCGGGCATCGTCCTCCTCGTCGCGATGATCGGCGCGATCGTGCTGACGCATCGCAAGCGCGGCGGCGTGCGCACCCAGAATATCTCGAAGCAGAACCAGCGCCGTCCGCAGGATGCGACGCGGCTGGTCGATCCGGGCGTCGGGCAGGGGATGGAACTGTGATTTCGGTCGGCCATTATCTCGCCGTTTCGGCGGTGCTCTTCACGCTCGGCGTGCTCGGCATCTTCATCAACCGCAAGAATATCATCGTCATCCTGATGGCGATCGAGCTCATCCTGCTCGCTGTGAACATCAACCTTGTCGCATTCAGCGCGGCGCTCGGCGATCTCGTCGGGCAGGTCTTCTCGATGTTCGTGCTGACCGTCGCTGCGGGTGAAGCCGCGATCGGTCTTGCCATTCTCGTTATTTACTTCCGCGGCCGCGGCACCATTGCCGTCGACGATGCCAACCGGATGAAGGGGTAAACCGGTGATCCAGGCGATCGTTTTCCTGCCGCTGCTCGCGGCACTTATCGCAGGTCTCGGCCAGCGCGTGATCGGCAATGTGCCGTCGAAAATCCTGACCACGGGCGCGTTGTTCATCAGCTGCGCCTTGAGCTGGCCGATCTTCCTGTCGTTCGTGACGGGCAGCGGCGAAGCGGGCGTGACGCCGGTGCTGCACTGGGTTTCGTCCGGCGCGCTTCAGTTCAATTGGGAACTTCGCGTCGACACGCTGACCGCGGTGATGCTCGTCGTGATCACGACGGTGTCGGCGCTCGTCCACCTCTATAGCTGGGGCTATATGGAGGAAGACCCGGACCAGCCGCGGTTCTTTGCCTATCTCTCGTTGTTCACCTTCGCGATGCTGATGCTCGTGACCGCGAACAATCTGGTCCAGATGTTCTTCGGCTGGGAAGGGGTCGGTCTCGCATCCTATCTGCTCATCGGTTTCTGGTACAAGAAGCCGAGCGCCAATGCCGCGGCGATCAAGGCGTTCGTCGTCAATCGCGTCGGCGACCTTGGCTTCATGCTCGGCATCTTCGGCACCTTCCTTGTGTTCGGCACCGTCTCGATCCCCGAGATCCTCGCCGCAGCGCCGGGCATGGCGGGTTCGACGATCAGCTTCCTGGGGATGCGTCTCGACACGATGACGATCCTCTGCCTGCTGCTGTTCATCGGCGCGATGGGCAAGTCGGCGCAGCTCGGCCTCCACACCTGGCTTCCCGACGCGATGGAGGGTCCGACCCCGGTGTCGGCGCTGATCCACGCCGCGACGATGGTCACCGCGGGCGTTTTCATGGTCTGCCGCCTGTCGCCGATGTTCGAAACCTCGGACGTCGCGCAGGGCGTCGTGATGTTCGTCGGCGCCGCGACCTGCTTCTTCGCCGCGACCGTCGCGACGACGCAGTGGGACATCAAGCGCGTCATCGCCTATTCGACCTGTTCGCAGCTCGGCTACATGTTCTTTGCCGCGGGCGCGGGTGCCTATGGCGCGGCGATGTTCCACCTGTTCACGCACGCCTTCTTCAAGGCTTTGCTGTTCCTCGGTGCCGGTTCGGTCATCCATGCGATGCACCATGAACAGGACATGCGTTACTATGGCGCACTGCGGAAACAGATCCCGATCACCTATTGGGCGATGATGCTCGGCACGCTGGCGATCACCGGCGTCGGTATCGCCGGGGTTGCGGGTTTTGCCGGCTTCTATTCGAAGGACGGCATCCTCGAGGCCGCTTATGCGAGCGGCGGCGGCGGTGTCATCGCCTTCTGGGTCGGCGTCTTCGTCGCGTTCCTCACCAGCTTCTATTCGTGGCGCCTCGTCTTCCTGACCTTCTATGGCAAGGCGCGCTGGGAACAGAGCGAGCATATCCAGCACGCGGTTCATGGCGAGCATGAGGATCCCTCCGAAGAACATTCGGCCGACGATCATGGGCACGCGCACCATCATGAAGCGCACGGCGACGGCACCGCAGGCTATCACCCGCACGAAAGCCCGCTTTCGATGCTCATCCCGCTGGTCGTGCTGTCGATCGGCGCGGTGTTCGCGGGCATGGCGTTCCACCACCAGTTCATCTACCCCGAAGAGGGCTTGGCGTTCTGGAAGGGCAGCCTCGCGTTCGACGCCGAGCTGATGCACCATGCGCATGAAGTGCCGACCTGGGTGAAGTGGACGCCGTTCACGGTGATGGCGATCGGCCTGTTCCTCGCGTGGAACAGCTATATCCGCAACACCAGCCTGCCGGCGCGCTTCGTGGCGCAGTTCAAGCTGCTCCACCAGTTCCTGTACAACAAATGGTATTTCGACGAGCTCTACAACATCCTCTTCGTGAAGCCCGCCTTCGCGATCGGACGCTTCTTCTGGAAGCGCGGGGATGAAGGCACCATCGACCGCTTCGGTCCCGATGGCGCCGCAGCGCTCGTCGCTGGGGGGACCCGTCTCGCGGTCCGGCTGCAATCGGGTTATGTTTATGGATATGCGTTTGTGATGCTGCTCGGTCTTGTCGGCCTCGCCAGCTGGGCCATGGTGAATTTCCTGTGAGCGGCTTTCCGATCCTTTCGCTGATGCTGGCGGTCCCCGCGGTCGCCGCCATCCTTTGCCTGTTCGTCGGCGACAAGATGTCGCGCTTCGTCGCGCTGGGCGCGACGCTGGCGACCTTCGTTCTCGGTTGCGTGATGTGGGCGCAGTTCGATATCGGCGGCGCGCAGTGGCAGTTTACCGAGCGCGCCGACCTGTTCGGCCGTTTCCAATATGCGCTCGGTATCGACGGCATGGCGCTGATGCTCATCATGCTCAGCGTCTTCCTGATGCCGCTCTGCATCCTCGCCAGCTGGGACGCGATCAAGCAGCGCGTCGGCCTCTACATGGCGATGTTCCTGATCATGGAAACGATCATGATCGGCGTGTTCTGCGCGCAGGATCTGCTGCTCTTTTACATTTTCTTCGAAGCCGGCCTGATCCCGATGTATTTCATCATCGGCATCTGGGGCGGCGCGAACCGCATCTATGCGGCGTTCAAATTCTTCCTCTACACGCTGCTCGGATCGGTGCTGATGCTGATCGCGATCATCGCGATGATCCACGAAGCGGGCACGACCGACATCCCGACGCTCTTGAATTATGACTTCCCGGTTCAGATGCAGACGTGGCTGTGGCTGGCCTTCTTCGCCAGCCTCGCGGTCAAGATGCCGATGTGGCCCGTCCACACCTGGCTTCCCGACGCGCACGTCCAGGCGCCGACCGCGGGCTCGATGATCCTGGCGGGCGTGCTGCTGAAGCTCGGCGCCTATGGCTTCATCCGCTTCATGATGCCGATGTTCCCCGACGCGTCGGGGCAGCTGATGTGGATCGTCTTTGCGCTGTCGATGATCGCGGTGGTCTACACCAGCCTCGTCGCGCTGGCGCAGAGCGACATGAAGAAGCTGATCGCTTACTCGTCGGTGGCGCATATGGCGATCGTCACCGCGGGCCTCTTCGCCTTCAACCAGCAGGGCATCGAAGGCGCGCTGATCATCATGCTCAGCCATGGTGTCGTCTCGGCGGCGCTCTTCTTCTGCGTCGGCGTGATCTATGACCGGCTGCACACGCGCGAGATCGACCGTTACGGCGGCCTCGCGGTGAACATGCCGGCCTATGCGCTGTTCTTCATGCTGTTCACCATGGCGTCGATCGGCCTGCCGGGCACCAGCGGCTTCGTCGGCGAATTCCTGAGCCTCGCCGGCATTTATGAAGCGTCGAGCTGGGTCGCCTTCGTCTGCACCACCGGGATCATCCTCGGTGCCGCGTACATGCTCTATCTCTACCGCCGCGTCGTGTTCGGCGAACTGACCAAGGACGATGTGAAGGCGATGCCCGACCTGACCGCACGCGAATGGACGATCATGGCGCCGCTGGCGGCCGTGGCGCTGTGGATGGGCGTCTATCCCGAAAGCTTCCTCGCGCCGATGCGCGGCGACGTGACGACCGTCGTCGCGCGCCTTGCTCCGGCGAAGCCCGCGGGCGACGCGCATCTCGCCGCCGGCAAGCCGAAGCCCGCCAAGGCGCATGGTGACACCGCCCACGGATCGAGCCACGCAGGAGGCGTCCAATGACCGCCGACCTGATGCTCATCTGGCCCGAACTGATCCTGACGATCGGCGGGCTCATCACGCTGATGCTCGGCACCTTCTTCGGTGACCGCAACGTCGGCCTCTACCAGCTGAGCTCGCTGCTGACGCTCGCTGCGGCCGCGGCCGCGGTCGTTGCGCTGTTCGGCGTCGATGCGACGGTCTTCTCGGGCACGCTGTCGGTCGACAGCTTCGGCGGCTTCGCCAAGCTTCTGATCTACGCCGCGAGCTTCGTGTGCATCGTCATCGCGCCGCGTTTCTTCAACGGCGGCATGCGCGCCGAATATCCGACGCTCATCCTGTTCGCGGCGCTCGGCATGGGCATCATGGCCTCGTCGCGCGACCTGATGACGCTGTATGTCGGGCTCGAACTCAACAGCCTCGCGGCCTATGTGCTCGCCAGCTTCATGCGCACCGACGAGCGGTCGACCGAAGCCGGTCTCAAATATTTCGTCCTCGGCGCGCTCGCGTCGGGCATGCTGCTCTATGGCATTTCGCTGCTCTATGGCTTCACTGGGACGACCGATTTCGCCGGGATCGCGAAGGTGCTGGGCGGCGAGCTCAACATCGGGCTGATCTTCGGCATCGTGTTTGTGCTTGCGGGTCTTGGCTTCAAGATCAGCGCCGTGCCGTTCCACATGTGGACCCCCGACGTCTATGAAGGCGCACCGACCCCGGTGACGACCTTCTTCGCCACCGCGCCGAAAGTGGCGGCGATGGCGTTGATGACGCGTGTCGTGATCGATGCGATGGGCCCCGCGGTCGGCGCGTGGCAGCAGATCATCATCTTCCTGTCGCTCGCCTCGATCATCCTCGGCGCGGTCGGTGCGATCGGGCAGAAGAATATCAAGCGCCTGCTTGCCTATTCGTCGATCAACAATGTCGGCTTCATGCTCGTCGGTCTTGCTGCCGGAACGCAGCAGGGGGTCGAGGGTGTGCTGACCTATCTGCTCGTCTATATGCTAACCACGCTCGGCGCCTTCCTCGTCGTGCTCCAGCTGCGCGATGCCGACGGCAATCATGTCGAGAGCATCCCGGCGCTCGCCGGCCTGTCACAGCGCCGTCCGGGTCTTGCCGCGGCGATGGCGGTGTTCCTGTTCAGCCTCGCCGGCATCCCGCCGCTCTTCGGTTTCTGGCCGAAGTATCTGGTGTTCGAGGCCGCGGTGAACGCGAACCTCGTGCCGCTGGCGGTTGCGGGTATCGTCGCCTCGGTGATCGGTGCTTTCTATTATATCGCGATCATCAAGACGATGTACTTCGACGACAAGTCGGACACCGAATTCCCCGCGGGCGGCGGCGCGATCGTCGAGGATGCGGTGATCACCGCGAGCGCCCTGTGGCTCTCGGTCATCGGCTATCTCTTCATTCCCGTGCTGGCGGTCCTTTCGGCCAGCGCCGCCGCGGTGCTGTTCTGATACCGCCGATAGAGCGGATCCAGCAGACTGGCTCAACCAACGCCGACCTGCTGGCGCGGCTGGCAGGCGGCGAGCATGTCGGTGAAGGCCATTGGCTCGTTGCCGATCGCCAGACCGCCGGGCGCGGGCGCCTCGGGCGTGGCTGGAACGACGGGCAGGGCAATTTCATGGGCTCGACCATCGTCCACCTGACGATAGGCGATCCGTCGGCGGCGACGCTCGCGCTCGTCGCCGGAGTGGCGCTCGCCAAGACCGTTACCGCGCTGGCGCCCGGCGTCGACGCGCAGCTCAAATGGCCGAACGACCTGCTGATCGATGGCGCCAAATGCGCGGGCATATTGATGGAACGCACGGGCAATTCGGTGGTGATCGGTATCGGCGTCAATCTGACCGCCGCGCCCGAACTGCCCGACCGTCCGACCGCGACGCTGGCGGCCAAGGGCGTCGAACTCGACCGCGATCATTTCGCCAATGCGCTCGGTATCGCAATGATCGACGCGCTCTGGACGTGGCGACAGGAAGGTGTGGCAAGCATCGTTCGCGCCTGGCTACCGCAGGCGCATCCGGTCGACACGCCGCTCCGCGTCTCCGAACAGGGGATCGACGGTTTCTTCGACGGCCTTGCCGACGATGGCGCGCTGCGCTTGCGCCGCGAGGGCGGCGAGACCATGCTGGTCCATGCGGGCGACGTCGAACTACGCCGGCCCGTGGAGGGGAATTGAGATGCTGCTCGCGATCGATGTCGGCAACACCAACGCCAAATTCGCACTGTTCCGCGGCACCGAGCTGCTCGCGCGCTGGCGCATCGCGACCGACGACCGGCGCACGGCTGACGAATATATGGTGTGGCTCGATCAGCTGATGCGGATCGAGGGGCACGACCGCGCCGACGTCGAAGCGGTCATCATCTCGACCGTCGTGCCGCGCGCGCTCCACAATCTCCAGCTGCTCGCGCATAAATATTTCGGTGTCGATGCGTTGGTCGCGGGCCGCGAGCCCGTGACCTGGGGGATCGCGCTCAAGGTCGACGAGCCGCAGTCGGTCGGCGCCGACCGCGCGGTCAACGCGATCTCGGCGCAGGCGGTCGAGCCCGGCAAGGACAAGCTCGTCATCAGCTTCGGCACCGCGACGACGCTCGACCATATCGGCCCCGACGGCGCCTATCTGGGCGGGATCATCGCGCCGGGCGTCAATCTCTCGCTCGAGGCGCTCGTCGCGGCGGCGGCGAAACTGCCGCGCATCGCGATCGAAGCACCGGCAACGAGCAGCGTTATCGGGCGCACTACCGAAAGCCAGATGCTGATCGGCGTCTATTGGGGCTATGTCTCGATGATGGAAGGGCTGATCGCGCGCATGAAGACCGAAATCGGCAAACCGCTCACCGTCATCGCGACGGGCGGCCTGGCGACACTTTTTCAGGAACAGGCGCACCTGTTCGATCGTATCGAGCCCGACCTGACGCTGAACGGGCTGATGCACCTCTATCATCAATGGAAGCCAACAATATGACGACTCCGGGCAAGGAGCTGCTTTTTCTCGCATTGGGCGGATCGGGCGAGATCGGCATGAACGCCAATCTCTATGGCTGCGACGGCAAATGGATCATGCTCGACCTCGGCGTGACCTTCGGCAGCCACGATTATCCGGGCATCGACATCGTGATGCCCGACCTCGAATTCATCGAGGACCGCAAGAAGGATCTGCTCGGCATCGTGCTGACGCACGGGCACGAGGATCATATCGGGGCGCTGCCCTATCTCGCCGCTGACCTTGGCGTGCCGCTCTATGCCAACCGCTTCACTGCGGGGCTGATCGCGCACAAGCTCGCCGAAGAGGGGCTGGAGAAAGCGGTCACGCTCAAGACCGTCGACATCGACGATAATTTTCAGCTCGGGCCGTTCGGCATCCGGCTGATCCCGCTCGCGCACTCGATCCTCGAAATGAGCGCGGTGGTGATCGACACGCCTTATGGCCGCGTCTTCCATACCGGCGACTGGAAACTCGACGAGGAACCGATCCTCGGGGTTCCTGCCACCGCCGCCGCACTGACCGCGGTCGGCGACGAGGGCATCGACGTTCTCGTCTGCGATTCGACCAATGCCTTCAACCCCGAGGCATCGGGCAGCGAAGGCGGCCTGCGGGCTGGGCTGGAGCAGGCGGTCGGCGCGGCAAAGGGCCGCGTGGTCGTCACCACCTTCGCATCGAACGCTGCGCGTCTGGCGACGCTGGGCGCGGTCGCGAAGGCGACGGGACGCACCTTGTGCGTCGCGGGCCGCTCGCTCGACCGCATTCTCGGCGTCGCGCGCTCGGTCGGTTACCTCAAGGACTTCCCGCCGACGGTCGATTTCGACGAAGCGATGCGCCTCCCGCGCGACAAGGTGATGGTGATCGCCACCGGAGGCCAGGGCGAACCGCGCGCGGCGCTTGCGCGCATGGCGGCCGACATTCACCAGATCAAGCTCGAGGCGGGCGATACCGTGGTCTTCTCGTCGAAGCAGATCCCCGGCAACGAGGTCGCGATCGGTCGTATCATGAACCAGCTCGCCGCCAAGGACATCCTCACCGTCACCGAAAAACAGGCGCATATCCATGTCAGCGGCCACCCGGGGCAGCCCGAACTCGCCGCGCTCTACGGCTGGCTGCGGCCCAAGCTCGTCCTGCCGGTGCATGGCGAAATCCGTCATATGCACGAACAGGCACGCTTCGCGCTCGAACGCGGCGTTCCCGATGCGTTGGTGCAGGAAAATGGCGATCTGGTACGACTGGCGCCCGGTCCGGCGAAGATCGTCGAACGCGTTCATGCAGGACGTCTGATCCTCGACGGCGACGTGATCCTGCCCGCCGACGGCGAGACGATCAACGAACGGCGCAAACTATCGCTCCACGGCCATATCACCGTCGCGGCGATCTTCTCCGCAAAGCGTTTCGTCGAAAGCGCGATCAGCTATCGCGGCGTGCCCGTCGAGGACGAGCGCGAAGCCTTTATCGACGAGATGCGCGAAGCCGCCGAACAGGCCGCCACCGGCCCGGCGCGCGACGAGGAAAAGCTCCGCGAGGCGATCCGCCTCGGCGTGCGCCGCGTCGCGACCGACTGGACGGGCAAAAAGCCCGTCGTCGACGTGATGCTCGTCACCATCTGAACGGACCCACGACGATGAAATGGACCTCGGCGCTCGCCATCTACCTGCTGTTCTGGGCGTTCAGCGCCTTCTTCGTGCTGCCCTTCCACGGCCGCCGCGCAAGCGATGACGCGACGCCGCTGGTGCGCGGGCAGGAACCGGGCGCGCCAGCGGCCTTCCGCCCCGGACGCATCCTGCTCCAGATGACGATCGCCGCGACGGTCGCCTTCGTCCTTTATTACGTCGCCTATGTGAACGGCTGGGCCGACCCCGACGTGCTCAGCGGGCGGACCTAAATAGCGGCAGCCCGATTGCCGATCCGACATGCCTGCTTTGGGACGAAAGTCGGACAATGGGTGCCCCGCTAATATTCGCGACAAGCTGGCCACCAGAGGAATGCGGCCGTATACCGCGCCCAGAGGTTGCCCTGCCGATGCAGGTGCCCACATTTCAGTGCGCGCTTTTGGACCGTAACCGATGCCCAGAACCCGCGTATTGGGTTTAACGAAAGACGCGTGTGCGGCTGTATGAAATCGCCCGATAAGATTTTAGAAATTCTAGGCTGGAAGGCCCATTTCCGCGAACAGGTCGCTAGCGAGGAAGCCCGGCAATGCCATCCCGTCCGGGTGATGGCCGTCCACCGCGGCAAGATCGACGTTGCGGGCGCCGGATTTCAGCGCCTCATCTCGCCCTATATTCCAGGCGCGGGGCCGTCGGACGATCATCCGACAGTCGGGGACTGGCTGCTTATCGACCGCGACACGCTTGAGCCCGTACGCGTCCTGCAGCGAATGAACCTGTTCAAACGGCGCGCGCCGGGCGATCCCCGCAAAGAGCAGATGATCGCCGCCAACGTGGACACGCTGTTCATTGTCGCCTCGTGCAACCAGGATTTCAGTGTCGCCCGGCTGGAGCGCTATTTGGTGCTGGCACGCGAGGTCGGGGTGAATCCCGTCGTGGTTCTCACCAAGACCGACCTGGCGGACGACCCGGAGGCTTTTGCGGCGGCCGCACGCGCGATCGAACCGGGATTGCGCGTCGAATCGGTCAACGGCCGCGACCCTGCCAGCGTCGCTCGCCTCGCTGCATGGTGCGGTAAGGGCGAAACCGTTGCGCTTCTTGGATCCTCGGGCGTCGGAAAATCGACGCTCGTAAACACGTTGCGAGGATCGGATAGCATCGCCACCCAAGCGATCCGCGCAGGCGACGGTACGGGTCGCCACACCACCACCGTGCGCGAAATGCATCGACTCGACGGAGGGGGCTGGCTGCTCGACACGCCCGGTATGCGCGAACTGCAACTGTCCGATGCGGCCACCGGAATATCGGAAGTTTTCGACGATTTCATCATTGTGGCGCAGCATTGCCGCTTTTCCGACTGTGCGCATGGCGTCGAGCCAGGCTGTGCCGTCCGGGCAGCGATTGCCGAGGGAAAATTGACGTCTGCGCGCTTCGATCGCTGGCGCAAACTGGCGGCCGAGGACAACATCAACCCTCCACATTTCAAGAAGCGCGCGCCGAACTGACAGATTCGCGAGGAATTCGACAACTGTCTGCTGACGGGAAGAATTCCGGAATCGTCGTCAACGCATTCGCGCAACTTCAGAATGTCCGCGTCCGGACGAAAGCCGCTACGCCGATCCGTTTATTCCAGCGCCGCTCAGTTCCGCAGGCGGTCGATCGCCTGCGCGAGCGCGACATAGAGCTTGCCGATATCCGACGAGAGCAGGGTCACGCTGATCGCCGACCCGTCGCGCGCGCCGATGAGCACGCGCAGCATCGCTTCGAAATCGTGGATGAACTGGTTCACTGCGGCGTGGAAGCCATCGTCGGCCTGATAGATGCGCAGGATTTCCTTGGCCTCGCTATTGTCGATCAGCTTGACCGCACGCCGCGCGAACACGCCGCGGTCGCCCTTCAGATACGCATCCCATGCGATGTCGCTGACTTCGCTCGACAATATCTTGGTGACGTCGATCGCGGTCGATTTCAGCGATTCGGTCAGCAAGCCGACCTGTTTCGCGAGCGAGTCGCGGTCTGACGCGGCGATCGCCTGTTCGGCTTCGCTCACGCGCTGTTCGACGCTCGCGCTGGTGTCCATGATCGTGATCAGCTGGCGCATCAAGCGGTCGGCGGCGCCGTTGGCGGCGGCGACGGCGCGCGCCGAGGCTTCCTCGATCGCGCTGAGTTGCGCCATGATCTCGTTCTTGAACGCGGCGTCGATCGCATCGGTCGCGGTCGCCTGCATCGTCTCGCGCGCGCTCGTCACCAGTTTCTCGAGCGTCAGTCGCGCTTCGTCGGCCGCCGAATCGGCGGTGGCGCGAACTTCGCCCAGCGTCGCGATCATGCGCGCGCCGCCCTGTTCTGCGAATTCGTCGGCACCTTCGCGCAGCTTGGCGAGCGCCGTCTCGGCGTCGGCGAGCGAGCCGTTGATGCGGTCGACAAGCGCCTGCTGGCTGGTCGCATGACCCGCCATCTGTTCCTCGTTCGCCTTCAGCGTCGCCTGGACGGCGTTGACGTGCGACGCCGTCGATTGCGCGACGAGTTCCGACGCATCGAGGATCGGGCGGAGCTGCGACAGCGCCGTCTGCGTCGTCTTGCCGTGCGAGGTGATACGGTCGAGTGCGTGCGGCAGCGTTTCGTCGAGTTCGCGCGTCACGGCATCGAGCGCGAGGAGCAGCGATTCGGCATGGGTGATAAGCTGATGCGCCGAGGCGTTGCCGCTCTGCACTTCCTGCATGAAGGCGCCGAGCTGCGCTTTGGTATCGTCGATCGAGCGGCCGATGACCCCCGTGCTGGCGCTGACGCTGACATCAAGAATTTCGAGCTGCTTGCCGACTTCGGCGACATGCGCGGTGATGCGCGAGGCGAGCGCGTCGCTGGCGTCGGCGTGCGCCGCGAGCTGCGCGCCCATCGCATTTCCGGCATCGCGAGCGAGGCCGAGTTTCGCATCCATCAGCGCGCCGGCGTCGTCGACGCCTTCGCGGAACTGCCGCCAGCTTTGATCCATCTGGCCCGTCATCGCGGCGACGGTCGAGGTCATGTCATCGCGTGCGGTGGCCGCTACCTTTGTCATTTGCGCAAGCACGGCGCCTTGTTCGTTGGCAACCTGCGCCGACGCGGCGAGCAGTTCCGCTTCGGTTTCCTTCGTCTGTTCCTGCAGCGCGACGATCGCCTCGAGCATGGTCGCAGTCGTTTCGGTTCCGGTCTGCGCCGCCTTGGCCGCTTCCTCGCCAAGCGCCGCGAGCCGGGCTTCGAGATTGGCGCCCTGCTGGTGCGCGACGAGACCGGCTTCGCGGAAATTGACCGCGAGCCGCTGCGCGACGTCGTCGATCCGGGGCAGGCCGGCGAGCAGCCCATCCATCCGCTGCAGCGCGACATCGCCCGAGCGCGCGAGCTGGTCGTGCGCATTGGCGATAACCGAGGCGTTGCTGGCGAGCTTGTCGCTGCTTTCACCCAGCCGCAATACGGTGTCGAGGCCGAGCTGCTGGACGATCTTCGCCTGCTCGCCGAGCTGCTTCTGCGCATCGGCCAGATGCAAGCCGAGCGAATGCATCGACTGGTTCAGCGCCATATTCTCTTCGCGAAGCGCGGCCGCGACCCGGGCGAAACGCGCCTGTTCGGACCGGCCCGATCGGAGCAAGGCCATCCACAGCACCGCAAGCAACGTCAGCGGCATCGCGATCGTAGCGACCAGTGTGGGCCAGACGGAGAGGGCCGGGCTGCGTGCAAAGCCGCCTGTTGCGACGAAAAGCGCGAACCCCGTCCAGCCGACCGCCAGAAGGATAAGCAGTGCCGGGGCACCGCGTTCGCGCCAGGCCGGCGCAGCGCGTGGCGCTTCGTCGATATCCCCGGCGTCATCGAGCGAGGACATGTCGAGCCAATTCCGTTCGGTGGGCGCCTCGGTTTCGGGCGCGAGCGCGGGTTCGGGCGCCGCCACTTCTGCCGGTTCCGCGCTGTCCGCTTCCTGGTTTGTCGCGGAATTCCGCCACAATCCAACGATTTTCTTTTCCCCCGTCATCCTGCCATCTTAGCATCAAATGGCCGCCATGAAACGGAAACTTAACTACAAGCTGCCAATCCTGTGGAATGTCTTTCGACAGCGGCCCCCTCGACCGATATCTCAGCGCGGCGTTCGGCGACGATCCGGCGATGGCGATGGATCTGCGCACCGCCTTCACCGGCAGCGCGCGCGACCTGTCCGACCTGATGCGCCGATCGCGCTGCGATGCGAACTGGGAAATGGCGGCAACCCGCCTGAAAGGGCTCGCCGCGACCTTTGGCATCATCCCGCTGATCCAACTCGCCGAAGCGGCGATCGAGGGCGCGCCGGGTGACCCCGCCGTGCTGCGCCGGATCAACCTGGCAATCGACGCGATCGCCTGACCGCCCGCCCTGACGCTGTGCGGCCCGGACCGGCAGACCGGGTTCAATTTCGGTTCAGCCGCTTTTCTCCATTGAAATATCGATACCGCCTGTCTTGCCTTGGCAACGCGACGGGTTTAGCCGCGTTTACGACGCGCGGCCGAACCTGTGTGCGCCAAAGCGCATGCCTGGGCGAAGGCGGCCGAGTAAAAGGAGAGATTTCGATGTTTAACCGTTTCCGCTCGATGCCCGCAACGGCGATGGCCGCCGTGCTGGGCTGCGCGCTGATGGCGACTGCGACCCCGGCTACCGCTCAGAAGAAAGAGAAGCCGAAGAAGGAAGAAGAGGCGAAGGGCAAGGGCCTGTCGGCAAGCAAGGGGTTCGGCCCCGCGCTCAAGAAAATGACCGACGCGACCACCGCAAAGGACGCCGCGGCGTTGCAGGCGGCGCTGACCGAAGGGCAGGGGACCGCCACCGCGCCCGACGATAAATATCTCCTCGGCTTCTACCAGCTCCAGCTCGGCATCCTGAACAAGGACCAGGCGGTTCAGGGACAGGCGCTCGATGCGATGCTCGATTCGGGTCTGACCCCGCCGGAAAATCTCGCGGTCTACAGCTTCTTCTCGGGCAATTTCGCTTATGCGGCGAAGGACTATCCGAAGGCGATCAAGCGGCTCGAAGCCGCGCGAGCCGCTGGTTCGACCGAAGCCAATGTGCCCATTCTGTTGATGGACAGCTACCTCAGCTCGGGTCAGGTCGATCAGGGCATCACGATCGCCAAGGCCGCGATCGAGGCAAGCCGCGCCGCGGGTCAGCGTCCGTCGGACGAACTGTATGTCCGGCCGATCAAGGCTTTGCAGGCGGCAAAGCGCAACGACGAGATGCTAGGCCTGATGACCTTGCGCCTGCGCGATTATAGTCAGCCGCAAGTCTGGCGTCAGACCTTGTTTTCGGTGCTGCAGGCCGGGCCGGCTGCCGGGACGCCGAAGGAACAGGAATCCGTTACGCTCGACGTCATGCGCCTGATGCGCGCGGCGGGCGCGATGACCGAACGCCTCGAATATGACGAGTATAGCGCGCTTGCGGCCAGCGACGGCCTGCCGGGCGAAGCCGTCGCCGTTATCCAGGAAGGCGAGCAGAAGAAGGTTTTCCCGGGCACCGACGCGAAGCTGGCGGCCCGGCGCGATGACCAGAAGGCGCGCGCCGGCAACGAGGCATCGACCATCGTGGCCTATTCCAAGCAGCCTTCGACGCTGACCAACCCCAAGACGGCGGGTGCCACCGCCGACGCGCTGGTCGGCTATGGTCATTATGCCGATGCGATTCCGCTCTATCAGGCGGCGGCAAAGGGCGCAGCGGACAAGGACATGTGGACGTATCGCCTCGGCGTTGCCCAGGCACTTTCGGGCGACAAGGCGGCCGCCAAGGCCAGCTTCGGCCAGGTGGCCGGCCCCCGCAAGCGGTTGGCCGACCTTTGGGTGGTCAAGCTGGATGCGCCCGCGGCGGCTCCCGCTGCGGCGGCTACCCCGGCGGCTCCCGCGACGAACTGATCGCGCGCTCCGCACAAAAGAAAAAGGGCGCCGTCCGGTCAGGATGGCGCCCTTTTCTTATGGCCGACCTGCAATCTCAGGGTTCGACGGGAATTCCCGCCAGCTGTTTCGCGGTGCGAATCGTCAGCGAGGTTTTGACGCTGGTGACGTTGGGCGCCGACGTCAGGTGCGCGGTCAGGAACGACTGGAAGCTCTGCAGGTCGCGCGCGACGACCTTCAGCAAAAAGTCGATCTCGCCGTTCAGCATATAGCATTCGCGCACCTCGGCGAGCCCGCCGACATAGTCCTCGAACGCTTTCAGGTCGGATTCGGCCTGGCTGCGCAGGCTGACCATCGCAAAGACGGTGATTCCATAGCCGAGCTTCGATGCGTCGAGGTCGGCGTGATAGGACCGGATGACCCCCGATTCCTCGAGCGCCCGGACACGTCGGAGACATGGCGGAGCCGTCAGCCCCACCATTTGTGCCAGTTCGACATTCGTCATCCGCCCGTTTTTTTGCAGCTCGCCCAGTATCTGCAAATCAATCTGATCGAATTTCTGACTAGCCATCATTGAAACATCCGCTTTCCAAAACTGCGGTGACCATAATATTATTTCAGGCGATTGCAATTGTCCCACAATGCGACGTGGACGGTTAAGGCACTTTCATGACCGGATGATTCACGCTAGCCGGTAAGCATATGCTAACCAACGACCAAGGCTGTGGGGCTGATTTCGCGTGACTGCTGACTCGATGATTGCGACCATCTTGCGCCAGGCGCCTGCGGATCGCCGTGCGAGTATCACTGCCTGGCGACAACTTACCGATATTCTGGCGCAGCGCGGCAATCAACTGTCCGATGACGATATTCGCCGCAGCCTGCACGCGCTTGCCGTACTCAGGCCGCGTGTGCCCGAATCGGTACGGCGCGACTGCGCGCGCGCCGTCGCGCGCCATGGCCGTTTTGCACCGCTCGTCGCGCTCTATGCCAATGATGTGCCGGCGGTGTCGGCGATCATGCTGCGCGATGCGCGGCTCGCCGAAGCCGACTGGCTGGCGCTGCTGCCGGCGACGAGCGCGATGGCACGGTCGGTGCTGGCGGGACGCTCCGACTTGCCGCACGGTGTTTATCGCGCGCTCGCCAGCCTTGGCAGCGCGTCGGTCGCGCTGCCGCAGCCCGAAGCCGCCGCGCACGAGGAACCGGCTCCCACAGCCGAAGCGACGCCCGAACCCGCGAGCGAGGGGCATCCGAGCCAGATCAGCGAACTCGTTCGTCGGATCGACAAATATCAGTCGACGCGCACTCAGCCCGCCCAATCGCGGGCGCCGCGCGCGGCATTCCTGTTCGAAACCGGCCCCGATGGCGTCGTCCACTGGGTCGAGGGCGTGACGCGCGGCGCGGTGATCGGCCTGTCGATCGCTGAGGCCGCCTATGGCGGCGAGCCGGGCACCGACGGCGTTGCCGCGGGCGCCTTTCGCCAGCGCGCCGAAATCATCAACGCGCGCATGCTGCTGGAGGGGACGCCGGCGGAGGCGGGCGAATGGCGGTTTTCGGCGCTGCCCTGGTTCGACCCGGCGACAGGGCAGTTCCGCGGTTACCGCGCGAGCGCGCGCCGCCCGCACCGCAATGAAATGCCCTTTGGGCGGCCGGCGTCGGAGGATTCGGGCGATTCGATCCGTCAGCTCATCCACGAGCTTCGCAGCCCGCTGAATGCCATTTCGGGTTTTGCGCAGATTATTTCGGGACAGATGTTCGGGCCGGTCAGTCACGGCTATCGTGGGATGGCCGAAACGATCGTCGCCGATGCCGCGTCGGTACAATCGATCATCGACGATCTGGAGACCGCGGCGCGCAGCGGCTCGGCGGGCACCGGCGCCCCGTCGGACGAGGTCGTCGATATCGGCGTGGTGGTGACGCAAGTCGAAAGCGAACTTGCCGCGCTCCTCGCCGACCAGCGCGTCGATCTCAGCATCTCGCGCGTCGGGGGACCGTTCCTCGGGCTTGCCGGCGACGCGGATGTCCGGCGGATGGTTGGCCGCCTGCTGACGGCGCTGGTCGATGTATCCGAACCGGGGGCAATATTGGTTGGGCAATTGGTGACCGAATCGCGGCACGACGACATGCTCCAGCTGCGGGTCGTCCGCCCCGCGACGATCCGCTTTGCCACGGCGGCGGACCTGCTCGACCCGGGGTTCAGCCCCGAAGGCGAAGCGCCCGGCGCCGCGGTGCTCAGCCTCGGTTTCTCGCTTCGCCTCGTCGACAGCCTCGCGCGCGGTAGCGGGGGACGCCTCGATATCGGGCATAACGCCTTGACCTTGCACCTGCCCTCCGCCAACTCAAAGGCCGAAGTCGAGCTGGAAGCCCAGCAAGGCGAGTAGGTCTGTCGGCCAGCCTTTCGGGGCAAAGGGGAGCATGGTGCAGCCTGCGGGCAATTTCTTTGCGTATCCGGCCGCATCGGACCTGATCGAACTGGACGCCGGTGAGCGCTCCCGATTCTGGGTCACGATCGACACCGAAGAGGATTTCGACTGGGCCGCGCCCTTCGCGCGCACCGGCTATCGTCTCGCGTCGGTTCCCGCGCTCGCCGAATGCCAGAGCTATTTCGAGCGTGCCGCGGTTCGCCCCATCTATCTGGTCGATTGGCCGATCGTCGCCGACGACCGCGCGGTAGGCATCCTGGGTGCGGCGCAGGATGGCGGCCGCTGCGAAATCGGCGCGCAGCTCCATCCCTGGGTAACCCCGCCGCACGATGAGGATGTGAACGAGCGCAACAGCTATACCGGAAGCCTGCCCGCCGCGTTGCAGCGCGCGAAGATGACGGCGCTGCGTGATGCGATCCGCGATCGCTTCGGCATCGCGCCGGTCGTCTACCGCGCCGGCCGTTACGGCCTCGGCTCCGACACCGCCGCGATGCTCGCCGAACTGGGCTTCCGCTGCGACACATCGGTGCGCAGCGGGTTCGATTATCGCGCCGGGCACGGCCCCGACTATCGCGACGCGCCGCTGCATCCCTGGTGGGTTCGGACGGGGCAGGGCGCCGTGCTCGAGATGCCGGTCACCACCGTCTTCGGCGGCTTGCTCGGGGGAGCGGGACGCCGCATCTATCACCGCGTCGCGCGAAACGGCACCCACGCCGGCGCCGCCCTCGCGCGTCTGGGGCTTGTCGAGCGGATCGCACTGACGCCCGAGGGGATCCCCGCCGAACGCGCGTGCAAGGCGATCGATATCGCGATCGCGGCGCGCCTTCCGGTGCTCAACTTCTCGTTCCACTCGCCGTCGCTGCAGCCGGGAAATACGCCTTACGTCCGCAGTGTTGCGGATCTCGACCTCTTCTATCGCTGGTGGGACATTGTGCTCGACCACCTCGCGCGCCGCGGCGTTGAGGCGACTACCGCCGCGGGAATATTGGCGATGGCCCAACGAAGGCTTCCTTCAAAGCCGGCATCCTGATCGTTGGCGCTTGCCAATGCGGCGCGGCCTCCGCTATCGCCCGCACACCCCCACCGGGTTTCAAAAGGGGGCCTGTAGCTCAACGGTTAGAGCTGGCCGCTCATAACGGCTAGGTTGCGGGTTCGAGTCCTGCCGGGCCCACCATTTCCTCCACCATTTTCCCTTGCAAATCGAAACCGATACCTCTCCATTGCGCGGGCAGAAGGAGAGGGACATGGGGAAGCGGCGAATGATTTTGCTCGGCGGTCTTGCGATCGTTGCTGTGGTTGCTGGGACGGTGGCGGTACGGACCGCGACCTTCGCGCCCAAGGACATCGCCGACGGCAGCGCCATCCGGCTCGCCGCCGTGCCGGCCTATGATCTCGATGCCGCCGTCGGGCATCTGAGCGCCGCGGCGCAGATCAAGACGATCTCGCACCAAGACCCGGCCGAGAATGACGTCGCCGAATGGGACCGGCTGCATAGCTGGCTCGCGGCGACCTATCCGGCGACGCACCGCGTCATGGCGCGCACGATCCTGCCGAACCGGACGCTCGTCTATCACTGGCCGGGCAGCGACGCGTCGCTCGCACCGATCATCGTCATGGCGCATCAGGATGTCGTGCCCGTTACCGAGGGCACCGAAAAGGACTGGAAATATCCCCCCTTTGCGGGAACGATCGCCGAAAAGGCGGTGTGGGGCCGCGGCACGGTCGACGACAAGGGCTCGCTCATCGGGCTGTTCGAAGCGATCGAGGCGCTGGCGGCGCAAGGCTTCCAGCCCAAGCGCGGCATCTACCTCGTGTCGGGGCACGACGAGGAAGCCGGCGGATCGGGCGCTGCCGCGGCCGCAGCCAAGTTGAAGGCGGAGGGCGTGCGCGCGCTCTACACGCTCGACGAGGGCAGCGTCGTGCTGCGCGACACCCCGGTGATCGACGGGCCCGCCATCCTGATCGGCGTCGCCGAAAAGGGCTATGCGACGCTCAAGGTCACCGCCAACGCACCCGGCGGGCACAGTTCGATGCCGCCCGCCGAAACCGGCGTGACGACGCTGGCGCGCGCCGTGCTCGCGATCACCGAAAGCCCGTTCCCGATCGAAATGCGCGGCCCCGGTGCGGCGATGGTCGAGGCGCTGGCTGCGCACAAGGGCGGCACGACGAAGCTGGCGGTCGCGAACCAGTGGCTGCTCGGCCCGGTACTGAAAAAGCAGCTTTCGGCTTCGCCTTCGTCGGCTGCGGCGTTCCACACGACGATCGCGCCGACGATGCTTCAGGGAAGCCCCAAGGAAAATGTGCTGCCGCAATCGGCCACGGCGTTGATCAATTATCGTATCGCGCCGTGGAACAGCTCGGCCGACGTGATGGCGCGCGCGAAGGCGGCGGTCGGCGATGCGCCGGTGGAACTCAGCTGGGTGAAACCGCCGAACGAGCCGTCGCACGTGTCGTCGACCAGCTCGCAAGGCTGGAAATATGTCGTCGCGGCGGCGCGCGCCGATGCGCCCGATGCCATCGTCGCCCCATTCCTGGTCGTCGGCGCGACCGACAGCCGCAGCATGGGACCGATTTCCGAGGATGTGTACCGCTTCATGCCAATGCACTTCACGCTCAAGGAAACCGCGATGATCCACGGCACCAACGAACATATGACGATCGACAGTTTCAAGCGGATGATCGATTTCTATGCGCGGCTGATCGCGACGTCGGCGGGGTAATTCGGGGGCGGCAATCAGTCGGCGAACGGGTCGCTCGGATTTTTCTTCGCCATCAGCGCGGCGCAATCTCTTAACGCTGATATTTGCCAGCCCTGTCCATAGGAGACGTCGACGTCGGCGACGTTGATGCCGCCGCGCTTGATCTTCACGCGCGCCGCCTTCTCGATGAAACCGAGGAACTGTTTCCCGTCAAATGCGGCGACGATCGCCGCCATATCACCATCGACGCGCCCCCGGAAATTGACCTGCCCGAAATGGGCGGTCTGTTCGTCCTTCAGCTCCAGATCGGTCGCGAGGCTGTAGGTTTCGCCGTCTTTCAAGGATTTGAAGCTGGGATCTCTGAGCGCGAAGGTCACTTCGTCGCGCCGCTCATCAAACTCCACATATATGACGATGCCGCCCTCAAACTCCTTGATGGCGGCGCAGGACGAGGGTTGGATAGCGCTTACCCGCCATCCATTATATATTTTGGTGACCCACTCCGTCGACGGCTCTGGGGCCATGCCCAACATCAACGCGGTCAAAATGCCATGCCTATTCCCCCCGGCGATCAGGCTATGGGCGGCGGAGGCGGCTGTCCAGCCGGTAAAGGCGCGTCGTGCGCGTTGGCAGCGATCATGGACGGTCTGGGAAGATAGTGGTCGGGGAGACAGGATTCGAACCTGCGACATCCTGCTCCCAAAGCAGGCGCGCTACCGGGCTGCGCTACTCCCCGACTACTGCCCCGCGCCTTAGACAGCGCCGGGCCGCAAGTCTATACGCTGCTTGTCGCGGAACCCTTGAGTTCGATCAGATTTCCTTCGGGATCGCGGAAATAGATCGACGGGCCTTCGCCCTCTGCGCCGTATCGGGGTCCCGATTGTTCGATAGCGACGTCGTGGCGATCAAGATGTGCGCGGATCGCGGCCTCGTCGAACGGAGCGATGGCGAGCGCGAAATGATCGACATTCCGCCCCTCGCTGCCCGGAGCCGCGCCGCCGGCCGCGCCGAGGCGGCCGTCGATCGTCACGAGATCGATCAGCGATTGCCCGGCGCGCAGCTGAAACAGGCCGATTTCCGCCTGCTCGCGTTCGTCGCTGCAGCCGACAACCTCGCGATAAAAGGCGAGCATCCGGTCGAGATCGGATATGCGCAGGACGATGTGATCGAGCCCTTTGAGATCGAAGGGCGGGGTGGGCGTCGGCATCGGATTTTCCTTTCCAACCCGAATGACGCCTGACCGCCCCACCGGGTTTCATCTCGCCGTGCAGGCAAAGAAAAAGGCGGCCTTCCCGAAGGAAGACCGCCCCAATCTCGTTTCAGTCAACGCCCCGAAGGGCTGCGACTTACTTCTTTTCTTCAGCCGGAGCAGCAGCGGCCGGAGCAGCAGCGGCGTCAGCCGGAGCAGCAGCGGTTGCAGCAGCGTCAGCGGCCGGAGCAGCAGCTTCTGCACCAGCAGCAGCAGCGTCGGCACCAGCGGCAGCGGCTTCAGCGCCAGCAGCAGCGGCGTCGGCGCCTTCTTCAGCAACCGCTTCAGCGGCAGGAGCTTCGGTGGTGGCTTCTTCAGCAGCCTTTTCACCGCAAGCGGCGAGGGCGAACATGCTGGCAGCAACGGCGATAGCAGCAAACTTCTTCATGATGTGTGGGCTCCCTAAAATGCCTTAACGCGTCCGGGAAAACTTCCCGTACCGCGAGCCGCGGGATTTAGCCGTTCCGCATGAATCGTCAACAAAAATAATTGAGATGGTCGGCGGCGGCGGGATTCTGTCATTTCTCCGTCACACTAGGGAAGCTCGTCGTTCGTGCTGTTCGCCAGAATCGCCAGAGTCGCGGCCCAAACTGTCACATTTTGCCGCAATTGCGCGGGGTCGATCTTGTCGAGCGTATCGTCGGGCGTATGGTGGATATCGAAATAGCGTGTCCCATCCTGTGCCAGATCGATCGCCGGAACCCCGGCCTGCACGAGCGCGCCGATATCGGCCCCGCCGTTCGCCGGCTGCTTCCCGCGGACGACGCCGAACGGCATCACCGCGGCGGCAATCCGGTCCGAAAGCGCCTTGGCGCTGTCGGGCAGCTTGAAATCGACCCGCCACACGCGATCGGCACCAAAGTCCGACTCAAGCGCGACGGCGTGCTTCTCTTTTCCATGCGCTTCGAAATAGGCTTTGCCGCCGAACACGCCGACTTCCTCGGCGCCCGCCCACAAGATGCGGATCGTGCGGCGCGGCTGGCCGGCAGTCATGACATGCTTCGCGGCGGCGGTGATAATCCCGCAGCCCGCGGCGTCGTCGATCGCTCCCGTACCGAGATCCCAGCTGTCGAGATGGCAGGCGATGATGACCGGGCTGGCGGCGGGGTCGCTGCCCGGCACCTCGGCGATGACATTGCCGGAGCGCTGCTGCCCGAGGTTCCGCGGCGTCAGGAGCAGTTTCATCCGTAGCGGCGCAGCCGTTTTACCGGCATCTACGCGTTTCCACTGTCGCACCAACTGGTCGGCGTCGGGATTGGAGAGCGCGCCGGCGGGGATCGGCTTGACGCCGGCTTCGAAATTGGTGCCGCCGGTGTGGGGATTGCGGTGGCTGTCGGTTCCGATCGAGCGGATCACGACTGCGATCGCACCTTTCTTTGCCGCGACATTCGCGCCGGTGAAGCGAGCGCGGCCATATTGGCCATAGCCGCTGCCGTCCTGCGCGGACTTCATCTGATGATCGATGAAGACGATCTTGCCTTTCACCAGATCGTCGGGGGCCGCGACGAGCGCGTCATAGCTCGCGAAATAGACGATATCGCCTTCCAGTCCCTTGGGGCCCGTCGAGGCGCTGGTGCCGAGCGCGGTGATGTGGAGCTTCTGCGGCTGGAACGGGCCGGTCAGCGACGCCTCTTCGGCGCCGCGCACCCAGGTCTGCATCATGAAGGGTTCTTCGCGCACATTCTGGAACCCCATTTCGGTGAGCCGCTTGACGCCCCAGCGCCGGGCCGCCGCCTCGGCCTCGGTCGCCGCCTGCCGCGGGCCGATTTCGGTCGTCAGTCCTTCGGTGATCGCCCAGGCCGGATCGTCGCCTTGCTGCGCCAGTTCGGCGGCGCTCTGAGCCGGTTGGGCCGAAACGGCGGAGGAAAGGAGAAGGGCGGCGATCCCGGCAAGGCCGGCGGAGGTGCTGTTGATTTTCATGCCGCTTTCGTAACGGCGCGCCCCGCGCGCGCAAGCGCCGATTGCCAATCGCGCGCCCATTCGCTAACCGGCGCGCAACTCATAACTCTCCCGGCCGCGCGCGCGGCCCAGCCCATACCGGAGCATATCCATGGCCGCCCAATATAGTTTCGTGATGAAAAGTCTGAACAAGACTTATCCCGGCGCGCAAAAGCCGACGCTTAAGGATTTGAGCCTGCAATTTTATCCCGATGCCAAGATCGGCATCGTCGGCCCGAACGGCACCGGTAAATCGACGCTGATGAAGATCATGGCCGGCATCGACAAGGAGTTCACCGGCGAGGCGTGGGCAGGCGAGGGGATCACCGTCGGCTATCTGGCGCAGGAGCCGCAGCTCGATCCGACCAAGACGGTCAAGGAAAATGTCATGGACGGCGTCCGCGGCGTCGCCGACATGATGGACCGCTTCAACGAGATCAGCACGCTGATGGCCGATCCGCCAGAAGGCGCCGATTTCGACGCGCTGATGGAAGAAATGGGCACGCTTCAGGAAAAGATCGACGCGGTCGACGGCTGGACGCTCGACAACCAGCTCGAAATCGCGATGGAAGCGCTCCGCTGCCCGCCGGGCGATTCGAGCGTCGAGAGCCTGTCGGGCGGCGAAAAACGCCGCATCGCGCTCACCCGCCTGCTGCTCGAAAAGCCCTCGATCCTGCTGCTCGACGAACCGACCAACCACCTCGATGCCGAAAGCGTCGCGTGGCTCGAAAAGCATCTCGTCGACTATCCGGGCAATGTCATTCTCGTCACTCACGATCGCTACTTCCTCGACAACGTCGTGAACTGGATCCTCGAACTCGATCGCGGCCGCTATTTTGTCTACGAAGGCAATTATTCGACCTACCTCGAAAAGAAGGGCAAGCGCCTCGAGCAGGAATCGCGCGAGGACGCCGGTCGCCAGAAAGCGATCAAGGACGAGCTCGAGTGGATCCGGCAATCGCCGAAAGCGCGTCAGGCCAAATCGAAAGCGCGTATCAAAAGTTTCGACCAGCTCGTCGAGGCGCAGGAAAAGCGCATCCCCGGCAAGGCGCAGATCGTCATCCAGGTTCCCCAGCGCCTCGGCGGCAAGGTGATCGAGGTCGAGAATATCTCGAAAGCCTTTGGCGACAAACTGCTCTTCGAAAACCTGTCCTTCTCGCTTCCGCCCGGCGGCATCGTCGGCGTGATCGGCCCCAACGGCGCGGGTAAATCGACCTTGTTCAAGCTGATCACGGGACAGGAAACCCCCGACAGCGGCAAGGTGACGATCGGCGACACCGTCCACCTCGGCTTCGTCGACCAGAGCCGCGACGACCTGAAACCCGACAATAATGTCTGGCAGGAAATCTCGGGCGGCGCCGAAATGATGAACATCGGCAAGCACGAGATGCAGACGCGCGCTTACGTGGGCGCGTTCAACTTCAAGGGCGTCGACCAGCAAAAGAAGGTCGGCCAGTTGTCGGGCGGTGAACGCAACCGCGTCCATATGGCCAAGATGCTCAAACAGGGCGGTAACGTCCTGCTGCTCGACGAACCGACCAACGATCTCGACACCGAAACGCTCGCGGCGCTCGAAGAAGCGCTAGAGAATTTCGCGGGCTGCGCGGTGGTCATCAGCCACGACCGCTTCTTCCTCGATCGCCTCGCGACGCACATCCTCGCGTTCGAGGGCGACAGTCATGTCGAATGGTTCGAAGGCAATTTCGAATCCTATGAAGAGGACAAGATCCGCCGCCTCGGCGACGACGCGACGCGCCCGCATGCGACGTCGTACAAGAAGCTGACGCGCTGACCGGGATGAGCGGGGAGGGGCAGTCACCGATTTCGTCGGGCGCGATCCGCATGGATGCGGACGCGCTCAACGAATTTCTGAAGGCGGCCTTCCCGCACTCCGAACCCGGATCGCGCGGTCACATCGTGTCTGCCGCGCCGGGTTTCATTCAGGCGCGGATGGACCCGACCGACAAGGCGCTCCGCCCCGGCGGGCTGATCTCGGGCCCGACGCAGATGGGGTTCGCCGATATGGCGGCCTATGCGCTCGTCCTCGCGCATATTGGCCCGGTCGCGATGGCGGTGACGAGCGCGCTCAACTACCAGTTCCTGCGCCCCTGCCGTCCCGGGCCGCTGTTTGCCGACGCGCATATGCTGCGCCTCGGCAAAAGGCTGGCGGTGATGGACGTGCGTATCTGGACCGACGACGCCGACAAGCCGGTGGGGCAGGCGAATGTGACTTACGCTATTCCCTGAGGGGATTCCGAGCCTCCGCTGGCGATCGATAGCCGACCTTCTCTATCATCGTCACCCTCTAACGAGACACGTGGCTCGTTAGACTTGATCCGGGGGCCACAGCTACCGTCGCGCTAATGGATCCCGGATCAAGTCCGGGATGACGAAAGGAGGAGGAGGAGTCTGCTTCCAACGCGACCGGTAACCGCTCAAAACACGGCTTTCCTACATTGTTCCGGTATGCCAGCGTCGGTTTCGGCTCTTTGAATTCGTCAAAATTCTGCTCCTCCGCCTAAAGCGACAAAGGAGACATTTCCGGCGCGCACATCCGTATCCTTTGTCGCCTTAAAGCCACAAAGGACACAGTTTCGATACGCGCATGCGGGGCTTTTGTGGCTTTAAGCCTCAATATTCCAGCGACGGATACCAGTCGGTGCCGCGGCCCGACGGCGTGAGATCGAGGATATTCCACAGACTCGCGATGTCGGGTGCGTCGCGCGGATCCTGCCCGGGGTCGGCCATGGCTGCAGTCATTTCGCTCTTCCAGAACAGCCGGATGCCGCTGCCGTTACGTTTGAACACCGCGAGCGCCGGGTTTTCACCGCCGTCGGCGTTGAGCAGCCTGAAATCCCGCGCATAATCGTCGCCGACGGTCTGCACGAAATCGAGCGCCTGCCAGCCGCGCTCCTGTGCGAACGCCTTTTGCCGTTCGACCGGGCTGCGCCCGATGATCTTGAGCGCGATACGCTGCTTGATGTCGTTTCCATTGCCGTTCACTGCGCCCAGCCAGTTGGTGCACATCGGGCAGGGGCGCTCGCGTTCGGGGCCGTACATCCAGAAATACGCGACCAGCGTGTCATGCTCGCCGAACAGTTCGGCCAGCCCGAGCTCGGCGCCGTTTGCATCCTTGAACCGGTAATCCTTCATCAGTGGCCCGGGCGGCAGCGCACGGCGCTGTTCGGCCAGCCGCGTCATCTTTCGGCGCAGGTCGATTTCTTCGGCGAGCAGTGATTTTCGGGCTTTGGTATAGGCTTCATCTTCGCCGGGAAAGGCATGTCTACGCGAAGCAAGCGCCGGCGCAGCCGACAGGGTTTGGCGAAGGGCCATCAAGTTCTCCTTTTTTGGAGAACGTGTCATCAACGTCATTGTTGCGGCGGAGTTTCACGCTTGCCCGCAGCCCTGCGTCGCTTCGTCGCGCGCCGCGCGGCCCCGTCATGCGGGCGCGGCCTCCCACAGCATCAGCTTGGTCGCATGGACATTGTCGCGCGCGCTTTTGACGTCGAGTCGGGTCAGTTTCACATCGCCCTTGAGCGCACCCATCTCGATCATCGCGTGGATCACCACGACCCCGCCCGCGCCGAGATCGATCTCGAACTCGGCGGGCCGCGCGAGGCTCGCTTTCGCGGTCGCGACGTGGAGATGATGCTTGCCGGGGTCGACGTCGGCCATCAGCATCTGGCCCGATTTGATCTGGCCGCTGGCCGTGCCGTCGAGCGTGACGTTCATGCCCTGGAGTGCGGCGACGAAGCCGCGGCGACAGACATAGATGCGGGCTTTGCCTGTCGGGGGCTCCATCTTCCGGGCATCGGCGACAAGGCCGCCATCCGCTTTTATGCCGCGCTTGTTGCTCGACAGAGCCCAAACGATAACGCCGATGAACAGGATAAGCAGGATGGGCGCGACGATCATCATCGTCTCGTCGCCAATCGCCTCAAAGACTGGCGGGCCAATGAAAGCTCCGAAAACAGCCGCGATCGCAATGATCGTCAGCCACATGGCATTTTTGCCGCTCATCCCGACCTCCCCTGTCAGGCGGGAGAAAATTCTCCCGACGTTTCGTCCATCACGTGCAGTACGCCGTCGCTGATCGCGAAAAAGGCGCCGCGCAGCTTCAGCGTGCCGCGATTTTCCTTTTCCTGGATACAGGGGAAAGTCCTGAGATTCGCTATGCTCACGCGCACAGCTTCCATCTCCATGGCGCGGCCCGCATCGCGATTGTCGAAATCGGGATATTGCGCGCGAATCTCCTCGCTCGCCTCGTCGAGCATTGCGATCCAGTCGGCGATGAAACCGCCGCGTCCGGGTTCGGCGCCTGCCATCGACCGATGCAGTGCGGCGTGACACCCGCCGCACATGCCGTGACCCATCACGACGATTTCCTCGACCTTCAGAAACTGCACCGCGAATTCGAGCGCCGCCGAGACGCCGTGACGTCCGGGCGTTGTCTCGAACGGCGGCACCAGCGCCGCGACATTGCGAACGACAAAGATTTCGCCGGGATTGGTGTCGAAAATCTGCGACGGTTCGGATCGGCTGTCCGAACAGGCGATGATCATCACCTTGGGCGATTGCCCCTCGGCCAGTTCGTTCCAGCGTTCGCGCTGTTGCTGCCAGCCGCCGTTACGGAAACGCCGGTAGCCATCGATCATATCTGCAAAGTGAGTCATGTGCCGCCCTTAGCATAGGTAGAGAGGTTGAGAAGAGGCGCGTGCGCGACTATGTGGGCGAAATGAACGCTCCCGCATCACCCGCCGCCACTCCCAGCCAGCGCCAGCGCAAGCCCGACTGGATTCGCGTCAAGGCGCCGACCAGCCCCGGTTATGCCGAAACGCGCAAGCTGATGCGCGAGCTCAACCTGCATACGGTGTGCGAGGAGGCCGCGTGCCCGAACATCGGCGAATGCTGGACGAAAAAGCACGCGACGGTGATGATCCTCGGCGACACCTGCACCCGCGCCTGCGCCTTCTGCAACGTCAAGACCGGCATGCCGCGCCCCGTCGACCTGCTCGAACCCGAGCATACCGCAATCGCCGCGGCGAAGATGGGGCTCAGCCACATCGTCATCACCTCGGTCGACCGCGACGATTTGCCCGACGGCGGCGCGAGCCAGTTCGTGAAGGTGATCAACGCGCTGCGCCGCGAAACGCCGCAGACGACGATCGAAATCCTGACGCCCGATTTCCGCAACAAGCCCGAAAGCGCGGTTGCGGCGATCGTCGATGCGCGCCCCGACGTCTATAACCATAATCTCGAAACCGTCCCGCGGCTCTATCCGACGATCCGCCCGGGCGCGCGCTATTATGCGTCGCTGCGCCTGCTCGAAAGCGTCAAGCGCCGCGATCCGTCGATCTTCACCAAGTCGGGCGTGATGCTCGGGCTCGGCGAGGAGCGGATGGAGGTGCATCAGGTGATGGACGACATGCGCAGTGCCGACATCGATTTCATGACGATGGGCCAGTATCTCCAGCCGACCCCGAAACATGCCAAGGTGATCGACTTCGTGACGCCGCAGGCGTTCGACGCTTATGCGCAGATTGCGCGCGCGAAGGGCTTCCTGCAGGTCGCTTCGTCGCCGCTGACGCGTTCGAGCTATCATGCGGGCGACGATTTCGAACGCATGCGCGCGGCCCGCGAAGCGCAGCTGGCACGCGTCAAGGCGGACTGACGAACCTTTGCCGCGGCACCACGAAACCCGCGTCCTGCCGTACAGCGACGAGCAGATGTTTGCGCTCGTCACTGATATTGCGCGCTATCCCGAGTTCCTGCCCTGGGTAATCGCGCTGCGCATCCGCAGCGACAGCGAACATGAGGCGGTCGCCGACATGATCGTCGGTTTCAAGGGGCTGCGCGAAAGCTTTTCGTGCCGCGTCCACAAACAGCGGCCGAGCGAGGTTTGCGTGAGCTACATCGACGGCCCGATGAAGCATCTGAACAACGAATGGCATTTCCAGCCCGCCGAGGGTGGCGGATGCCGTGTCGACTTCCTCGTCGATTTTTCGTTCCGCAGCCGGATGTTTGAGGCGCTCGCAGGGCAGATGTTTGACAAGGCGCTGCGCAAGATGATCGCGGCGTTCGAAACCCGCGCCGACGAACTTTACGGGGTTGTGGCCTGACTTGCCCCCACGGCGTTTTCTTTTTGCGAAATCAGCTCCGGCGACGTAAGACGAGCCCAGCATCAAGAGTTGGGGCGACGCCCAACGCCAACCTGCCGATCCGGGCAAGGTGGCACTCCGCAAGGAGGATGTGGCCGGGCCGGCAACTAAAGCGGATCAAGCCACCAAGCGTCGAACCTGTAAAGAGGAAGCGACGCGCCGTGCCCATAACAATACCCGATCAACTCCCCGCTCGACATACTCTCGAAGCCGAGGGGGTCATGGTGATGGGTGAAGCCGATGCAGTGCGCCAAGACATCAGGCCGCTGCGGATAGGCTTGCTAAACCTCATGCCGAACAAGATCGACACCGAAACCCAGCTGGCCCGACTGCTTGGGGCGAACCCGCTTCAAATCGAATTGACGCTAGTGCGGATCACGGATCATGTTTCCCGCAACACGCCGGCCGATCACATGGCGGCCTTCTATCGGCCGTGGAGCGACGTCAGCGCCGAGCGATTCGACGGTTTCATCATCACGGGCGCACCCGTCGAACGGCTACCTTATGAGGACGTTCGCTATTGGCCCGAACTGCGGTCGATCCTTGATTGGACACAGACGCATGTCCATCGCTGCTTCACGATCTGCTGGGCTGCGCAAGCCGCCCTTTTTCACTTTCACGGCGTTCCAAAGCGCAACCTGTCGCGCAAAGCCTTCGGCGTGTTCAGGCATCAAAATCTGGCCCCCACGTCGCCTTATCTTCGGGGTTTTTCAGACACATTCGACGTACCCGTCTCGCGCTGGACAGAGGTTTGCCCTTCCGCTTTGGCCGGCGCGAAAGAGCTGCATGTTCTTGCAGGCAGTGACGAAGTGGGTGCCGGCTTCGTCGACGATCGCGTCAACGGAATGCTGCACATGTTCAACCATCTTGAATATGATACCGGCACGCTCGCGTCCGAGTACCACCGCGACGGACCCGGCCAGCTTCCGAAAAGCTATTTTCCTGCCGACGATCCTGCACGCCCCCCGGAAAACCGCTGGCGCGGTCATGCTCACTTGCTGTTCGCGAACTGGGTCAACGAAATCTATCAAACAACGCCATTTGATTTCACCGGCAGCGCGAACGCGGAACGACCGAAGCCAAAGGCGCCGCTCCTGCGCTCTCAAGCCGGCAGGGCAATATCTTCCGACGGCCGCAACTCGTCCTTTTGGGGTTGAAGCAGGTCGAGCGCGAACAGCGTGGCCGCATGGCGGATCGCCGCGCGATCGGTCGATTCGAACTGCACCCGCTGGGTGAAATAATCGTCGGGATCCTGCCCGCGGAGCGCGCGCGCGAACACGATCAGGCCGACGGGCTTCTTTTCCGACCCGCCGCCGGGGCCGGCGATCCCGGTGATCGCGACCGCGACATCGGCGTCGCTGTTGGCGAGCGCACCCGCCGCCATCGCCCACGCGGTCGCGAGCGAGACTTCGCCAAAGGTTTCCAGTATCTCGCTGCTGACGTCGAGCTGGCTCTGCTTGGCATGGCCCGAATAGGTGACGAAGCCGGCGCTGAATACGTCCGAGCTCCCGGCGATATCGGTCAGCGCGACCGAGACCATGCCGCCCGTGCAGCTTTCGGCCACGGCGACTTTCCGCCCCGCAGCGCGGTTGTTTGCAAGGACGGTTGTGGCAAGGTCGTCGCGCGCGGCAAGGCGCGTTTCAGCATCGGACAGCACGGGTTCAATTCTCCGGAAGTTGCAGGGTCGCGACGGCCTGGGCCGCGATCCCCTCGCGGCGACCGGTGAAGCCCAGCCGCTCTGTCGTAGTTGCTTTGACACTAACCCGTTCGAGCGGAATCGCAAGGATTTCGGCAATCCGTGCCCGCATCGCGGCGCGGTGCGGGCCGATCTTCGGCGCTTCGGCGATGATCGTCACGTCGACATGGTCGATGCGCCCGCCGCGCGTCGCCGCCCGCTCGGCTGCAAAGCCAAGGAAGCGGTGCGACGCCGCGCCGCGCCATTGCGGGTCGCTGGGCGGAAAATGATCGCCGATATCGCCGTCGCCGAGCGCACCGAGGATCGCATCAGTCAGCGCGTGAAGCGCGACGTCGGCATCGCTATGCCCTTCAAGTCCATGACTATGAGCGATTTCTATTCCCCCGATCCATAGCGGCTTGTCCGCCACCAGGCGATGGACGTCATATCCCATGCCAACGGCAGTGCGCGTCATTTGATCGATCCCCAGCAAGCCGTTCAGGATCGCCATATCCTCGGCATATGTCAGTTTATGAAGGCGGGCGTCGCCGGGCACCGCAACGACCGGCAGGCCAAGCCGCCGGACGAGCTGCGCGTCATCGGTCGCGGCCGCCTCGACGGCTTCGGCATGCGCGCGGCGCAATGTGCCAAGATGGAACGCCTGCGGCGTCTGGACGCGCGCCAGCGCGCTGCGGTCAACAACGTCACCGGCGAGATGGGCGGCTTGTTCGACCAGCGTATCGGGAACTGGAAGCGTCGGGATCGCCGCTTCGGCGTTCCCCAGCGCCGCCAGCAGGCGATCGATCACCTCCGCGGTCACGCCGGGCCTCGCCGCGTCATGGACCAGAACAAGCGCCTCGTCGTCCCAGCCTGCCATCGACGCGAGCGCATTGCCGACCGATTGCTGCCGCTCGACGCCGGGATCGGCGGAGATCCAGGTGTTCGGAAGGTCGCCGATGGCCGCCACGACGTCATCATTCGCAACCAGCACGCCGCCCGAAATTGCGGGATGCGCTGCAAAGGCGTCGAGGCTCCACCGGAGGACCGGCTTTCCGCCCAGCGCTTCGAGCTGCTTCGGCTGCCTGAAGCCCGCACGCGTTCCCTGGCCCCCGGCAAGCAGGATTACCGCGACGGGCGGGGCAGGGAGGAAGGCGGACTCGATCATCGTGCGCGCCGGTTAGCGCAGCCGCGCCTTGCGGGAAAGCGGCTTAGCGTGTACGGGCTGCTCAAATTTTAGGCAATGTAAACGAAAGCTCCCCGCCATGGTGCCGCTGCGGCCCATCCAGATCGGCAACATCACCATCGCGGATCCTGTGATCCTCGCGCCGATGACGGGCGTCACCGATCTGCCGTTCCGCAAGCTCGTCCGCTATTATGGCTCGGGCCTCAACGTCACCGAAATGATCGCGAGCCAGGCCGCGATCCGCGAAACGCGCCAGTCGATCCAGAAAGCGGCGTGGGATCCGGTTGAGGAACCCGTGTCGATGCAGCTTGTCGGTTGCACGCCTTATGAAATGGGCGAAGCGGCAAAGCTCAACGAAGATCGCGGTGCGTCGATCATCGACATCAACATGGGCTGCCCGGTGCGCAAGGTGACCAACGGCGATGCAGGCTCGGCGCTGATGCGCGACCTCAAGCTCGCTGCGGCGCTGATCGAATCCTGCGTCAAGGCCGTGTCAGTGCCGGTGACGGTCAAAATGCGCATGGGCTGGTGCCACGACAGCCTCAACGCGCCCGAACTCGCACATATCGCCGAGGATCTGGGCGCAAAGCTCGTCACCGTCCACGGCCGCACGCGCAACCAGATGTACCGCGGCGAGGCCGACTGGGGCTTTGTCCGCAGCGTCAAGGATGCCGTGTCGATCCCGGTTATCGTCAATGGCGACATCTGCTCGGCGGACGATGCGCGCACCGCGCTGGCGCAGAGCGGCGCCGACGGCGTGATGATCGGCCGCGGCGCTTATGGCCGTCCCTGGCTGCTCGGACAGGTGATGGCGGCGCTGCGCGGCGAAAACGCGCGGCCCGATCCGGGCATCGATGAGCAATATGATGTCATTACATCGCATTATCGCGCGATGATCGACCATTATGGCGAAGTGACCGGGGTCAATATGGCGCGCAAGCATCTCGGCTGGTACGTCAAGAGCCTGCATGGCTCGGCCGAATTCCGCAATAAGGTCAACCAGATTCCGAACAGCCGCGACGTGCTCGACGCGCTCGAGCAGTTCTACACGCCGTTCCTGAGTAAGGCGGCGGCGTGACCACGCTCACGTCGAGCATCCCGAGCTTCGACCATGACGAGCTGATCCAGTCGCATCCCGTCCCAACGCTGCTCATCGACGGCGGCGGGGTGGTGCTGTTCGTCAATGCCGCCGCCGAGCAACTCTGCAATGTCAGCCGCTCGGCGATGGTCGGCCGCGTTGTCTATGACGTCATCGAGATGGATCGCAGCTATCGCCAGCGGATGAGTGACGCTTCGACGTCGGCGCTTTTCGCGCATCGCACCGAGATTTCGGCGGGTGGCCGCCGGTCCTTCTTCGTCGATATGCAGATGGTGCCCTATGGCCAAAGCGGTCACCGCATCCTCGCGCTCGTGCCGTCGCAAAGCGACGCCGAGCTGATGGGCGGCGCGATCGGCCGCTCGGGCCGCGCGGCGGGCGCGGCGGCATCGATGCTGGCGCACGAGATCAAGAACCCGCTCGCAGGGATCAAGGGCGCCGCGCAGTTGCTGGCGCGCAAGACCGACGCGGGGGGCGAGCGCTTCACGACGCTGATCTGCGCCGAGGTCGACCGGATCGCAACGCTGATCGACCAGATGGAACATTTCTCGCGCGGGCAACCGATGGCCTGCGGCCCAATCAACCTCTACCAGCCGATCCATCAGGCAATGGAAACCGCTCGCGCACGCCAGTTTCCGGGAATCCGGTTTGCGGAGGATTTCGATCCGTCATTGCCGCTGGTCCATGGGAACCACGACGCCATGGTGCAGATATTGCTCAATCTCGTGACCAATGGCTGCGAGGCGCTGGGTGGGCGCGACGACGGGGTCGTCCGGTTGACGACCGCTTACCGGCACGGCCTGTCGATCGACAATGGCGACGGGCGCGGACGCATCGCGCTGCCAATCGAGGTCAGCGTCAGCGATAATGGCCCGGGCGTTCCCGCCGACATTCGCGGCGACCTGTTCGCGCCGTTCGTGACGACGAAGCGCGAGGGAAGGGGGCTCGGCCTCGCGCTCGTCGCCAAACTGGCGCGCGATATGGGCGGCACCGTCCAGCATATCCGTGATGGCGAATGGACGCGCTTTCGGGTCCATCTGCCCGTCGCGCAAAAGGGACGGCCGGCATGAGCAAGGCGAAGACGATCCTGCTGGTGGAGGATGATCCGGCGATCGCGATGATCATCCGCGAAACGCTCGTCGGCGAATGTGGCAGCTTCGCATCGGTCGCCAGCATCGCCGAACGCAATGCCTGGCTCGCCGACAACCGTCCCGATCTCGTCATCACCGATGTCGTCCTGCCCGACGGCGACGGCATCGATTCACTGCGCATCGACGCCCTGACCCCGGTGATCGTGCTGTCGGCGCAGAATACGCTCGACACCGCGGTGCGTGCGACGGGGATCGGGAGTTATGATTATCTGCCCAAGCCGTTCGATCTCGACGAACTGACCGCGAGTGTCCGCGCCGCGTTGCAGCGAAAGGCGGAACCCGCGGCAAGGGACACCGCGGCGCCGGCTGACAGCCATGGCCTCGTCGGCCGCGCGCCGGCGATGCAGGCGGTCTATCGCACGATCGCGCGGCTCGCCTCGAACGACCTGGCGGTGCTGATCCTTGGTGAATCGGGGACGGGCAAGGAGGTCGTGGCGCGTGCGATCCACGCAACCGGCCTGCGTCGCAACGGACCTTTCGTGGCGATCAACATGGCCGCAATCCCGCGCGAACTGATCGAAGCCGAATTGTTCGGTCACGAAAAGGGTGCCTTTACCGGCGCGCACAGCCGCAATGCCGGACGCTTCGAACAGGCTGCGGGCGGCACACTCTTCCTCGACGAAATCGGCGACATGCCGCTCGAGGCGCAGACGCGCCTGCTGCGCGTCCTGCAAAGCAACGAATATTCGACCGTCGGCGGCAGTCAGGCGCTGCGCGCCGATGTGCGCGTCATCGCCGCGACGCACCGCGACATGCGCACCCTCGTCGCCGATGGCCGCTTCCGCGAGGATCTCTTCTATCGTCTCAACGTCATTCCCGTGACGCTGCCACCGCTGCGCGACCGACGCAGCGACATCGCCGCGCTCGTGCGCCACTTTGTCGAGGCGGGGCGCAGTTCGGGGTTGCCCGATCGCCAGTTCGCGCCCGCTGCGATGCAATGGCTCGAGCGCTACGACTGGCCGGGCAATGTCCGCGAACTCGGCAATGTCGTCCAGCGGCTCGCTGTCTTGTCGCGTGACGTCGTCGTGACCGTCCGCGATGTCGAGACGGTGCTGCACGAAAGCGGCGAGGGCGGCGGCGCGGTCGAGCCCGCTGCGCTGATCGCGCGCGCGGTCGACGATTGGGCGCGCGAGCAGATGGCGGATACGGCAAGCGAAGGCGATATTCACGAACAGCTCGAGGCGATCGTCGAGGCAGCGCTTTTTCGGCGCGTCCTGCGTGACGTCCGTGGTAACCAATTGGAGGCGGCACGGCGCCTTGGCATCAACCGTAACACGCTCCGCAAGCGCCTCGGGCAGCTCGATATCGATCCCGCTCACCCTTGATTGGCAAAGACAAACCCGGAATCGGGGCAATTGGGCGACACTTGCGTAGATTGTGTGTTTTCTATGCAACAGGATTGTCGTAGCGTGGCAACAATGACGCAATCCCCCACTCTGGCTCTCGACATGGATTCGGACGGCCAAGAAGTGCGTTCGGGTTTCTGGCGCTTCGCGGCCCCGGAATATTATACGCTCGCCATCATCATCAGCGTTGCCATCGCAACCTACATCTTTGTGACGGGTGATGCGCAGAGCGAGCGGCTGCTGACCCCTGCGCTGGTGGCCGCGATCATGGTCGTCAATCTCGTGCCGGCGATGGCATTGATCGTGCTCATCGGCAGCCGCGTTGCGCGCGCGCGGGCCGTGCGGTCGATGGCGGGCGGCAACGGCCGCCTCCATGTCCGGCTCGTCGCGCTCTTTTCGTTGATTGCCGCGGCGCCGACCTTGCTCGTCGTGATTTTCGCCTCGCTGCTGTTTCAGTTCGGCGTCGATTTCTGGTTTTCGGACCGGTCGCGCGGCATGTTCGAAAATGCCGCCAATCTTGCCGAGGGATATTATCAGGAAAACCAGCGCCAGGTCGGCGCGAACACCTATGCGATGGCAACCGACCTTGGCAAACAATTGAGCCTGGTTCCGATCGATAGCCCGGCCTTCAGCAATTATTATTTGCAGCAAGTTGTGGTGCGCAGCCTCAATGAATCGGCGATCATCGAAATCGGCAGGGACGGCGTCGCGCGCACCGCGACGGCGATCAACCCCGACGACAGGGCGGCCGAAGCCCGCCTTGGTTCGGCGATGGTCGGCCGCCTCGATGCGGGCGAGGATGTCGTCGTTGTTCGCCAGCCTACCCGAATCGAAGCTGCGGCGCGGCTGCCCGGCACCGATCGCGCCTATGTCTATGCCTCGCGCGACACCAACGTCCCGGGATTCCAACAGTCGGCGCGCGCGAGCGCGGTTCTAGCCGACTATAACAGCCTGTTCGACCGCTCGCAGCAGCTCCAGCTGCAATTCAACGGCGCCCTCTATCTTGGTTCATTGCTGCTTCTCGCGCTTGCCGTCATAGCGGCGATCGTGGTTGCGGACCGTATCGTTCGTCCCCTCGGCACATTGATCGGAGCGACGCGAACCGCGGCGGGCGGCGATCTGTCGGTCCGAGTTACTCCGCCGGCACGCGACGACGAAATCGCGGTCCTGACGCGTGCTTTCAATCGGATGACCGAGCAGTTGCAGGGCCAGACCGGCGCGCTCGTCAGCGTGAACGAGCAGCTCGAAGCCAGGCGCAGCTTTATCGAGGCGGTGCTGAGCGGCGTGTCGTCGGCGGTGGTCTCGGTCGATGCCGATCACCGCATCCTGCTCGCCAATGCCGCCGCCGAGCGCTTGATTTGCCAGTCGGCCGAATGCCTGACGGGCCAACCTCTCGACGATGTCGCGCCCGAACTGGCGCGCCTGCTGATCAGCGACGAGCGCGAGGCGATCGTTCAGCTATCGCGCAAGGATGCCGAACCCGCGACGCTCGCGGCGAAAGCGGTGGCGCAGGGCGATGGCTTTGTCCTGAGTTTCGAGGACATTACGCAGCAATTGCTCGATCAGCGCCGCGCGGCCTGGTCCGACGTGGCGCGGCGCATCGCGCACGAGATCAAGAACCCGCTCACCCCGATCCAGCTCGCGGCCGAGCGCCTCCAGCGGCGGTTTGGCGACAAGGTCGAGGGCGATAGTGCCACCTTCCGCAAGCTCACCGACACGGTGATCCGGCAGGTACACGACATGCGGCGCATGGTCGACGAATTTTCCAGTTTTGCCCGGATGCCGAAACCGACCTTCGGGGTCGAGGATGTCCGCGATATCCTGCGCCAGACGGTGTTCCTGTTCGAAGTCGCAAAGCCCGACATCGCGTTCGCCGTCAAAACGCCGGCAGAGATCGAACCGCTTGTCTGCGATCGTCGTCTGTTGTCGCAAGCCATGACGAACATTGTCAAAAACGCGGTAGAAGCAATTGAAGAAAAATATAAAAATTCAGATGCGCCTGTCACCGGGCATGTGGCGGCCGAACTTTTTTCCGGCGCGGATGGCGAGATCGTCATTCGCGTCTCCGACGACGGCATCGGGCTGCCGGAAGCGCGCGACGCCATTGCCGAGCCCTATATGACGACGCGCCAGGGCGGGACGGGCCTCGGACTCGCGATCGTCAAGAAGATCGTCGAGCAACATTATGGCGAACTTGAATTTTCGGACAATCCGGCGGGGCAGGGGACGTGCGTCACGCTGACGCTCCACCCCGACCGGCTGCGGCCGTTGGCCGGCAAGGGCGGGGAACAAGGCATGGGGCATAGTGAATCGGTTCCCGGACGCATCCGGAACCGGCAGGACAGAGAAGATCATGGCGCTTGATATTCTGATCGTCGACGACGAACGCGACATTTGCGACCTCGTCGCCGGCGTCATGGAAGACGAAGGTTATGAGGCGCGCACCGCGTCGGACAGCGATTCCGCGCTGGAAGCGATCCGCCAGCGACGGCCGTCGCTAGCGCTGATCGACGTATGGCTGCAAGGTTCGCGGCTCGACGGGCTGGGGCTGGTCGAGGCGATCAAGGCGTTCGATCCGACGCTGCCGATCATCGTCATCTCGGGCCATGGCGGGCTCGACACCGCGGTTGCGGCGATCCGCCGGGGCGCGTTCGATTTCATCGAAAAGCCGTTCGAAGCCTCGCGCCTGCTCCACCTCGTCGCGCGCGCGACCGAGAATGAGCGGCTGAAGTTCGAATATGAGCAATTGCGCGAGAAGGCAGGCCCGTCGGACGAACTGACCGGCACCAGCGCCGCGATCAACAATGTCCGCGCGACGCTGAAGCGCGTGGCGGGGACGGGGAGCCGCGTGCTGATCACGGGTGCGCCCGGCGTCGGCAAGGAGGTCGCCGCGCGCGTGCTGCACGGATGGAGCGGGCGGCAGAACGCGCCGTTCCGCGTCATTTCGTCGGCGCGAATGGACCCCGAGACGGTCGAGACCGAATTGTTCGGGTCCGAAGCCGAGGACGGCTCGATCCGCGTCGGGCTGCTCGAACAGGCGCATGGCGGCACCCTGTTCCTCGACGAGGTCGCCGACATGCCGCTGACGACGCAGGGCAAGATCTTGCGCGTCCTGACCGACCAGAGCTTCACCCGCGTGGGCGGTCGCACGATGATCCGCGTCGATGTCCGCATCATTTCGGGATCGGCCCGCGACCTGATGACCGAAATTGCCGAAAACCGTTTTCGCGAAGACCTTTATTACCGGCTGAACGTCGTGCCCGTCCACATCCCGCCGCTGCGTGAGCGGCGCGACGATATCGCCAGCCTCTGCGATCATTATATCCGTCGTTATGCCGCCGACCGCCGCGTCGCGCCGCCCGAAATCAGTTCCGAGGCCATGGCCGCGCTCCAGGCACATGAGTGGCCGGGCAATGTTCGCGAACTGCGCAACGTGATCGAACGCGTGATGATTTTGGCGCCGAGCGACCGCCTGGCGCGGATCGACGCCGACATGCTGCCGTCCGAACTGGTGCGCGGCGGAACCGACATCTTGCCCCATTCGGAATCGATCACCGCGATTCCGCTGAAGGAAGCGCGCGAGAATTTCGAGCGCGAATATCTGCGCATCCAGATCAACCGCTTTTCGGGCAATATTTCGCGCACCGCGACCTTTATCGGCATGGAGCGCTCGGCGCTGCACCGCAAACTGAAACTTTTGGGGCTTACCGAGAGTTCGGACGGCGAGGGATAGCGGCTTTGCGCTAGACCTTGCGCGCCCTTTGCCGCATATTGCGTTTGCAAAGAAGGTCTTGAAAGCCGGAAAACCGGCGCCGTACCCGCGGTTTAACCGCCAAAAACAGGAGGCAAATGTGTCCGATAAAAATCAGAATCTCCAGGATATTTTCCTCAACGCCCTCCGCAAGAGCAAGACCCCGGTGACCATGTTTCTGGTCAAGGGTGTAAAACTGCAGGGCATCATCACCTGGTTCGACAACTTCTCGCTGCTGCTCCGCCGTGACGGACAGTCACAGCTTGTCTACAAGCACGCGATCTCGACGGTGATGCCGTCGCACGATTTCGACCTGTCGCTGCTCGGCGACAATCTGCGCGATGCGCCGGCGAGCAAGGGCAAGGCGTTGCAGGACGTGTTCCTTAACGCCGTGCGCAAGTCGGACGAGTCGGTGACGATGTTCCTCGTCAACGGCGTGATGCTGCAGGGCGATATCGTTGCGTTCGACCTGTTCTGTATGCTGCTCGAGCGCGAGCGCCAGGTTCAGCTCGTCTACAAGCATGCGATTTCGACCGTTCAGCCGAACGGCCCGATCAACCTGACCGACAGCGAGCCGGACGCAGAAGCGGACAACGCCTGATCGACCCGATAATCGACAATGAAGACGAGGTAACGCGCGGCGCCGCCGCGCTTATCGTCGTGCCCGAATGGCATAGCCAGCGCCTCGCGCGCGACCTCGACGCGCGCGCCGAGGAGGCGAGGGGACTCGCGCTCGCGATCGGGCTCGACGTCGTCGCGGTGCATACGCTTCGACTTCGTCAGACGCGTGCCGCGACTTTGCTCGGCGTCGGACAGATCGACGCGATCACGCCTGATATCGCGGCAAAGAATGTGCAGCTGGTCGTCGTCGATGCGGCGCTCAGCCCGATCCAGCAGCGCAATCTCGAGACGGCGTTCGGGACGAAGGTGATCGACCGCACGGGCCTGATCCTCGAAATCTTCGGCGAGCGCGCCGCGACCGCCGAGGGGCGGCTGCAGGTCGAGCTCGCGCATCTCGATTATCAGGCAGGGCGGCTGGTGCGTAGCTGGACGCACCTTGAACGCCAGCGCGGCGGTTTCGGCTTCCTCGGCGGACCCGGCGAAACGCAGATCGAGGCCGACCGGCGGATTATCCGCAACCGCATGGCACGCATCCGGCGCAGCCTCGAGGATGCCCGGAGAACGCGCCAACTGCAGCGATCGAAACGGCAGCGCGCACCTTGGCCCGTGGTCGCGCTCGTCGGCTATACCAATGCCGGAAAATCGACGTTCTTCAATCGGTTGACCGGAAGTGACGTCATGGCGGAAGATATGCTTTTCGCGACGCTCGACCCGACGATGCGCGAAATCCGGCTGCCCGGCATTGACAAGGCGATCCTGTCCGACACGGTGGGCTTTGTCTCTGACCTGCCGACCGAACTGGTCGCGGCGTTCCGCGCGACGCTGGAGGAAGTCACCACCGCCGACCTCATCGTCCATGTCCGCGACATCGCCCATCCCGACAGCGAAGCGCAATATGATGACGTGCGCGCCATTCTGAACTCGCTCGGTGTCAACGGGCCGCAGGATGGGGAGGAGGGCGATGCGCCGCCGGTGATCCAGCAAATTGAAATCTGGAACAAGATCGACACCGCCGATAGCGGCCGCCGGGCGGACATTGAAGAAATGGCAGCGCGGCGCCCCGACGTTGCAATCATATCGGCCGTAACGGGCGAGGGCGTCGAAGCCGCGCGTACCCTTATGGCGTCACAATTGACCGCGCTGCACAAGGTGCAGCGCATCTATCTGACCTATAGCCAGGGCGAAGCGGCGGCGTGGCTTCACGCGCGCGGCGAAGTGCTGGCGGACGAGCCCGAAGCCGAGGGGCATGTGTTGACCGTCCGGCTCGATCCTGCCGATAGCGCGCGGTTCGAGCGGCTATGGCCCTCTACGGACGTTCCGACACCTTGACTGCCCGCCAATGGCTTTCCTGCACGTCGAGCGAAAGCCCCGACAGGCTGCCGCCGGCACGCGCTTCCATCGCCGCAAAGCGGCGCGCGAATTTCACGTTGGCGTCGCGCAGCGCGCCTTCGGCATCGACGCCAAGGTGGCGCGCGTAATTGACCACCGCGAACAGGAGGTCGCCGACCTCTTCGTGTCGTTCGGCATCATTTGCTGCGCCCGCAACCTCGACAAGCTCTTCGGCGATCTTGTCGAGGGGGCCCTCTGTGTCGGGCCAGTCGAAGCCGACACGCGCGGCGCGTCCTTGCAGCTTTTGCGCACGCAGCAGCGCGGGAAGCGATAGCGCGACCCCGGCGAGCGCACTCGTCGGCCCGTCCGACGCGCGTTCGGCCGCCTTGATCTGCTCCCACTGCAACCGGACGTCGGTCGTCTTGCCGCCGCCGAAAATATGCGGATGGCGCCGCTCCATCTTGTTGCTGATGGCATTGGCGACATCGTCGAAACCGAACAGGCCGTCGTCGGCCGCAATCTGGCTGTGAAAGACGACCTGGAGCAGAAGGTCGCCAAGCTCGTCGCAAATCTCGGCAGGATCGCCGCCGGCAATGGCATCGGCGACCTCATAGGCTTCTTCGATCGTGTAGGGCGCGATGGTCGAGAAATCCTGCGCCAGATCCCATTCGCAGCCGCCATCGGGATTGCGCAACTGGCGCATGATGGCGAGCAGGCGGTCGATGGGGGATTGGGCTGCCGTCTCGGCCATAGAGTTATCCGATAATATATATTATGTTAAATGTTCTGGAATTCAGAAGAGGAAAGGCTTCTTGCTACGTCACCGTCTGCCACGTGCGGATGACGAGGAATACGAGCCCAAAGATCGCAACCCACGCCAGCGCCATCTTGAGCCAGTCGGCCATCGGCAAGCGCCGTGCCAGCAAAGAACTCAGGACCAATGCGAACGCGCCCGCGAACCACAGGATCTGAACCGTCGTGTCACCACTCATAGCTGCACCTCCAGCCCGTCATATCCCGGTTCGACACCCGGCGGCAATTCGGCCGCAAGGTCGTCATAATCCATCGTGTTGTCCATATGCGTGATGATTGCGCGCGGATTGCCGACCTTGGCAAGACCTTCGAGCGTCATGGCCAGATGCGGATGTGTCGGATGCGGATAGCGGCGCAGCGCATCGATAACGAACAGGTCGACGCCTTGGAAGAAGTCGACCATTTCGTCAGTAAACTTTGAAAAATCAGTAGCATAGGCGATCTTATGCGCACCATCGCTGAAGATCAGGCCGCTGGCCTTGATCGGCCCGTGCGGCATTTCGATCGCCGACACTTCAATGGGACCGATCGACTGATGATCTTGCAGGTCGATTGGATCGACCGACGCCGGATAGCCGGCATTGCCCGCGAAGGCATAGGTGAAGCGCCATTTGAGGATGTCGAGCACATGGTCGCGCGCATAAACAGGAACGGCCGACCGGCGCAGGTGCATGACCTGGCGCAGATCGTCGAGGCCGTGCGTATGGTCGGCATGTTCGTGGGTCCAGATGACGGCATCGATTTCGCCCACGCCGGCATCGAGCAGTTGCAACCGCATATCGGGACTGGTGTCGACGAGGATACGAAAGCCGCCGAGCGACACCATGATCGACGCCCGGCTGCGCAGGTTGCGTGGATTGTCGGGATCGCACTGCCCCCAGTCGTTGCCGATCCGCGGAACACCCGAAGACGTCCCGCAGCCGAGGATTCTCAACCTCATGATGCGTGGAATGTCATGGCCGCGCCTTGTTGAAAAGCGCGTAAAAATTGGCGCTCGTCGCGGCGGCCAGCGCGTCTTCGTCGTCGCCGCGCAGCTTGGCGAGGAACGCGAGTGTATCGGCAACAAAGGCGGGCTCGCCGGTTTTGCCGCGATGCGGGACGGGGGCGAGGAAGGGGGAATCGGTTTCGATCAGCAGTCGGTTCTGCGGCAACCACTTGGCCGTGGCCTGGAGATCGGCGGCGTTCTTGAACGTGACGATGCCCGAAATCGAGATGAAGAGCCCAAGGTCGAGCGCCTTATGGGCAAAATCGTCGCTCGCGGTAAAGCAGTGGATCACGCCGGGGAAAGTCGCCCTGCCCATCTCTTCGCCGAGCAGCGCCAACGTATCCGCTTCGGCATCGCGCGTGTGAACGATGATTGGCAGGCCGGTTTGCTGCGACGCGTGAATATGACGGCGAAAGCTGTCCTGCTGCCGCGCGCGGTCGCTCTTGTCATAATAATAGTCGAGCCCGGTCTCGCCGATCCCGATCACGCGCGGATGCGCCGCGCGTTCGACGAGCTTCGCGGTATCGACGTCGGGATGATGGTCGGCGTCGTGCGGATGGATGCCGACGCTCGCCCACACATCGCCATTCGCTTCGGCGGCGGCGAGCACATCGTCCCACTCGCTTTCGCGCGTCGCGATATTGAGCATCGCGGTCACGCCCATCGCGCGGGCGCGCTCCAGCACCTCGCCCTGCTGCTCGGCCAAGCCCTTGTAGTTGAGGTGACAGTGCGAATCGACGAGCATTACGCCTCCCCTTCCCCTTCACCCTCGGGCAGTTCGAGACGGGGGAAGATCGGCACGGGCTGTCCGACGGTGAAGCCGCTGGCGGCCAGTTTCACTAGCCAGTCCCGATCCTCCAATGCGGAGAAGTCGCGCGCGTCGGCGGCGATGCCCATCTGGTCGAGCAATTTGTCCGCCGCTGCCGGGACGACGGGCCGGATCGCGATCGCCAGCGTACGCACGGCTTGGAACAAGGTCATCAGCACCGCGCGCATGCGTTCGGGATCGGTCTTGCGCAGCGCCCAGGGCGCTTGCGTGTCGACATATTGATTGCAGGCGAAGACCGCCCGGATCCAGTCTTCGATGCCGATCGAGAAGGCGAGATGTTCGAACTCGCGCGGCAACCGGACTGCTGCCATGTCGCCGAGATCGGCGAGCAGGTCGTTGTCGTCCTGCGCGGGCATATAGTCGACGGAAAGCCTGCCATCTAAATTCTTGAAAATCATCGACAAGCTACGCTGGGCGAGATTGCCGAAGCTGTTCGCGAGATCGGCGTTCGCGGTGCGCACGATCGCCTCGGCCGAATAGGTGCCGTCCTGGCCAAAGCTGACTTCGCGAAGGAGATAATAGCGCAGCGCGTCGACCCCGAACTGATCGGCGAGCGCCATCGGGTCGACAACGTTGCCGAGCGACTTCGACATTTTCTCGCCGCGGTTGAGCAGGAAGCCGTGGCCGAACACCTGCTTGGGCAAGGGCAGCTTTGCGCTCATCAGGAAAGCCGGCCAGTAAACCGTATGAAAGCGCACGATATCCTTGCCGATCATGTGGATATTCGCCGGCCAGAATTTTCCGAAATCGCTATTCGGGTCGGGATAGCCCAGTCCCGACAGATAGGTAGTGAGCGCGTCGACCCACACATACATCACATGTCCCGGTGAACCCGGCACCGGCACGCCCCAATCGAAGCTGGTGCGCGAGACGCTGAGGTCCTTGAGACCGCCTTCGACGAAGCGCAGCACCTCATTGCGACGGCTTTCAGGGCGGATGAAATCGGGCTGGTCGTTGTAGAGCGCGAGCAGCCTGTCCTGATATCGGGACAGGCGGAAGAACCAGCTTTCCTCGACGGTCCAATCGACCGGCGTGCCCTGCGGTGAGAGGCGGACGCCCCCTTCCCCGTCGGTCAGTTCGCTTTCGTCGTAAAAAGCCTCGTCGCGGACCGAATACCAGCCCTCGTAGCGATCGAGATAAAGATCGCCATTCGCTTCCATGGCTTTCCAGATCGCCTGCGACGCTGTGTGATGCGCGGCATCCGACGTGCGCATGAAATTGTCATAACTGATATTCAGTCTGGCATACATCTCACGGAAATATGCCGACATTTCGTCGGCGAGATCGATCGTCGCGCGGCCCTGGTCGCGCGCGGTCTGGAACATCTTCAGCCCATGTTCGTCGGTGCCGGTGATCAACCGCACGTCGCGGCCCCGCGCGCGCTGGAAACGGGCCATAACGTCGGTCGCGATCGCCTCGTAAGCGTGGCCGATATGCGGACGGCCATTGGGGTAGCTGATCGCCGTGGTGATATAGAAAGGTTCGGTGTTTTCGGACATGGCCGCGCCTTAGCCGCTGGCGCGCGCGAGGGAAAGCGTCAGCGTGCTGCCTGACCCGTCCTCGGCGCCAATTCGGCGAGGCAATTGCCGATTTCGAAGCCGACCATCGCGCCGTCGTAGGAACCCCGGATCGCATCGCGGACGGTGCGCTGGACGCGGTCCCACTGCGCGAGGATCGGTGCGATCTCGGCCACCGGCCGTTCGCGCGCCAGGCGAGCAAGCAGCCCGGGAACAATGTCGATCACCAGTTCAAGACGGGCGCGATTGCTGGTTCCGCCGACCTCGCGCGCAAGCGCCTCGCGCAGCCGGTTTTCCGGATCTCCGCTCGTCGCAATGGCGAGCAGCTTCTTTTCCATCACCGCGACATCGCTGTCGATCAGCGCGAGCGCCTTGCCTGGTACGCCGCCCGATGCGGCGACGATCGCGCGCACTTCGGCCATCTCCAGCATGGGCCGCAGTTCGTGCAGCCACGGTGTCATGACGTCACGTTCAACCGGTTGAAAACGAAGCATTCTGCATCGTGACCTGATCGTCGGGAGCAAGCGCCCCGGCGAATGGCTGACGAGCAGGAACAGCGTTTTTGCCGGCGGTTCCTCGAGTGTCTTGAGCAGCGCGTTGGCGCCATCGGTTTCGAGATCGTCGACCGCGTCGACAATGATCACGCGCCACTCGCCGAGCGACAGCGAGAGGTGCAGACGGCGGATCATCTGCCGGATCTGTTCGATCGTGATGTTGCGGGCGAGTTCTTTCGCTTTGTCCTTCGGCTGGCGCGCGAGGCGGAGGATCTCGGGATGGTTTCCGGCGTCGACCAGCCGGGCCGCGGCGTCGTCTCCGCGGTCGTCGAGCGTCACCGACTGCCCGTCACCGCCGCGCCCATGGGTCACGAGAAAGCGCGCGACGCGTTCGGCAAATAGGCCCTTTCCCATTCCCAGCGGTCCGGCGAGGAGCCATGCGTGATGGAGGCGACCGCCTTGCCACGCTTCGAGAAAAGCCTTTTCGGCGTCCTGATGACCGATCATCACAGCCATTCGGAGAGTTCGGCGAGGATCGCGGCGGTGACGTCCGATGCCGCCGCATCTGCATCGACGATCCGCCATCGCGCGGGTTCGGCTTTCGCCATTTCGACAAAGCGCGCCGCGAGCCGCGTCTGGTAGTCGGCGGGCTTGTTACCCATGCGGTCGCTCCCGCCGCGTTCGGTCAACCGCCGTGCCGCCTCGTCGGCGCTGACGGTGAGCAGGAAGGTACGGTCGGGCATCAAGCCCATCGAACCGAATCCGTGCAGCGTCAGGAGGTCGGCGTCGGTGATTCCGCCACCGCCGCCCTGATAGGCGCGGCTCGAATCGACGAAACGGTCGCAGAGCACCCACGCGCCGCTTTCAAGCGCAGGACGGATCGTCCGCGCGACATGGTCGGCGCGCGCAGCGGCGAATAGCAGGGCCTCGCTGCGCGCATCCCAGCGGTCGTCGCTTCCTTCCATCAGCAGGGCGCGGATCGCCTCCGCGCCCGCGCTGCCGCCGGGTTCGCGGGTCGCGACGGTTTCGATGCCGCGCGCCTCGAGCGCAGCCGTGAGCGCGCGAATCTGGGTGGATTTACCGACCCCTTCGCCGCCCTCGAGCGTGATGAACCGCCCAGTCACAGCCCGGTCAGCCGGTAAAACCCTGTTCGTGCGCGCGCCCACACGCCGCCCTCGGCGACATCGGTGGCGGCGATTAGCGGCGTCGTTTGTGGCGGCAGGCCGTCGGGCGTGACGACGAGGTCGGCGACCGGCGTCCCGCGAATGAGCGGCGCGGCAATGGGGGCTCGTGTGCGCATCACCGCGCGATAGCTGCCCTCATAGCCCTTGGGAACCGTCATCCGCACCGCGATCCCGGCCTGGGTGGCGACCGCGGGAAGCGCTCCCTTTCGGACATCGATCCGGCCGAGGCTGGCGCCTGCGGGGACAAGTTCCCGCCCCTCCCATTCCTCGAAGCCCCATTTCATCAGCCGTTCGGCCTCGTCGCGCCGCGCTTTTTCGCTGCTCATGCCGGCGACCACCATGATCAGGCGGCGGCCGTTCCGCTTCGCCGAACCGAGGAAGCAATAGCCGGCTTCGGCGGTGTGGCCGGTTTTCAGGCCGTCGGCCCCCTCGAAACGCCCGAGAATGGGGTTGCGGTTGGGCTGGATGATCGGCTTGCCCTCGGGCGACTTGCCGTGCTGAAGCTTCGGCAGCGAGAAATATCGACTATAGCCCTCGGGATGGTCGCGGATCAGCCGGTCGGCGAGCGTGATCAGGTCGGCGGCGCTGACCTTGGTGACCCCGCCGTCGGGCCAGCCGCTCGGCGTTCCGAAGCGACTCGATGCCATCCCAATTTTGGCCGCTACGACGTTCATTCTTTTGGCGAATGCATTCTCGCTTCCGTCGATGCCGACCGCAAGGACCGCGGCGGCGTCATTGCCCGAGACGGTGATCAATCCTTTGAGCAATTCGTCGACCGAGACTTTTTCGTTCGGGCGCAGGAACATCGTCGACCCGCCGGTGCTGCCGTTCCACTTCTTCCATGTCGCCTCGCTGACGGTGAATTGCTTGTCGCGCGCAAGTTCGCCCTTTTTGATCAGGTCGAGCACGACATAGGCGGTCATCACCTTCGCCATCGACGCCGGGGCAAAACGCTTGTCGGCGCCGCGCGAAAAGAGGATCGCGCCCGAATCGAGATCCTTGAGCATCACGATTGGCGCTTGCGTGACGTAGAGCGGGCGACTGACCGGCGCGCTCTTGGGGCGGGTATCGCCTGCCGACGCTGCCGGAAAAGCCAGCGTCAGCGCAAGCGCGGTCAGACCGGCCGCCCCGCCCTTCACTAAGATGCCTGGCTTCCCCACGCGCAGGCTCGTCAGCGGTCGCGCTGGACCACCGCGTCGCGGAAGCCTTTGGCTTTGACTTTGCCGAGGGCGCCTCGCGCTTCGGCGTCGCTTGCGAAGGGGCCGACGCGCACGCGCCACAGATTGCCTGCCTTGGTGACATGGCCGCTGACCGACTTGGCGGCCGCATTGGCACGGGTCTCGCTGCTGAACGCTCCGACCTGGATGGCGTATTTTCCCGCGACCGCGGCAGCGGGCTTGGGTGCGGGTTTTGTCGTCCCCGGACCTTCGACGACGAAGCGGTCGTCACCGGGCTTGGCCTTGCCCGATGCTATCGGCGCGGCGGGCTGAGCGGCGACCGGCGTCGCCGCAGCGACCGCGGTCTTGGGCACCGGCAGCGCCTTGGCCTTGCTGCGCAGGATCGCCAGCAGCGATTCGGGCGTCGCAATGCGTTCGGGAACGGGCTTGCCGGAACGAAGCTGCGCGCGTTCGGCCGCGGGCGGATTGGTGCGGCGGACGCGGACCGCGGCGACGCCGTCAGTGAGGCCCAATTGTTCGGCAGCGCCGCGCGACAGGTCGATCAGGCGGTCGCCGACCATCGGGCCGCGGTCGTTGACGCGCACCAGGATCGTCCGTCCGGTATCGAGCGCAGTAACCTCGACGTAGCTCGGCAGCGGCAGCGTCTTGTGCGCTGCCGATATGCCCGCGGGATCGAAAGTCTCGCCATTCGCGGTGGGTTGCCCTGCGAGTTCCTCGCCATACCAGCTGGCATAGCCGACATCGTCATAGTCGGGGATATCTGCGGGCGTATAGGTCACGCCGCCGACCGAATAGGGATCGCCGACCTTGACCGGCACATCGGCCACGCCCGCGACTGAAGATGCAGGCGTCGGGCTTGCCGTCGGCCCACCTTGGCGCTTGCCATCCACACTACCACAACCGGCGAGCATCAGCATCGCTCCGGCCATCAGGCCCCCGCCCCTAACGATCGATTTCATCCGCCAGCAACCCCACAGACAGTGCGTAAAAGTTGGAACAATTATAGTCCAATATCGCACGATAGTTACCGGTCAGCAAATAAGCGGTTCGACCGGGGCCATCGGGTTCGAGAAGCGTCGCCTGCACATTGCCATCGGGCCAGCGGCCCCCGAGCGGCGCGATGCCGTCGGCGCGCCATTCGGCCATCGAGCGCCAGCGGCTGTGGCGATCGAAAACACGCGGGCAACGCGTGGGTGCGAGGCGGTTGGCGACCGCGCCGCGGTTGAAGCCGGCGGGAACGGTGACCGCAACGCCCCATGGCTGCCCGGCGCGCCACCCGGCGCGGCGAAGGTAGGAGCCGATCGATTCGATCGCATCGGCCTCGCTCGACCAGATGCGCGCGACGCCGTCGCCATCGCCGTCCTCGGCGACCTGCAAATAGACCGACGGCAGGAATTGCGGGTAACCGAACGCCCCGGCCCAGCTGCCCTTGAGGGCGCTGCGCGGGACGCCGCGTTCGACCATCACCATCGTCGCGATCAGTTCGGGTTCGAACAGGCTGCGGCGGCGCCCTTCATAGGCGAGCGTTGCGAGCGCTTCGGGCAGATCGAAATTGCCGGTGACCTGGCCATAGGCGGTTTCATGGCCGTAAATGGCGATCATGATGCTGGTCGGAACGCCCGTGCGTTGCTCGATGCGCGACAGGAGCGGGAGCAGCCGGTCGTGGACGCGGCGCCCGCCACCGATGCGTGCCGCATCGACATGCTTGGTCCTGTACGGCGCAAAGGCCGGGATCGGCGTGTTGGGACTCGGCGGGCTGCCGAGGTTGTCGCGATCGAGCGCGACAACGCGCGGGTTGTAGGTCAGCCCGGCGGTCACCCGGTCGAAGGTCGTGCGCGACACGCCGCGCGCCTGCGCCTTCGGCCAAAGCGACTGGACATAGGTGTCGAAGCCCGACTCGCTACTCTGTGCATGGAGCGGCGCCGACGCCGTGAGCATCCATGCCGACAGAAACGCCGTGACAAATGTAAAAAGGCGTCCGATTCTGAAACGTATAGCGTGCATCATGTCCCCACCATAAGACGTGTCTCGCACAGATGCGAGCGGCTTGACTAGGTTGCCGCGAGACAAAGCGAGTCATTCGCGGGGCCGGCCGAACGGGCAAGGTTTCGCTTGCCGCAAGGGCATCACGCGCTATGGCGACGCCGTGCGGACAGGTGGCCGAGTGGTTTAAGGCAGCGGTCTTGAAAACCGCCAAATCTGCGGGGCTCAGAACCCCAATGACCCCGCCTCGCCTGTCGTTTATCTTAGATTTCTGCGGCTTTTGGCTTACGAACTTGGCCGCAATTTGCGAAGATGGCGATGGATTGCGAAGTCCAAAACACCTCAAAAGGTGTCCCAGTACGGCTCCTGATCATTGTGCCCCGGTTCGACGTCCGCGACGCGAGACATGAGCGTATTGACTTAACTTACGGTGCGAGCCTCGTTTCCCATGAAGGCTTCGTTCGTTGCGTTGGCTGCGGAGGTCCGTAGCGGTCGTTACGCCCAGCACAAGGGCGCCACGTTTTCGTATCGTTTTCCGCTTCCAACAACCTAGCGTTTACCGCATTTGGACGGCTCCGGTCAGTCAGTTTTCAGCCCGAGGTTGCGAAAGTGGGACGTTGGATGCGCGCAAGATTAGCGATCAATGCCCGACTGGCTCGGAATCGCGCACCGATAACAGACGTTTTGTGGGTCAACTCGGCAAGCATTGCTGTGAGGCGGTTGATCTGAGCCGCGGACTCCAGCTTTCGGCGTGAAAACAGCGGAAGCCGCCATTGCCACATTTCGCGTGCGAATGAGCTGAGATCAAAAACGCGTCTTGAATCGCTTAAGGTCGAACAGCGTATCATCGCCGATTTACTCATTGCTTGTTCAGCGACGATCGAGTTCCCGCCCAACTGCGGAGCGCAGTAGTTCGACAAGTTCAACACGATTTGACGATGCCGATGCGGCGCGCAAAAGATAATCGAAATTCACGAGGAGCGCCGCATTGCGTCGTGGATTGAGCAACAGGACCTCCGACCATATATCGCCGTTGTTCTCGACCACCCGCGCGTAACGCAGAAGCCAGTACATCAGGACTTGACGAAAATCACCCGCACCGAAGTTGCGCTCGGCGTGCTTGACCTCAATCAGCATTTGGCCGATTGCAAAGTCTCCATTCCCGGATGCCACCCAGCCCAGGCCGGGAATAAGAGGCGCATGTTCCAAAGCGGCAAGCGGCCGCTGTGCCTGAACGCTACATAGCATTGCCACCAGATTACGAGCGGCGTGATCGGCCACCAAGATGTCCGCGGGCTCAAGCCTTTTGGGGATCTTGGCGTCAAAATGGCGCTGCTGCCGCTTCGAAGCGGTCACGAGGCAATCTTCCCATGAGGCCACCGGTTCTCCACGAAGAAGGCTTTCGGCACGCGCCATCGACAATTCGAAAATCATTGCCTTCTGCACACAGCTTGCTTCGACAATTTCAACTGGAATTGGGCTGATGCCAGGAAAGGTAAACATCTTTGCGTTTAGGGCGTTGACCAGGCCGCCCGTAAGGCGCGGAAACAAGACATCCAGTACACCGGGGATGTCGCGGGCGACGGTCCTCGGGTCCCGTGCCGGCAGCCGATTAAACGGCATGCTTGACCCAAGCTTCGTAACATGCCGCAAAACTGCCAGGTGAGCCAGCCTCAATACCGAGTTGCCAAGCCTGCCCGAGAGAGCCCCGCAATTGATCTCTCGTCTTCATGCCTTCGTCGCCGAATGCGCCTGCCGCCACCCAGAACATTCGCTGCTCGCCAGTGCTGAGATTAGTCCACTGGTTTCGCAGACGCGTGAAGTTTGATCTGTCGCCCCAATGCCTCCAGCAATCGATGCAGGCGCGTCGGACTGACGCTGACGCAGTCACATCGAAAGTCTGTCGCACGAAAGCACCGCGTACATCAGTTCTTGTAAAGCGGATTGCTTTCAAAAAATGCAGCATGTTAACTTCGGGAACAAGTAGATGTGCCGCAGCAGACGGAATACGATCGAGCAGAGCATCGAGTGCTTGGAAAATCGACGCAAATTGGTCATTAGACCGAACGGCATAAACGCCGCGCATGATTTTAGACCAAGAAGCTCGGAACGAGTCCAGATTGTTTGGGTCTAGTAGCGTGGCGCATAATTGGACCGCGACAGCTGGCTCCTGGAATTTTAAGGCGCGACCGATCTGCGCGAGTACGAAGGCGTCAGGCTGCGATTTCTCTCGCTCGAGATCTAGCAGAAAGGATATATCGATCTTCTCGAACGATTGTTTGAGCTTCTCATACTCGGCGCTCGCGTTGTCTGAGTAAGGGTCGAAATGAAGGTCAAGTTCGCGCAGCGCGACGCTCGAATCTTCGTTCTCGCCTAACTGGGCTGATACAAAGTCCTTATAATGCTTGGCGCTCAAGATGGTGGTCTTGCTACGATTTAGCGAAAGACCGTAGTCCGCCAAGGCGTGCGACAGCGTCGATAATGCTCTGTACGCGTCCTGCTGCGAGCGGCAGATCAAAGTATAATCGTCGACGTAGCGGTGCCAAGCGAGCCCGGTGTCGGTGAGAGATCGATCGATGGGGGTCATCATCACTTCTGCGAGGATACGCGCGCACTGACCGCCAACTGGCAAACCGAAGGAACGGCCCGCCGCGAGCTTGCTTAGAATACGATCGATTTGCATTGCTAATGTCGAGCGCGGCGCCAAATCTCTCACGGCGTTTTCAAGGCGATGGTGGTAGATATGCTCGTAGAAGCTCGCGACATCGGTTTGAATGACGACTGCCCGCTCGTCGCTCAGACCGGGTTCGCTTAAGGTCGCGATCTTGTACGCGCGCCAGGATTTGGTTCGGTCGAAAAAGCCCGGCCCTTGGGCCGCGAGCCTGTAAGAGTGCGCACGTTCGCTCCTCTGAATTTCATTAGCCTCCGCGACCGCAAGACCTAAGCCATTTAAGTAAAGGTTCCAAAAGGGGTGGATCTTGGTGGTGATACGAAAGCCATGCGGGCCAGAAGGAACGAGAAGGCGTTCCGATCCTATCGCGAGGCCGTTCATAAAGTTGACCGGTTTGCCCACGGTCCCCGCTTCGACGCCCTGGAAAAACGCCAGACATAGGATCGCGAGATCGCTGGCCTTGTCCTTGATGAAAGCGTCATCCAGATCGTAAGGAAGCGTATCATTGTCGCCGCTATTGCCGATCTCAAGCGCCGCCCGAATGAAATGATCGATTTTGACTTTTACCATTTTGATCCTTTGCAGACGTTGCGAACGCTGGTGGCTTTAAATCAAAAAAACGTGGGCGGGGGATTCTGCTACTAACAGCTTGCCGGAGGATATTTCCAACCACCTTGGTTCGCTAAACCGTGAATCCGTCGCGATTTCATCTCCTCGATATCGTCGATCTCGAAGAACGAGATCGTTGCCTGCGGTTGACCATGGGTATGGAATACCTGCCGGACATGCGGGCCGCCCTTTGGCAGGTGCGCGTTGCTTCCTCCATAGGCGCCATTATTGGCAACGAGGACGAGTTGAAACATGTGATAGTGCAGCGCCTGAGCCATTTGGTCGAAGGTCCCGACATCGCGATTCAGTGCGGGGATGGCAAACACGTCCGACACGTCACGAAGATCGCTCGCCAACTTCAGATCCGTCGCATCGTAACAAACCGAGCCCGTCAGCCATAACGGGTCTTTTGCGTTGTCGGGAGACCATTCATATCCCACGAGCCACTGGCACGGCCGAAATCCCATAACCTGTTCATTCGGTACGTTGAAGGGGTGTTCGACAGGCGACAGATGCTGCTTCCCCTGTCTGCGAACGATCGTCTGGAGTCCCTGACCCTCAACCATTCGAGGAATGACCCAAAGGGCCGAATTTACCAAGGGCTGTCCTGGTATGACTCGCTCATATATCATTCCCGCAAGAATGGCCGTTTTAAACGCCCGAGCGAAAGGTACGAGGTGTGTGGCGACGTCATCGGGATGAACGGACAATTCTGGAAGAATTAGCCAGTCGAGCCTTTTATTGTCGGGCTTGTGTGTTTCTCGCAGGTCCAGCATCTTCTCCACGGCGGCAAGCGCGGTAGACAAGTGTTTGCGGTGCTTTCGTCGAATGTTCGCGTCGCGCATCTCCAGATCGTCAGACGAAAAATCGGATATTTCTGGCATGATTGACTGGACGACACATGCCCGAAGCGGGCGGCCATTTTTTCGCGTTCCTGGCATTGGAGCGCCGACCTTAAGCATTAACAGTCCGGTCGCCGGGCCGATGGCTTGACGTGCGGCGATAACCCCAGCGCTGACACTCAAAATAGTTTCGTCGAGCGAAAGCTCGTCTCCGCCAACTTGGCTTTCACGACATCCAGGCCAGATCAAAAGCGAGAACAAGAGATCTTGGGTATATTGCGAGATCGGGAGCCAGTCATCCCCAAAGGCTTCGTGCCCGTTGTAGAAGCCATATTGACGTTGGAACCAATGAGCGCGCGTGGGTCGATAGAACGGCTCCGCTGCCTTCCACGACGGGGACCGGACAGGGAGGCTAAAATCCACCCGCGACGTCAGGATAAAACGAAGCAGATAACCCAGCTGAAATCGCCAACGCTGGCTTTGATCTGCCCATGAAGGCGCGGTATAGATCGATTTATATGTCTTTGTCGTTTCCGCGGATCGAAATACTATCTCCTTTACGGTGGCGTAGGAGCCGACAGCATCGAGCGAAATCTGGATCGTAGAAGGCGTGACGATCGGGGGGATGACCCCGCGCTTCGCCTCTTTCAGAAATTTTTCAGCGAAGCTCAGCACGCCTATCTCATTACGAAGAGCATTCAGCGGCCCATTGCTTTGGACATATTCCTGAAGCGATTGCATATCAGGCGCGCTAGACCACCCATTGATTCCAATATCTTCTGCAATCCCAGGCCCAACAGTCAGTTGGTGCTCCACTACCCGGTAGAGGTCGCGCGCAAATTCAATATCTCTAGCGGCGATTTCACTGAACCGGCCGGGTGTTAAAGATCCGCCGACCAAATCGAGGGCTCGTTCCTTCGACAAGAACGACCGACGACTGACAACTGCCGATATTGCGAAGTCCCGATCCGAGAGTTTCGCATGGTTGCCTTGGAGGAATGCGATCATTCGCCAATAGACACCATTTGATTTTGGCAGCTTCAACGGTCGTATGCGAGCAGAGTCATGGACTGCAATAAATAAAAGAGCCTGTTGGACAAGGTACCAAGGCGCTTGCTTCGCCTCGCCGCGCACGACGCGGACCGCACATTGCAGCAGCAATTGGCGATAGCCCGGAAGATTGACATTGGCTGGAAAACATTCCGAATCCTCAATGAAACCGGTCTCCGTTGCGCCAGCCCTCAGGATTTCCGCTAAACAGTAATAGACGATACGGCGTGGAGCGAATACACTAATTGCGCCAGCAAGATATGGCTCAAAGAGTTTCAGAATTTCTGATAGAATTTCTGGCGATGGCCAAAGGTCTAAGGCAACTCTCAGCAGACGGACGTTAGACGGATCGGCAATCCAGCGGTCGATCAGCGTTAAAGCGAATGCATGGGCATCATCGTCCAGCTCAGCTTGGGTGAGACGCGTGCGCCTGTACGTCTCCTCGCCTGCATCAGCTGGGTTTTTAAATGGGCGATCATCCAGCAATGGCCGCAATGATCGGTACGTCGTTCGGAATCGGCCAGCAGCAAAGCGACTGACCGTTTCGTCCTTCACGTCGGGCACCGCTTTGAGCGCAGATGCTCGTGACGGATCGGTCGATGTACCCAAGCTGACTTGCGATCGAACCAGTGCTTCGATTGCTTGGATGACTTCCTCGCCGCCACTCGCATCGAAGCCCCCGGAGATTGCGGTCTGGATGCGCTCCATTTTTCGGGACTGGCGGACCAGCGGCTGTTCCTGCCCCCCGAACGAAGCGGTGGTGGTCTTTTCTGGCGCAATTTGGAGTCCCGCGCTGTGTTCGTCGAGAATGCGGCCCACCCAGTCCATCACCCGAAGTTGCGCATCGACGGCTGTGACGCCGGAGGCTGTCTTAATCGTCAGCCTAATGTCGTCGACATAGCGGCAAGCATCTTGCAGCCACACGCCAGCTGCGATCTCCTGCCCAAGCGACCGAAGGACGGCCCGGTCAAAATCCAGCATAACGATATTCGAGAAAAACCCCGCAGAAACGAGTCCCTGCGGCAGCGCAACTCTCTCGAAATCCGGTATTCCAGCGCGCTCTTTGTAACGGGTGACCTGTACTTGATCTCGCTCCGCCCATCCCCAGTCTAGGACATTGTCGACGAGATCGAAGAATTTTTCGTCATCTCCCGGCGATTGTAGCTGCCGTATTTTGGCATGAAGGGCCTCGGGCGTGACGCGGTCATAGAATTGCTTGAGGTCTGTCTGGACGATGAAAACATCTTGTTCCTCGCCGACAAAGCTGGCGGCCACGCCCTCCGGACGATTCAAGAATGTCCGATAGTCCTGGAAATATGCACGATACAACTTCGATGAACCCCAACGATGGACGAGTAGTTCGCCAGATTCGATGGGGTCACAGAACAGCCGGTTCCCATATGACATCACCGATCGTCGCCCTGCAGGGGATCGATAATCGTTGCGCGGATCGCCTTGGGCCGTCTCGACCCTCTCACTAAGGCAAAGCAACAGCGCAGTGGCGGCGACTTGGTCTGGAAGAGACACGTGCGCAAGAGGACGGATTTTCGCTTTTCCAGGCAGCTGCGGTGCCCAATGCCCGTTGGAGTCCATATGCCAGCGTTGGCTCTTGGGCGCAGGAACTAGCTTTAATGCGCTCGTCTCATACTTTCCCGATCGAAGCTGGTCCGACAGCTGTGATATAAATTCTGGGAGGTTAGCGGCAGCCCGATCAAGCTCGAGCGTGTCCGAAAACCAATTATGATATCGTATGTACGATGCCGACTTCTTCCAAGCTTGGACAAGGACATATTCTTGAGCCACCTGCTCCAACGTAGGAAATAGCCGCTGCATGTAAGTTTAACCCTCCCCCGCCACCTTCATTTTCTCTTCGCAACTTGCTCGATCAAACTCCATCGGTGACCACGGTGAAATCGACTCGTTCAATGGTGTTTTTACCTGCGGTGTGGCTAATAGTTTCCGGCACTTCTGTAGTTCATTCTCATGATTTTCTCTAATTTTCATAAGGCTCAGACACTCCAAATCTCTGCTGTTCCGAGCGTCAATTCTTACATGGAACCCATTAACGTCATCCCCGACATAGCCGCGTAGATCGCCAAAGAGCAGACTGACTTTAGAAGTCGCGTCGAGTTGTTAGTCGCGGTCCATGGCCCAGCACCGGTAAGGTTCACCATCCCGTTCAACAAAAGCCTCGCTAACACCTGTCGCCGAAGCGGCTGCCAAAAGCGCGATGTCGCCAAGTTTGTACGCCCTTACACTCACTTATTCACTCCTGGACTCCAACGGTTTCGCCACTGGACATCAGCATGTTGGGTATCGGTAACCCGGCTGCCCAGCCAATGGTCGGTGTCATCCGCGGCATATGCGACAGATATTTCTCGGCCAACTGGATTTCATCAGAGCGAACCGAAAATCGACGCCATCACGCAAGGGGTGCGCCTCCTATGCTGCCCGCGGAAGCTTGCTTGGTGACGAGCGCCTTTGGTCAGGCAGCAAGCAGGAAGCAGGTCAGGGCCCACTTCCTGCCGCAATGCTCATGCCAATGGCGCGACCCAAGCACCGTGGCGGTCTATTTCCCGACGAAACCTGTCGCCGGGACGTCGATCATTTCTGCAATGTCGGGATCGAGATCGTAGCCGATGATTGCTCGTTTGCCGTAGCCAACGACGCCTGGCTTTCGGCCGTCCTTGCACACGAACCGCCCCGACTTTCCGTCCATCAAAATAGCGCGCGCAAACACGGCGATATTTGTAGGCAACGCCTCTCGCTGCTTACCGATTTGGTAGGTGCCGTTTATTAAGTCAGGATACCGGTAGTCGCCATCGGCATCGATAAGAGCAAAGCGAGTATCGTATTTCATTGCTGCCTCCTTTGGGTGCTGAGGCGAAACCAGCTACAGATGCGAGGCCTGAATGACCAATGGCAAATCACCCGCTTTAGAAACGAGTTCTAAGCGCGTTGGCAAACCCGCTGGACATTGGCTCAGTGGCCATTGTGCTCAGTATAAATATGCCTTCGCGTGACGTCATAATAGACGTGGGTGCGGTCGCCGCAGTCCCGGCAGAGCGAGGTGGAAAATAGATCTTCGCCGCCTTCGTGGCGCGGATCGAGAAACATGACCCAGATCGGAACCGCATCGCCACTTTTGTTCGTATAGCTACCCATTGGCACCCAGCGAAGGATCTCTCCTGTCGCGATGTCGGTGACCAGAAGTGCCCCTCCGCGCGGATCGTCTGCCTCGCACCCTTCGAAAACAACGCTCTGTCCAAGAATGCGGCGACCTCCCGGCGCGACGCTTTCCGCGCGCCATGAGACGTGCGGCCGATATTCATCTATCTGCAACTGGGTCGCGCGGTCGATGCCGACGAACGTGTCTCCTTGCACGGCCTCCAGCGAACAGACCCGGTAGGAATAATAGATCATAGTCTTTTCGAGATAGGCAGAGAGCTTTTCAGCCGTCACTGGGCCAGCGGAGGTCCCCAAAATACGGGCAGTCATAGCCCCATCCCACCACATGCTGTTCGGTTCTGATTTCACGAACACGCTTGGAGCGGCGCTCGCGGGAGCGGCTAACAGCGAAAAAATTCCAACGATAGAAATTGCCTTCATCTCAGATCCCCCTAGGGCTTACGCCCAGCCGTCAGCTCAACACGTTATTTAGCTTTCGGGTTTCCCGGCAAAAAGCTAATTGCCCGAACGACATAACCGACGCTCCAAAAGACCAGGAAAAGGGTGAAAAATCCACCCGCGGCGAGCTGGAATGCCCACTGACGTCCGTATGCGTCGGCGAGACCTGAAAGGGCGCTGGTTGATCCATATTCGGCAGCAGACACTTGCCAGGACTCCGGCCCTTGATTGAATGCGACGATGGTAAAAATCAAAGAAGCTGCGAGGCAGAGCCACCCTACGATCATGGGCGTGCCTCCATCGGGTCGATCGGGCGCGGGGGAGCTTTCGCTGGAAAGCGACATATCCTCGTCGTCCGCATCAATTTCGGCCCCGGAAAACGGGTATCCACAGCCGCTGCATCTATTGTCGGCTTCGTCGGCATCAATTCCACACAGCGGGCATGCTTTCATCTCGGACCCCTTTTCACGAGTTGGACATGGAAATTTGGATGTTGGTAAAGCTGCTTCGACCGGCTCAGAGTGAGTGGCGATCGGATATGGACGAAAGGTCGTCGAGGAACTCCGATCCAGGTTCGACGCCCGATAGCATTAGGCGATCGCGCGCGCGCGTTGCGGCAACGTAGAGAAGATGGCGCTCGGTATCCTGGATCGCTTCAAGGTCGTTGATGTCACCGACCTCCGCGAGTCTGGCGGCGTCCGGCAGGACATCTTCATCCAGCGCCATCACCGCAACCGCACGAAACTCCAGCCCCTTCGCATCGTGCATAGTCAGGACGACGGGATCGATGCTGGCCGCATTGGCGGCTGACGCCGCACGTTCCAGCTGGGCTTCGCCGCGAACAAGGATCGCGATCTCTCGCTCGGGCATTCCCTCTTCGGCCCTTGACCTTAGCCAGAGCGCAACTGCGGCGATTTCATCCTGCTCAGCTGCGAACAGCTCGACGGTTGGCTCGGGGCCATCAAAGACTGACACGGTCCCGCGGCGGGTCTCTTCGATGCCATCCTGATCGACGATCTCGAGAGCGAGCAGCCGATCAGCGGCGCTGCGGATCTGGTGCGAAGTGCGATAGCAGACCTTTAGGACCTGCGCCCGACCGCGCACATCGAGGCCGAGACGCGCCCACGAAAACGGCAAGTGGAAGATGCGTTGACCAAGATCGCCGGTGAAAAACAGCGCGTCCGGACGCCCGGCACGACCGACTGCAGCGAGCAACCGGGCCTGTGCTACCGACAAATCCTGTGCTTCGTCGACGACGACATGGGTGAAGGGCACCGCTTCACCATCCTCGACCCATTGCGTGAACCGGCCGTAAACGTCGGAGAGCGTGATCAGGTTTCGATCGGCGAGCCATTTGCGGACAAATTCGAAGACAGCCCACGCTGTTTCACGCTGCTTCGGTCCCAATCGGGTGCGTCGGCCGATGCGGGGGACCACGGCATATTCTTCGCGGTCTTTCAGGCCCCAGGCGTCGACCAGTTCGATCCACTCTTCGAACAGAAACGACGTTGCGTGCCCTTCGCCTAGCCCAGCAGCGACCGCGGCCTCGATCGCAGCAAAAATTTGCTCGCTGGTTGCCAGATCCGGGCTGCCGAATGCCTTTTCGAACAGTTCTAGCGCGGCCTGATCAATGGCTCGGACCGAAATATGCTCACGCCGGTCTCTCTGCACTTCGGTCAGCAATGCGACCTTGATCGCGAGGTTTTTCGCCAGTGTTTCGGAGAATGTGGTGAGCAAGACTTGCGCTTCACCCTGCCCCGCCAGTTCCACGGCGCGGTGCAATGCGACGATGGTCTTGCCGGTGCCTGCCGACCCCGAAACGCGCGCTGGTCCCGACCAATCGCGGGTCACTGGCGCGCGTTGTGCGGGATGAAGGAACACGGTCCATTGATCGAACGGCGCGTCGAGAGCCGCCCGCAGTTCTTCGACGCCGTCCACTGCGCGGAAGCGCCGCATGGCATCCGGATGTGCGAAAGGATCGGCGTCGGGCGCGACGGGGACCGGGATATGATCCTCAAGCCGACCGCCCGTTGCATAGTCCAAAAGAGCCTCTGCGGCTTCATCGGGCAGTGCCGCAAAAAGGCCATCGACGCTCGCCTCGCCAGCCTCGCGAACGGCTTCGAGCCAGTTGCGGGGGACGCCGACATTCAGCAGGTCGTCGTCGCCGAGTTCGGCAAAGGGTCGATGAGCAGCGACCGGAGCAGGAGAAGTGTCCCCGACCCTCTCGGTATAAACGAGACGCTCTTCGGTTCGCTCGACGACCTCGACGATCTGCATAGCACCGGTGCGCTCGTGTGGCACGATTTTGCGCCGCTCGGCCCAGCGATAGGCGTCGTCATGATGGTCGACCCAGGCAAGGAGCGTATGCTCGCCGTCCTTGTGCAGGACGATACGGATGTCCTGGTTGACGCGCGCGGTCCAGAAACCGGGCGACGCGTCGACGCGGTGCAGTTGAAGACCGTTCCCCATTTCATCTTGGGCGAGATCGAATGCGGTGATTTTCACCAGCTTCTGCTCGGTGGCGGTGAGGCGACCGAGTGCCTTCGTGAACGTCGAGGCGTAGTGGAGAGTCATCTCTTCGCGATTTTATCAATGAGTTCGCGAAGGTTCAGCTCGACTGACGAAAGGCGAATTTCGACCTCTTCGTCTTCGTCTTCGTGCCACTGATAGATTTGTTGGGCCTTCCCGAACTTCCCTCCCTGCCTGTTGAGTTTGGGTTCTGCAGCCGCGATCAAAATGGCTTCCAGATGATTGAGAACCTCGTTGACCTGAGGTGTCTTCGGCTCCGTTTCCACGAGGCAAAGATCATCGCCGACCTTCTTGACGGGATCGATCCCAAACCAAGAGAAACGCTGCCATCGTTCGCGCAAATGGTCCGACATGTGATTATCTAGGCGATCATACAGGCGCTTATATCCGTATCCCGCTTGACCGACGTAAAGCATCTGAAAGTTATCGTCGTAGAGCGCGTAAACGCCACGCTGCTTTCGAAAATCCACAGGGCCAGCTCGGACCGCCTGATACCCCAACAACCGACCCTGGTTGCCCTTTCCTGGACTCCCCCATTGAATACGATCAGCGTGCCAGAACAGCCCGTAATTCCGAAAAAGCATCGCGCTCCCCTCTACGATCGCGGTCGGTCTCTCAGACGCCCACAACCTTCATCACTTCATCCCCAAGGTGGTTGATGACCTTCACTGCAACCTTGCCGCCCGCTGGTCTTGGGAACGGTCGCGACCGCGTGCGCTTAAGGCTCTCCCACGCATCGGCGTCGATTTCTGCCTTTAGCGAGGTTTTAAGCGCCTTGTAGGGATCGTTCGCGCCGGGGAAATAGGCGTGGCGGACGAAGAAGCTTTCGTAATTATAGTCGGTGTCGATGAACCACACCGCAATGTCGTCGGCATCGCTGCTGACGATCTCGCCGCCCTTATACATATCGACGCCGGCGACTTCGATGCTGATGCAGCCATCGGCCTCGTCGTGGACCTGGATGTCGGGCTCGCCGAACACGGTGAAGAGGTTGCCCGCGCCGGTGCTGGCTAGGTCGGGCATGTGGAGGTCGGGGTTGATCCGCGCCTGCAGAACGGTCAGCGCCCCCATGCGGTCGAACTCGGACGCGTGCGCGTCGAAGTTGAACGAGGCGGCGATAAGCAGGTCGAAGCCAGCCTCCATCGCCTCGCGCGCGGCTGCGGTCAGGTCGGCGCGGGCGACGGTGCCATATTCGGGGCCGACGAAGATCGCGGCGCGGCGGGTGGGGCTGTCGGACAGCGTGTCGCTCTCGCCCTCCGAAGCCTGCCGCACCGCGCCCTCTGCGCAGATGAAGCGGCCGGGCCAGGGTTTCAGCAAAGCGAAGACGAGCCGGTCCGCCTTATGCGCCTGTTGCACGCCCGACCGTTTGAGGTTTTCCAGCACCATTTCGGCGAAATCGACGCTCTCTGCCGCGGCGCCGGCCTGCCGCCGGCCTTCGGACGCTTCGAGCTCGTCGAACAGGCTGTCGTCGGCATCGACCGCGGGGACGCGGTGCGGCGACAGGCTTTCGACAGTGAACGGCCCTGCAACGCGGACTCGGCTCTTGTCGTCATAGGGCTGGTCGTAAAGATATTCGGTGTCGGCCTTGGCCGCGATCGAGGCGTCGATTTCCTTCTGTCGCGAGATGCGCGCTTCCCACCAAGCCGCGTGCGGCGCCGCGGCGGTCGATTGCGCCGCGGTCAACTCGCGCGGGATTTCCCATTCCTGCCATTCGGTGCCCAGCGCGGCGTTGATCGCCTGCCGCAACGGCTCCAGCCGCCCCTGCCAAGTCTCCCATATGGCATCGATCTCGGCATTGTTGGCAATTGATTTCAGGGTGATGTGGGGCACGCGCTTGTAGACGAAGCCCTGGCGGATGCGGCCATAGGTGGGGATGTCGGCGGGGACGCTGCGCGTCACCTCGCCCTCCTTCACCTGCCCCTCGCGGCTGTCGGCTAGCACATACCATGGATAGCGCGCGCCCATAATCCGCGCGCGCGCGAGAGCCAGCGCGACGCGGCTAGTGTCGATTGTGATCCAGCGCCGACCCCATTGTTCGGCGACATAAGCGGTGGTGCCCGATCCGCAGGTGGGATCGAGGACAAGGTCGCCGGGGTCGGTGGTCATTAGGATGCAGCGCTGGATTATTTCCGCGGTCGTTTGGACTACGTATAATTTCTCCGAACTTACGAAGCCGCCCTGCGAAATGTCATCCCAGAGATTATTGGTCGGTCGAACAGGGAAATCGTTCAGCTCGCGAACGTAGCGAGGTGTAGCCCCCTTGATCCCTAGGCGATATGCCGATTTCAGCCTCGACATTCCGAGGACGTTGGTCTTCCAACCTCCTGTCGTTGGGGAAAAGCGCCGCCCAAAAAGTTCGATCGGCACGCGCGTAGTGTCTGCACCGGTCTGTGAGGTTAAGTTATCAAGTGAACATATTTCACCGCTTGATCCGGTCGATGCCGCTACCACACTTCCATCTGGAAGACGGCGATAATCGTATCCCGTGGTTTCCGCGTCTTTAGGGCGATACCCTTGTCGATACTTCACCGCGGGGCCGGATTTTGCATACCAAAGAATATAGTCCTGCGTTGATGCGAGCACCTTCGTTCCAATGGCCGGGCTACCTGCACCGGTCGTCTTTTTGACCGTTATTTCAGAACAGAAATTCTCGTCCCCAAACACTTCATCCATTAGCGCCCGCACGCGGTGCACATTCTCGTCGCCGATCTGCACGAACACCGACCCGCTCTCGGTCAGCAGGTCGCGCGCCACCGTCAGGCGGTCGCGCAGATAGGTGAGGTAGGAGTGGATGCCGTCGACCCAGGTGTCGCGGAACGCCTTCACCTGCTCGGGCTCGCGGCTGAAATGGTCGGCCTTGCCGTCCTTCACGTCGCGGCTGGTGGTGCTCCACTGGAAGTTGGAGTTAAATTTGATGCCATAGGGCGGGTCGATATAGATGCACTGCACCTGCCCCTTCAACCCCTCGCGCTCCGCTAGGCTCGCCATGACCTTGAGGCCATCGCCCAAGATCATGCGGTTCGACCAATGCTGGTCGTGCGCATAGAACTCGGTGCGTTGTTCCGGGTCGATGCCGTTGAAGTCGGCAAACAGGTCGGGCGCAACCTCGGGATCGGCGCGGCGCGCGCTCGCGCGCTTCAGATCCTCGACAAGCGCCTTGGGATGGATTTTTTCCTGAATATAGAGCGGCGGCGCCTCGACGATCAGGTCGGACCAGTCGGCGACATCCTTGCCGCGCCACACGAGCTGCGGGTCGAGATCGGGGTTGCGCCGTTCATAGGCGGCGCGGATCGGCGCCTTAACATCGTCCGAGACAAACGCCTCCAGCTCTGCCGTCGGCGCATTGCGCCGTGTCGCCTCGTCATGGGTGAGGGTGTCGACGGTAAGGGGCTTTTTGGCCATTAGGCGGGTTCCATCTGAAGATGAGTGGCGATCGCGGCTGCATAGCGCGCGGTTGCGGAGACGAGCCATTCGATCGCCGCGGCGACCTCTTGCGGATCGTCATGGTTGACCGGTCGAGACATTGTGAAGGGATAGTCGGCATTGCCGAGCGGGATGCCGAGCTCCGTCTCCAGCGCATTCGCCACCCCTTCGATGCGCGGTAGTGTCAGTTCTCCGCTGCGACCATAATCGCCGCGAAGGAAAAGCCCGACTTTGCCTTTCGATCTGAAGCGCGAGATGACGATGCCGGTGCCGGGCACGGAGCGCCAACGGACGGTCGCGCCGACACGGCGGTCGCTCTCAACGGCAGGATCGCGTTCGGCGTAGGCGGACCAGAAACCCTCGCGCTGCGCTGCGGCAATAGGATCGATGGGGGCGGCCGCAGAGCGCGCGGTTTGCTGGAGCGACCGATCCCACGCATTGGGCTTTTCGAGCACGTCGAATAGCGGCGCCAGCGGCGAGTCGGCGATCTGCACGACGCGCAACCGCACCGCGAAGAACGAGAAACGCTCATCGGTGTGTTGGTTGAGCCAGCGCAGCGCAGAGAGATGCTCCTCGCGGAACGCGGGGGCGAGCCAGATCATTACCTGTGCCTCTAGCCCGGCCAGATAGGTCATGATCTGACCGAGATGGGTGTGGTCGGACGGTTCGAGCTGATTTTCGATCAGCACAACTGCGCCGTCGGCCGGGCTCGACGCAAGGATGTCGGCCGAATAGCGCCCGACGCCGACCTCACGCCCGGTCAGCTCAAGCGGGATGCCGATCGCGTCCGAGAGCCGGTCGAGATTGTCGGCGAGCCAAGGCGTGAAGGCATGGGCCTCGTGCGGCCAGGCGCTGCGTGGCGCGACATCGACGAGGCGCGCAAATACGGGGGTAGAGAAACCGTCGGTCACGCGCTCACCTTGTCGTCACTCATATCGTCCAGCCAAGCCTCTACTTTTGCCGCAAATTCGGTTGCGATGGTCCAAACGTCGGTGAACTCGGCATAGCTCCAGCGGCCGTGGTCGCCGAGGGCATTGACGCCGGGAACCCACAAGGTCCGCATCGTCTCCGCCTTATCCTTGTCGTCCTCATCGCGGGCGCCCTTGATCTCGACAACCATGTTGAGCGGATCGTCGGGACCGCGACCGTCGTCGATGCGCAGGATGAAATCGGGACGGTAACGTCGTGCTTCACCACCCGCGCTGTAGGGAACCTCGAAGCCAAGGTTGTGATTTTTCGCCCACGCGATGACGCGCGGATGCTTGTCGGCGACGCGGCAGAACTCCGCCTCCCAGTCGCTGTCGATCACGGCGTAATTGGCGTGGCACCGGTCGCCGGTCTCGTAGCGATCCTTGCTGGTCATGAAGCTGACGTGCCGGGTGCTGCCTTCGCGGTTGTAAGGGTCGAGCATCGCGAGGACGCGGCCCCCGCCTTCCTGCCCGCGCGTGATCGCGGCCATGATGCGGTCTGCAACACGGTCGGCGATATTATAATAGAGGAGCTGGGCCGGCTGGGTTCCGCCTGCGAGCACGAGATGCTCGGCCATCCAGCGACGGACGATCGACTTCATCTGGACCAGCAGACCCAGATTGATCCTCTCGCCGGCGGTGGTCATCTTCCGCTTCACGATCCACTCGGCCAGCTTGAGGTGAATGGTCGAGGAGCGTTCGTCGGCGAGGTGCTCGATCGTGAGATCGGCGGTCTCGCCAATGATGCCGGAGTTCACGGTCTCTGTGGCCCCGACGAGATCGGGGGTCAGCTCCAGCGTCGAGTCTGATGTGAACTCGGCGGTCAGCCGCTCGCTGGGCAATTCGGTGCGATAACCCTCGACACGCGGATAGCGGATCTCCGACACATCGCGCGCAGGGCTGATCGCATGAACGCGGACCATGTCGACGGGCGCTTTTGGTGGCGCCTGCACTGGCTGGGCGGTGAAGTCGAAGGGGATGCCGAGGACATCGGCATACTCGACCGGGAAAAGCCCGTCGTCCTGCAGCTGATAAGATTGTCGCCGCAGCGCGCGGCCGATGACTTGCTCGCAGAGCAGCTGGGTGCCGAAGGCGCGGATGCCGAGGACGTGGGTGACGGTGTTCGCATCCCATCCTTCGGTGAGCATCGACACCGACACGACGCAGCGGATACGCTCGCCAAGCTGTCCCTTACGACCGACGGTGTTCATCACCTCGCGCAAGATCGCGGCGTCGTCGATTTTCTCCGCCGCCATGCGATCGCCAGTGCGCTGGATCAACTCGTCCTTGAACCGCGCGATCTCATCCTTTGCGGCGTCGCGGAAATCGCTGCTGATCGCTTCGCCGCTCTCGAGCTGCTGGCTGTCGATCAGAAGGGTTCGCATACGCGGCAGCGCGGTTCCGTCGGGGTCATAATTCCAGAAGAGCGGGCATTTGCCCTTCATCGGCGTGATGTTGCCGTCATCGTCCTCGATCTCGTAGCCGGCGATATAGTCGTGGACGAGTTTCGAGGTCGCGGTGTTGTTGCAGACAACAATGAATACAGGATCGACACCGATGCCGGCTTCACGCCAAAGCTCGAAGGTCTTTTCGTAGTGGCCATAGAGCGCGTCGATCGCGGTCAGCAGTTCGTTGGGCAGCTTGCGCGGATCGAGCCCCTTCGAGCTGCCGCGGCCTTTTTTGGGAAGATGCTTGCCGACATGCTCCCACAGGTTGCGAAACATCGGGGTGTCGCCACCGGGCACATTGTCCATCACGGGGACGCGGGGCAGCTTTACGATGCCGCACTCGATCGCGTCCATCAGGCTGAAGTCGCTCATCACCCAGCCGAACAGCGATCCTTCGCGGTAGCCCGAGCCGCGGAGGAAGAATGGTGTAGCCGACAGGTCATAGACCATCGACACGCCGAGCTCACGTTTCACGGCTTCGATGCCTGAGATCCACAGTCGTGCGGCTTCGTTATTCTCCTTCGCTTCGGCCAGCTCGTCGCCCTTGAGCGCCTTCTGCTCTTCATCCGTAAGCGGGCGTTCGCGGTAGCAGTGGTGCGCTTCGTCGTTGAGGACGACGATATTCTTGAGCCCCATAAGCTCGCCCGCAACGCGGCGGATCATCGCGCCGTCGCTCTCCGGCTTGAGGGTGGTGCGCAGGGCGGCCTGCTGCACCTTGTTCAGCGAGACCTCGTCCTTCTTCTTGAAGGAATGAAAATTGGTGATGACGATCTTCGCCCGGCCGAGGTCGAGGAGCATGTCATCAGGCACGATCTCGCGGCTCTGGTAATAGCTGTCCGGGTCATTGGGCTGGAGAACGCGCAGCCGGTCCTTGATCGTGATCCCTGGCGCGACAATGAGGAAGCCCTTGGAGAAACGCTTCGCATTGGGATGGCGGACGGCGTTGAGGGTCTGCCACGCAATAATCATCGCCATAACCGTAGTCTTGCCCGCGCCGGTTGCGAGCTTGAGCGCCATCCGCATGAGCTCTGGGTTTGACGCTTCGTTGGCGGCTTCTAGGTGCGTCCAGAAGCGCCGTCCCTGTGAAGACGAGCGCGGCGCGACCTCGGTCAGCCAGATGACCGTCTCGACGGCTTCGACCTGGCAGAAGAAGGGGCGTTGGTTGGCGAATTTGTGCGTGCGCCAGTGGCGGAGCAAGCGCGCGGTTGTCGGCGTCACCCGCCACTGGCTCTCCGGCAGGGAGCGCCAGCTCTCGACTGCGGAGCGGATACCGTTGATGACCTCGGTCGGGTTATATTCCTGGCCGGCTTCGTCGGCGAGGAAGTCGGCCTGGACCGCCTTGCCGCGCACCTTTTTCGCCTTGGGGATTGGGGAAACGAGCGCACTTTGGCGCCTGCGCGGAACGATTATGCTCGTCGGCTGCCCCGCATCGTCGAGTTCCCAATGGCGTCCGGGTTCCTCATACGGCGAGTTGAGGATCGGGGATTGAAAGAAGACATCGCTCATTCAGGCGAGCCTTGACGATACTTGCATTTACATCCCCCAAGACCAAATAGGAGGCGATTTCGACTACCTACGGGCCTCTAGCTCCTAGCGAGGCCATCGACATGCTGCAACGTCGAGTGCGAGCTTTGCGATAATTCCATCGGTGAGATTGGTGCCATTTCGGTTGCGTTTTCGTGGTGCTATCTATTGGTGGGGCGAGAGAGCTCAACGGATCGAAAATCCGAAAAACCGAAAAATTTTAATTTCGGCAGCCTCGGGAGGGTCGGTCTTCTAGACCCCCCATACCCCGTTCATTTAGCCTACTACCCTTCTTGCCAAGTGCAATCAGCTCTAAAGACCGCGCCCGCTACTGTTTCAAAATTCCAATATTGGCGTTGGTGGGCAATCGCCAGAGGATCGACCGACGGTCAACTCGCGCCTCGATGATGCGACCGACCACCGCCACTCGCCATACATAATCCACGCGTGATTTCTGGTTGGTTCCGCTACCGCCCACTAAATTAGCCGCGGCGAAGTTGGTGCGGAGGCCGCACTCCAAGGATCGGACGTCCTCTGGACCACCAGACTTGAGGCAGGATATTTCGCAACCAGCGCCATAGCCTGCTCAGCTGGAGCATGAAGCCAGGCGTCGTGGTCCCGGTGCCGCAAAATCACCGGCATCCGGTCGTGGATGTCGAGCATTTCCGGAACGGCGTCTACCATCACCATGGTGTAGCTATCTCCCCATTCGTCGGTCGGGCGCCAGAGGCCGGCGCAGGCGGCGAGCGGTTGGTCCGCGATGCTGATCCAGGCGCGGGTCATTTGGCCCGCGGGACCGACCGCCTCGGCGAATGCGCTGATCGGGATCAAGCAGCGGTGCGCTGGCTGGAGGAACCATTCGCGCCACATGTTGTAGGGTGACATAAGCTTGTCATCGCGCGCGTTGTTGACGTGCGTCGGCTTGTTGGGCTGCCCTGTTCGCTTGTTCAGCGAGTGCCGGGGGAAGCCCCATACCATCGCGTCGATCTGCCGCCCGCCAGCCACCTCTCGGACGACGAACCCCGTCCCGCCCTTCCAGACTTCGCCGGGGCTCGCGTTCGTCGGCTTCGGTCGCCGGGCCTTGAAGTAGGACGCCACCTCATCGACCGAGGCTTTCAAGGTGATCAGGTTGCACATTCGCGGCTCCGGTTCAGGCGGCGCCGAGCAGTCCTTCGAAGCTCTCCTGGATCGGCGGCGTGATCGTGAAGCTACTTTCCGGGAACCGGCGCAACATATCCAGCGCCGGCCGCTCCTGCAGAAGCCAGTCGAACCAGTCGTCGGGGTGGACCACGGCGACATGTCGATCCTTGTGCATGGCGAGATCAGGATAGGCCGGCACGGTCAGCGCGGCGAAGGCGTCGGGGTAGTCGCGCGTGCCGCGCTGCCAAACGCCCGCGATGCAGAAGAAGGGGATGTCGGTGACGAGGCTCGCGGCATAGAGCGTCTTCCCGTCGCGCTTGATGCCGAACTCGTTCGCGAGGATCAGGCACGGGTTCTCGATGCGAGCCGTCTCGGATTTAAGAAGCGGAATCTGGCCGATCTCGGGATCGCGCGACATCAAGCCCCAATGCGCTTCGATTTGCCGCTCCTCGCGGCCGTCCCAGATCATGATCCGGTGACCGCCCTTGCCGACGCCCTGCAGCGTGTCGTCGAAATCCCGGTCCATCATCTAGCTCCTAGCTGCGGTAGCGGCTGATCGCCCGCTTCCACTCGCGTTCATCGACCAGTTCCTTAATCTGGATCGCATCCTTGTCCCACGCGACCACTTCGAGACGCAGTGGCTGGACCCGGTGACCAGCCTTCCACGCGCATTGCCGACACCGGAAATGGCGGCAGGCAGAGCGAAGATTATCGTCCCAGCCTTTTCGGTGGAAGCGATACCAGAGTAGCCCCGCGTCGAACTTGGCGTGATGGCCGCAGCGGCAGACCGGCTGGACAGCATAATGCCAAATCGCCGCCTCGAAAATATGCGTGGCCCGCGGGATGCCCGATTTCGTATGCTGCACGTCACAGCGCCAGCACCAGCTGGTTCGGGTCGATCGCCGAAGATCGCTCGCCGAACATCTTCGTAATCGTCAGCGCAAGCTCCTGCGCAGCGGCCTCGCGCGTGCTCTCCTTCGGCGCAGAGATGCCGACGCGGGCCCAGCCGGGGGCGGCGAGGATCGCCCTCGCGACTCGGGTTTCGTCAATTTTATCCATAGCAGCATGAGAACAAAAAAGGAACGAAAGCGCAAGCCGGAACCGTCTCGGAAGATTTCGAAACCATAACCTAGACTCGATGTTTGGGAGCGGTCGACGCTCGCGATGTATCTCCTAAATGGGCCTTTCCCGATTGGGGAAGAAAACAAATTTTGGAGTAAAGCATTGAAAAATAATAATCCTGTGCCCAGTCGTTTTAAGGAGGCCGCCGAGTTCGGCTTTCACACCTTCCCGGTCAAGGAAGCAGGAAAGACACCGGCTGTAGCCTCGTGGAAGACCTATGCTGAAAGGGCTGCAACGCCGGATGAACTCTGTGCATGGGACGCCAACAAGTTCGGCGTCGCAATCGTCACCGGCGCGCCGAGCGGCATTGTAGTACTGGACGTCGATAGCGCCGAAGCGCAAGCACTCGTTGACAGCTGGGACCTGCCCCCGACCCCGTGCGTTAGCACCGGCCGCGGGCGCCACTATTATTTCGGGCACCCCGGCTTCAAGGTCGGCAATTCCGTTCGTATCGCTGGCACTAAGTTGGATATCCGCGGCGATGGAGGATACGTCGTAGGTGCGGGCTCGGTCCATGAGAGCGGCGCAATGTACGAGTGGCTGGTCTCACCGGACAACGTACAGTTTGCGGACCTCCCGACCGTCGTGCTTGATCAGCTTAAGGCAACGAAGACCCACTTGCCCAAACCCACCAATGGCAGGGCAGAACTCAATGCGGCGAACGTGTCGGGGCATGACAGCGGGGTCGTCGCGTATCTGCTTGGAACGCAGCGCACGGCTGTAACCAAGATTTCCGAGGCGCCGAATGGTGAACGCAACGACACGCTCTTCCGCTACGGTGCCCGCCTCGCGTCTAAGGTTGCCGCGGCTGGCGCAGATTGGGAAGCCTATTCCGACGCGCTCGTCAGCACCGCTTTTGCATCAGGTCTCGAGGCGACGGAGATCGAACGCACGTTGGCCAGTTGTTGGAAGTCAGGCTCGGAGAACCCCGATCCGTTTATCGCTGCGGCGATGAAGTGGGTTTACCTCAGCAAGCCCAATGCCTTCTACCACCTTGAAAGCGGTCAGTTGCTCGACATGCCGGGGTTCAACAATACGCATGCTCATCTGATCGTCAAAGGTAAGTTCGGCGAGTTTCTGCTCAGCGAGCGGCTCGTGCCGAGCATGTTTGATTTCGTTTTCGATCCTCAGAAGGGCAACGGCGTGATCGAAAAGGATGGCCTCCTCTGGCTCAACACTTATCGCGGCTCCGACGTTGAAGCGATCGAAGGAGATGCCGGACCGTTTGAGGAGTTCATCAGCTATCTCGTCCCGAGCGCCGAAGAACGCCAACATCTCCTTCAGATGATGGCTTGGACCGTCCGCCATCCCGGGAAAAAGCTTCGTCACGCACTGCTGCTGCGCAGCGAGCATCAGGGGGTCGGCAAGACCATGCTCACCGAAATCTGGGCTCATATCCTCGGGTCTCACAATGTGCGGAAGTCTACTACCGAGGAAATCACCGGGCCGTGGCAGGGATTCTTGATGAACACGCTTCTCATCGTGCTGGAGGAGCTCAACCTGGGAACCGGGCTGCGCGACTACAACAAGATGAAGGAGTTCATCACGAACGACATCGTAAAGGTGAACGAGAAATATCAGCCCAACCGGAATTGGCACAACGTCGCATCATTCGTCATGCTGACGAACTTGGCGGTGCCCCTGCACATCGAAGCATCTGATCGCCGGATTTTCTTCATCGATTCCCCCGCACTGCCCCGCGACCGCAGTTACTATGCCGACTTTGCGGCCTGGTGGCAGTCCAACCTGGGAGTGATCAAGTCGTACCTTGGTGGCATCGATCTCGAGTCCTTCTCGCCCGACGCCCCGCCTCCGATGACCGTAGCGAAACAGGCTCTGATCGCGGATAGCCGCACGGATTTGGCTCGCGATCTCGAATTGGAAATCAATCTCCGCACGGGTGTGTTCGAGCGCGACGTCGCGACGCTTGCCGAGATTGAAGCTCAGCTTGGCCGTTCGATGCATGGGAAGACAAAGGTAAAGCTGACGGAGGCTCTGCGGACCGTTGGTGCCGTCTCCTTCCAGCAGCAGCGTGTGCCCGGATGTTGGGGGCAGCATTCCTTCATTCCGCAGCCTGCGCGGGCGAGCCTTTGGGCGATCCGCAACGCGGACTACTGGTCGGCGACTACGGCTCAGGACCGCGGGGAAGAATATGCCCGGACGGAGGGAATGCTGTCTTGCTTTGCGGGCTTCCCGCTCGGCATCAGCCACAGCAGCAGTTGGCCGGGGAGCATGCCTTGGCACGTTACGAAAACCGACGTCCCCTCGCTCAGCGATGAAGAATGGTTCGCGAAGTTGAAACGCGCTCACGACAGCGTCTAACGTCTGAGCGTCTAGGCGCTGATGCGAAAGTCCATGCAGCCTCACCTCGCGCTGCATGGACTTTTCTATCTTCACCTTACTTTTTGAAGAGAGGGTAGACAGAAAGACAATTAGACAACGCGCCCCCCCTCCTACTGACCACGATCAAAATGCCGGCAATTCATAACATAACTAGGATATCATGGGATTTTTGTTCGCTAGGACTTGACCTCGGAATCCCCGACTCCTAGCTGAAAGGCGGAACCGAACGCGGCGGCAACCGCGCCCGGCTCCTAACACACCAACCGATCGAGAAAGGATCGAGTCGATGGCTACGAAGCCCCTTAATGCCTCCGCACGCGCGTGGAAGGCAGCAGTTGAAAAATACCGCGAACTGAACTTGAGCCTGAACCAGGCTCCGGCCGGGAAGGTCGACGCGATCGAACGTGCGATCGCGGAGCAGGAAGATCTGCTGCTCGGGCTCGAAGCCCCCTCCCTCGCCGCTGTGCTCCAGAAACTTGAGCTCTTGTTCGAGACGGATCTCGACAAGCCCGATCGCGATGGCGCCGAGAAACGGCAGATCATCGACGATCTCTGCCGTCTGCACGACGAAGCCGAACTGCTCGTCGGCTAACCCCACTCCCACGAGACCAGACGCGGAGACCGTTACCTGCAACGGGGTTTCCGCTCGCGCGAAAGGAAATTCATGCTTCCCGATTTCATCATGCACGCCGTCATCCAGCAGCTGCCGAAGGCGCAGCTCGACCAGCTCGTCCGCAAGGCCGGTTTTGACCCCGACAACTTGATCCCTCCCCTGCCGCGGGAACTGCTGTTCGAACTGACCTACGGTGGGGAAATGGATTTCAATCTCACGGTCGGCGCATTCGGCGAAATCCAACTGCTGACCTGTCGCGTAGCTTGGACCGCCGACCTGATCGACGATCCCAACACCGGGCAGCGTGTTGCGGGCCAGATCCAGTGCAAGGCCCACATGCTGGCGCCGTCGGAGGATGGTGAGCGTCTCGAATGGCGGCCTCTCGACTACGGCCTGATTTCCCGTTCCGCCCTCGACGAAATGGACGCCCGGATCGAGGAGCAGGCTCGGCTGCAGGAGCTTCATGGGAAATCAGACGCATAACCTAGTTTCGCTGCTCGCAGGCGGTTCCTTTGAGAGGGCACGGCGATCTATCGGGGCAACGTTATGAATATCGAGCGATGCCTGATTGCCAAAGCCCACCTCATCACGGGCAAATCCATCCGAACCCTTCAGTCGATGGCTGCTCGGGGGCTGATCCCCGGTGCTGCGAAGATCGGTGGAGAGTGGACCTTCAATGTCGAGCGCCTGAGGGCGTGGATCAAGGAACAAGAGAATATATGTCACCGCCCGCATCCGCATCTCCCGTCGCGGCTGAAAAAATCCCAAACACGTTCTTCCGGGGCGGGGTCTACTATGGGCGCGTCAAGGTTGCGGGTGATACCCTCCGAGAGAGCCTGGGAACAGGCGACCCAGTAGAGGCGCGCAAGCTCATCAAGAAATGGTTGGCGGAGAAGTCACCGAACCATGAGTATGACGAGCTGACGTTCGCCCAGGTGGCCTCCAGCTGGATCGAGCATTACCAAACTGGATATTCGACGAAGACGTGGCGCCGCTATCGGACGTCGCTCAAAATGCTGAAGCCGTTCTTCGGTGATCTGGCTTGGGCCGAGGTCACTCGGTCGAAGCTCACCGAATACATGAGCGCCCGAAAGTCCGAGGGCCTGTCGAACGCCACGATCAACCGCGACCTTGCGGTCATGTCCAACATCTTCGAGCATGCCGTCGATCAGGAGTGGGCTGAGGAAAATCTCGTGCTCAAACTGTCGAAGAAGGCGCGCCGCGAGAAACGGCTCCCCTTCACGATGCCCACCCCGGGCATGATCGACGCCACGTTCGCCCGTATGCGGTCGACCTTCGGTGAGATCTGTCGCTTCGCGCTCCTCACCGGCCTACGCCGCGACGAGATCGCTCAGCTAACGTGGAGCAACGTCCTCCTCGATCGCCGGCAGCTCCAGTTGTTCGTCACCAAGAACCGGACGGTCCGAGTCGTGACCCTCTGCGAGGAAGCATACCAGATCCTTTGCGGCCGAAACTCCCGCGAGGGTTACGTTTTCGTGACTCGTAACGGGGGTGCCTACAAGCGCGTCAGCGAGATGTGGCGCGAGGTGCAGCTCCGCGCGGAGAAGAAATGGAACGAGCAAGTGGTGTCTCAGCTAGTGTCACACCAAAAGTTCATCCGGTTCCGCTTCCACGATCTGCGGCATATGTTCGCCATCAACTACCTACGGGACGGCGGGAACATTTATCATCTGCAAATTGAAATGGGGCACTCGACAATCCGACAGACTGAAGAGTATCTGCAATATCTCACCGCCGAGGAGCAGGTTGCTGCCAAGGGGGTGTCACAGCAGGTGTCCCATACCACAGCGGTTTCACGGGTCGCAGCTTAGAATAAATGGCGGTAATCCGCCGTGCGGACAGGTGGCCGAGTGGTTTAAGGCAGCGGTCTTGAAAACCGCCGTGGGTGCAAGCTCACCGTGGGTTCGAATCCCACCCTGTCCGCCAGTCAGGCAAAATGCAGTCGCCGGTACTTCCCGCGAAAATAGAGCAAAGGATCGCGGTGCGGTTCGAATTGTGCGCGCACCACCCTGCCAACCAGGATGAAATGATCCCCCGCCTCGTGCAGCGATTCGTGCTGGCATTCGAACGAGACGAGCGAGCTGCCGAGTAGCGGCACGCCGGTCTGGCCGGGCGCCCACGGCTGGTTGGCGAAACGGTCCTCGCCCTTTGCCGCAAAGCGGTTCGACGTTGGCTGCTGGCCGATCTGCAGGACATTCACGCCGAAATGTTCGGCCTCGCGGAGCGCGGGCGCGGTTCCCGCCGTGTTGGCAATGCACACGAGCAAGAGCGGCGGGTCGAGCGAGACCGAGGTGAAGCTGTTGGCGGTGAGGCCAACTGGCATTCCCGCGGCGTCGAGCGCCGTGACGATCGTGATACCGGTGGCGAAGCAGCCCATCGCGTCGCGCAGGGTGCGCGGGTCCGATCCGGCCTGGAACTCCATCGCTTCGCGCGGCTGGCGCCGTTCGAGGAATTCGAGCAGCTGGCCGAGCAAGGCTTCCTTGCGGTCGGACGCGAGTTCGAGGTCGCATTCGTTGATGTCGACGCTCTCGCCCATGGGCAGCGCGGTGTTGAACGTGTCGCTGACCGCGCTGCACTGCGCGGGAGAAAAGCCGCCGCGGACGACGAGCGCCGGGACCGCCAGCCGCGCGGGCACGTCGTTTGCGTTTGCGTCCTCGTCGACCGGCATGTCCACCAGCACCAACCCGGCAGCGAGGAGGGCGCCATCGAGCGCCAGCGCGCGCGTCGCGATCCATCCGCCGCGCCCGGCGGTCACGACGACTGGACGTGAACCCATTTGCGCGAGCACCGCGCGCAGATCCTCGATATGCGGCGCCAGTCCGTCCGCTTCGCTCGTTTCGCGCAGGTCGAGGTTGACGACGCGGCGCCCCGAAAGCACCAGCGCGTCGGCGACGCCGCGCCACGCGGCGCGGCCCTGTCCGACGTCGGGAATGAGCAGCACGGCGGGATCGTTTTCGTCGCCCAGCATGTCGGCCGACAGAGGGACGCCGCCGAAACCCTTATATTCGATGAGACTCAAACGTCCCCCTTGCCGCGCCGGCGGGCGCGGGCGCCGGCGGCTTTCGATGTGATCAAGTTGCGAAGAATCGGANATATCGAAAGCCGCCGCGCCGCGCCAGCGTGCCGGGCGAATTACGCTCGCATCGATGCCAGCCGCTGGTCGACGATCGCGTCGGCCTCGGCGATGATGCGGTCGATGAGTTGCTGGCATGTCGGAATATCGTGGATCAGTCCCTGTACCATGCCGGCCCAGAACACGCCTTTCGTCAGGTCGCCGGTCTCGAGCAATTCGCGGCCTGCCTTGCCGTTCACCAGTTCGGCGACGTCGGCGAAGGTGGCGTCGGGCACCGCAAGGCGGCGCACCACTTCTTCGCTCACGTCGCTCTTGCCGACGCGCGCGGTGTTCTTGAGGCTGCGGAAGATCAGAAAGCTGCCGCGTTCGTCATTGTCGACGTAGGCCTGCTTCACATTGTCGTGGATGGGCGCCTCGACCGTCGCGCAGAAGCGCGTGCCCATGTTGATGCCCTCGGCGCCCAGCGACAGCGCCGCGACGAGGCCGCGACCATCGCCGAAGCCGCCCGACGCGAGCATCGGGATCTTCACCTTGTCGGCGGCGGCGGGGATCAGGATCAGGCCGGGGATATCGTCCTCGCCCGGATGACCCGCGCATTCGAAGCCGTCGATAGAGATGATGTCGCAGCCCGCGCGCTCGGCCGACAGCGCGTGGCGCACCGCGGTGCATTTATGGAGGATCGTGACGCCGTGCGGTTTCAGCATTTCCCAGATTTCGCGTACCGCCTGTGTGCCCGCCGTCTCGACGATCTTGACGCCGCCGTCGATGATCGCTTGGGCATAGGCTTTGTAATCGGGGGCGTTGATCGTCGGGAAGACGGTCATATTCACGCCAAAAGGTTTGTCGGTCATCGACCGGCACTTTTCGATTTCCTCGCGCAGCGCATCGGGGCTCGCCTGCGTCAGTGCGGTGATGATGCCAAGGCCGCCCGCGTTCGACACCGCGCTTGCCAGTTCGGCGTAGCCGACGCTTTGCATCCCGCCCTGGACGATCGGATGCTCGATGCCCAGCATTTCGGTGATGCGTGTTTTGAAAGCCATTTCGATCTCCTGCGCGATACTGCCCTTACGGCATCTTCGCTCCGGTCCATGAAATAACTTGACGCTTACGTCAACGTCGGGTTGACTAAGGTAATAGTTAGATAACGAAGGGAATCGGAATGACGGCGGGCGAAGGCATATCGGATCGGGCGCTGGCCATCGCCGCAAAGGTCGAAATCTTCGTGCGCGAAATCGTGGTCCCGTACGAAAGTGATCCGCGCCGCGACCATCATGGCGCACCAACCGACGAATTGGTAATGGAAATGCGCGACCATGCGCGTGCGGCGGGCGTGCTGACCCCGCATATCTTCGACGATGGCAGCCACCTCAACCAGCGCGAAACCGCAGTGGTGCTCATAAAGAGCGGCCTGTCGCCGCTCGGCCCGCTCGCTTGCAACACGATGGCGCCCGACGAGGGAAATATGTATCTGCTCGGCAAGGAAGGGAGCGCCGAACTCAAGGCGCGTTTCCTGAAGCCGATGGTCGAGGGGCGCGTCCGCTCGGCCTTCTTCATGACCGAGCCCGCCGAAGACGGCGGCGCGGGGTCCGACCCGTCGATGATGAAGACGACGTGCCGCCTCGACGGCAATCATTGGGTGGTGAACGGCCGCAAGACCTTCATCACCGGCGCGCAGGGCGCGCGCGTCGGGATCGTGATGGCGAAATCCGAACAGGGCGCGTGCATGTTCCTCGTCGACCTGCCCGACCCCGCGATCCGCATCGACGATGTGCCGAATACGATCGACAGCTCGATGCCCGGCGGCCATGCGACACTGACGATCGACAATCTGCGCGTGCCCGCCGACCAGATGCTGGGCGAGGCCGGCGAAGGCTTTCGTTACGCGCAGGTTCGCCTGTCCCCCGCCCGCCTGTCGCACTGCATGCGCTGGCTCGGCGCGTGCATCCGTGCGCACGAGATCGCGACGGACTATGCTAATCGCCGTGAGGCGTTCGGCAAGCCGCTGATCGACCATGAGGGCGTCGGCTTCATGCTCGCCGAAAATATGATCGACCTGAAACAGGCCGAACTGATGATCGACTGGTGCGCGGGCGTTCTCGACACCGGATCGCTCGGCACCGTCGAAAGCTCGATGGCGAAGGTGGCGGTATCGGAAGCGCTGATGCGCATCGCTGACCGATGCGTCCAGGTGATGGGCGGCACCGGTGTCACCGACAAGACGATCGTTGAGCAGGTATTCCGCGAAGTCCGGGCGTTCCGCATCTATGACGGCCCGACCGAGGTCCACAAATGGAGCCTCGCGAAGAAAATCCGCCGCGACTGGAAGGCCGCGCTCGCCTGACACGGCCGTCAGTTGCGGGGCTGAAAGCGTAGCGTCAAAGTGCTTGACGTTTACGTCAACGTCCGGTTCACTGGCCGCAACGAGATAATGGGAGAAGGACGGGTGCGCGCATGACCATCCTCTACGACGAAGGGCAGCAAGCGATCGCGACCGAGTCGCGGCGCGTTCTGGAAGCACGGGTCAGCAAGGACGCGCTCCTGCCGCTGCTCGAAGCGGTCGGCGAATATCATCGCCCCTTCTGGGACACCGCGAAGGAACAGGGCTGGACCGCGCTCGCGCTTCCTGAAGCCGATGGTGGGCTGGGCCTTGGCCTGATCGAGCTGGGATTGATCGCGCATCAGGCGGGGCGCAGCATCAGCGGCGCGCCGTTCCTGACATCAAGTTTCGGCGCGGCGAAAGCGATCGAGCTTTTCGGTTCCGACGCGCAAAAGGCGCGCTGGCTTCCGGGGCTCGCGAGCGGCGAAACGATCGGTGCGATCGCTTTTGCGGCGGGTCCGGATGCCCTTCCCCGCCAGCCCGATGTGACCTTTGCCGGCGACCGGCTAGAAGGCACGGCGCGCAGCGTTTCGGCCGGATTGGCGGCCGACGTCGCGGTCGTCCTTGCGAATGGCTCGGATATACCGGTGCTCGCGCTCGTCGATCTGGCCGGCGTTCAGCGCTCGGCTGTCGCAAGCTTCGATAATAGTCGTTTGATTGCGGACCTCAGCTTTTCGGGAGCGCCGGCCGAAAAGCTCGCCGCCGGCGGCGCCGCGCGCAATGCGGCGCTCCATATCCTGGCGTTGCAAGCCGTGGTGACCGCGCACGAACAGACCGGTGGCGCTGAAGCGCTGATGGAAATTGCGCGCGACTACGCACTGACGCGCAAGGCGTTCGGCCAGCCGATCGGCGCCTTCCAGTCGGTGAAGCATCGGATCGCCGAGCTCTACGGGCTCGTTGAACTGGCGCGCGCAAACTGCATCCACGCCGCGGCGCGGGAAGGCGCCGCCGATTTCATCAAAGCGGCGGCGGCGGCGCGCCTGTCGGCGACCGATGCCTATGACACGGCGGCGCGCGATTGCATCCAGATCCATGGCGGAATCGGCGTCACCTGGGAAATCGGGCTGCACCTTCATATGCGCCGCGCGCGCAGCCTCGCGATCGAACAGGGCAGCAGCCTGTTCTGGGAGGATATACTCGTCGACCGGCTGGCAGGAGAAGCGGCATGAGCGATCTTGAAGCCTATCGCGCCAAGGCGGCGGCGTGGCTTGCTTCGATGGCGCCGACCTTTGGCCGCGACGCGCGCAAAGGGCTGTCCGAGGCCGATGATCTGGCGCTCGGCCGCCGCTATCAGAAGGCGAAGTTCGACGCGGGTTATGCCGGGATTAACTGGCCGGTCGAATATGGCGGCCAGGGCCTCGGTCATCTCGAAAAAGTCACCTTCGACGCCGAGGAAATGAAGCACGGCTTCCCGAGCTTCTATTTCGGTATCTCGCTTGGCATGCCAGTGCCCGTGTTGATGCAGTTCGGCAGCGACAGGGAGTTCGTCAAGGAACGTGTGCTGAAAGCGTTGCAGGGCGAGGAAATCTGGTGCCAGCTCTTTTCCGAGCCCTCGGGCGGATCGGACCTTGCGGGGCTGCGCACCAAGGCCGAACCCGACGGCAACGGGTGGAAGATCAACGGGCAGAAGGTGTGGACGAGCTGGGCGCATTATAGCGACTATGGGGTCATCGTCGTGCGCACCGACCCGACTGTTCCGAAGCACAAGGGCCTCACTTACTTCTGGGTCGACATGAAGGCGCCCGGCGTGACCGTGCGCCCGATCAAGCTCGCGGGCGGCGACAGCCACGTCAACGAGGTGTTCTTCGACGATGTGAAGATCACCGACGATCACCGCATGTCACCGGTCGGCGGCGGCTTTGCGGTCGCCATCGCGACGCTGATGATCGAACGCTATGTCGCGACCGACAGCGCGGGCTTTGGTCCGCACCTTCACCTGTTCGTCGATCTGGCGAAATCGGTGCAACTCAATGGTCGCCCGGCGATCGAGGATGGCCGCATCCGGCAGCAGATCGCGCGCAACTATGCGATGCGGGCCGGGCTCGATTCGATCAATGTCCGCGCCCGGCTGATGATGCAGGCGGGGATGATGCCGGGGCCCGAAGGCTCGCTCAACAAGCTGGTCGCGGTGCGCTCGCGCCAGAAGCTGTCCGAGCTTGCGCTCGACCTGCAGGGCAGCGACGGCTTCCTTTTCGACGAACATGCGTCGCAGAAGGAGGATTGGGCGTCGAGCTGGATCAACGCCCCCACCGGACGCATCGCGGGGGGATCGGACGAGACCTTGCTCAATACGATTGCGGAGAAGGTCCTCGGCCTGCCGCAAGACCATCGCCCCGACAAGGGCATCCCGTTCAACCAGATCCCGGCCTGAGGAGGGCGCGCCCATGAAAATCGATTCCACCTTAGCAGCGGTCGTCACGGGCGGCGCATCGGGTCTCGGCCGCGCCACCGCCGAAGCGCTTGCCGCTTCGGGCGTGAAAGTTGCTATTTTCGACATCAACGACGCGCTTGGCGAAGAGGTCGCGGCGTCGATCGGCGGGCTCTTCGTGCATGTCGATATCACCGACGAGCAATCGGTCCTCGATGGCTATGCCAAGGCGCGCGCCGCGCATGGCCAGGAGCGCGTTTGTGTCCATTGCGCGATGACCTCGCGTCGCGGCAAGACGCTCGCCTATGACAAGGAAACGGGCACGTTCCGTCGCACCCCGACCGAGGATTATGCCTATGGCGTCGCGGGCATATTGACCGCGAGCTATCGCATCGGGTCGATCGCCGCCGAGGGCATGGCGAACCTTCCCGAGATGGACGACGGCGAGCGTGGCGCGATCATCTTCACCGCGTCGGTCGCCGCGCAGGACGCGCAGATCGGGCAGGTCATCTATGGTTCGGCCAAGGCCGGGGTGAACGGCCTCGTCCTGCCGATGGCGCGCGACCTGATGGACCTCGGCATCCGCGTCAATTCGATCATGCCCGGTGTGTTCGGAACGCCGCTGCTCGGCAATATGAACCCGAAGGTGAAGGAGAGCCTCGAAGCCTCGGTCCCCTTCCCCAAGCGCCTCGGCAAGGCCGAGGAATATGCGAGCCTCGCAATGGAGATGGTTCGCAACACCTATTTCAACGGCCAGGCGGTGCGTCTCGACGGCGCGATCAGAATGGCCCCTCGTTAAAACTCGGGGTGGTCGCATGGCCCCCCGCTAACTCCCCGACCGAAAGGAATATTCTCATGGCCGAAGCCTATATCATCGACGCCGTCCGCACCCCGCGCGGGATCGGCAAGCCCGGCAAAGGCGCGCTGTCGCACCTCCACCCGCAGCATCTCGCCGCAACGGTGCTCGCTGCGATCCGTGACCGCAACAATCTCGACACCGCGACCGTCGACGACATCGTCTGGTCGACATCGAGCCAGAACGGGAAACAGGGCGGCGACCTTGGCCGTATGGCGGCGCTGTCGGCGGGTTATGACACCAAGGCCAGCGGCACGACGCTCGACCGCTTCTGCGGCGGCGGCATCAGCTCGGTGAACTTCGCAGCGGCCAGCGTGATGAGCGGCATGGAAGATTGCGTCATCGCCGGCGGCACCGAGATGATGAGCTATACGACCGCCTATGCTGCCGAACAGGCGAACGCCGGCCTGCCGCCGCGCCTGATGGGATCGGGTCACGAAGCGCTCGACGAATTGCATCCGCAGTCGCACCAGGGCGTCTGCGGCGATGCCATCGCGACGATCGAAGGGATCAGCCGCGAGGCGCTCGACGCGCTCGCGCTCGTCAGCCAGCAGCGCGCCGACCGCGCGATCAAGGAAGGCCGTTTCAACAAGTCAGTCGTGCCGGTGCTCAATACCGACGGCAGCGTCGCACTCGACCATGAGGAATTCCCGCGGCCCGAAACGACTGCCGAAGGCCTTGCATCGTTGAAGCCTGCCTTCACCGGCCTCGCTGATTTCGATCTCGGCGGCGGCTTCACCTTCCGCAAGCAGGTCAATCGCCGCTATCCCGACGTCGAAATCCAGCATTTCCATCACGCCGGCAACTCTTCGGGTGTCGTCGACGGTGCCGCTGCGCTGCTCCTCACCTCGAAGGATTATGCCGACAAGCATGGGTTGAAGCCGCGCGCGCGCGTCGTCGCCTATGCCAATATCGGCGACGATCCGACGCTGATGCTCAACGCGCCCGTTCCCGCCGCAAAGAAGGTGCTCGAAAAGGCCGGGCTGACCAAGGACGACATCGACGTCTGGGAAATCAACGAAGCCTTCTCGGTCGTCGCCGAGAAGTTCATCCGCGACCTCGCTCTCGACCGCGAAAAGGTGAACATCAACGGCGGCGCGATGGCGCTCGGCCATCCGATCGGCGCGACCGGCTCGATCCTGATCGGCACCGCGCTCGACGAGCTCGAACGCTCGGGCGGCCGCTATGGCCTCGTCACCATGTGCGCCGCGGGCGGCATGGCACCCGCGATCATCATCGAACGTATCTGAGGAACAGGAGAGCATCATGTCCGGGCCGCTGAAGGGTATCAGGATCATCGAATTTGCCGGCATCGGTCCCGGCCCCTTTTGCGGCATGATGCTCGCCGACCATGGCGCCGAGGTGATCCGTATCGATCGCCCCGGCGGTTTCATGGACCCGCGCGACCCGCTGAGCCGCAATCGCACGTCGATCGCGCTCGACATGAAAAATCCCGCGGCGGTGCAGATCGCGCGCGAACTCTGCAAAAGCGCCGACGGGATCATCGAGGGGTATCGCCCCGGCGTGATGGAGCGGCTCGGGCTCGGTCCGGAGGTGTTGCTCGCGGACAATCCGAAGCTCGTTTACGGGCGCATGACCGGCTGGGGCCAGTTCGGCCCCTATGCCCAGGCGGCGGGACACGACATCAACTATATCTCGCTGTCGGGTGTGCTCCACGGCATCGGGCGCGCGGGCGAAAAGCCCGTCCCGCCGGTCAATTATGTCGGCGATTTCGGCGGCGGCGGGATGATGCTCGCGTTCGGCATGTCGAGCGCGCTCGTTCACGCCGCCAAGACCGGCGAGGGCCAGGTGATCGACTGCGCGATGACCGACGGCTCGGCGTTGCTTGCCGGTATGACGTGGGGCTTCCACGCCGCGGGTCGGCTCAAGGACGAAGCCGGGGTCAACATGCTCGACGGCGCGGCGCATTTCTATGACAGCTATGTCTGTTCCGATGGCAAGTATATCTCGATCGGGTCGATCGAGCCGCAATTCTATGCGCTGCTGCGTGAGAAGACCGGGCTGACCGACGATGCCGATTTCGACGCCCAACTCGACCCGTCGAAATGGGGTCCACTCAAGGAAAAGCTGACCGCCCTGTTCAAGACCAAAACGCGCGACGAATGGTGCGCAATTATGGAAATGACCGATGTCTGCTTCGCGCCGATCCTGTCGCTGAGCGAAGCGCCGCAGCATCCGCACAATGTCGAGCGCGAAACCTTCCTGACCGTCGGCGGCGCGGTTCAGCCCGCCCCTGCCCCGCGCTATTCGGCAACGGTCAACGACACGCCGCGGCCGGCACCGGCAGTCGGCGCTGATGGCGACGCCGTGCTGGCGGGTCTGGGTTATGATGCAGACAGGATTGCCGCGCTCCGCGAAGGTGGCGCGCTGCGCTGATTGTTCAAGCGCCGCGCGCGGTCATCGCTTCCCAGAGGCCGCGCCCGCCAAGGGTGGCAACCTGACGGCCCAGCCGCGCCGCCCAATAGGCGTCGTTTCCGTGCGCCCCGCGCCAGCGCATCAGCGGCACCGTCACGCGGTGCAGGTCATATTCCTCGGTAAAGCCGATCGCACCGTGCACCTGATGCGCAATCGCGGTGACCACGCCGACGGCGCGATTGGCACGGAGCTTCGCTGCCGCGATTTCGAAATCGGCGGCTGACGGATCGAGGCTCATCGCATCGAGGCGTGTCGCCAGCGCCGCAGCGGCGGCTTCGACCGCGCGCACTTCGCACGCCATCACCGCGAGCGATTGCTGGACCGCTTGGAACTTGCCGAGCGGGCGGCCGAACTGCTGGCGTGTGTTCACATGCTCGATCGAGAGCGCAAGCGCCTGCCCCATCGCACCGGCCATCAGGCTCACCGTCGCCGCGGGCTGATACGCTTCGCCGGCGATCAGTTCGGCAACCGGGAGATCGGGCACGACCACACCGGCGATTTGCAGCACCGCATTCGCGTCGCCCCAGTCGCCGCCGAAACCGCCATCCTCTTCGGGAACAAGCAGCAGGCCAAAGCCCGCTTCCTCGACCGGAGCGATCCCCGCCGTCGCGGCCTCCGCGAAGACTGCGCGCGCGGTATCGCACAGCATGTCGTGCGCCGCGCTCACCGGAGGCCCAATCCGCGTGCGATGATCCCGCGGATCACCTCGCGCGTTCCGCCGCGCAGCGAGAAGCTGGGCGACGCAATAAGCAGCGCGCGAAGAAGCTTCGCAAGATCATCTTCATCGTCCCAACCGCTTGTCACGATCGCCTGCACGCGGCGCGGCATGTCCTGTTCGAAGGCATTGCCGAGTTCCTTGACCACCGACGCTTCGACCATCGGGTCTTCGCCCGCCGCGAGCTTCGCCGCGGTCGACATCGAGAGTTGGCGCAGCGTCCACATCTCGGCGGTGAGTTCGCCGATCAACGCGGCAATCGCTGGATCAGGTTCGGCGCCCGCCGCATCGATCAGCGCGACGAGCAGTGCGTGGCTTGACAGATAGCGTTCGGGGCCCGAACGCTCGAGGCCGAGTTCGGCGGTGACCTGTTTCCACCCCTGCCCGCGCTCGCCGACCAATGCGCCATGCGGCACCAGCGCGTCGTCGAAAAAAACCTCGTTGAAATCGTGATGGCCCGCCATGTCGATGATCGGGCGGATCGTGATGCCGGGGGTGTCGAGGTCGATCAGCAGCTGGCTGAGCCCGGCGTTGCGCTCGCTGCCCTCGTCGGTGCGGACGAGCGCGAGCATGATGTGCGAGAAATGCGCGCCGGTGGTCCAGATTTTCTGGCCGTTGATGCGCCAGCCCTCGGCAGTTTCGCGCGCAGTCGTTCGTACGGCAGCCAGGTCCGAGCCCGCGCCGGGTTCGGACAGGCCGATGCACGCATAAAGCTCGCCCGCCGCAATTCCCGGCAGGTAGCGCTGCCGCTGTTCCTCGCTGCCATAGCGCAGGATCAGCGGCCCGGTCTGGCGATCAGCGATCCAGTGCGCTCCGACCGGGGCGCCCGCCGCCAGCAATTCCTCGATCACGACATAGCGCTCGAGCGGATGCCGGTCACCGCCGCCGTACTGCGCCGGCAAGGTCATGCCGATGTACCCCGCCGCGCCGAGCGCACGGCTGAACTCGGGGTCAAAACTCGCCCAGCAGTTCGCCCGGGAAACCACGTCACCCCGCGGCTGGTTCACCGCAAGCCATGCCCGCAAATCGGCGCGCAGTGCGGCAATGTCGCCGGGTGGATCGAACGGATAGAGCGCAAAGCCTTGCATGTCGCACCAGCCATGCAATAGCTTTGGTTAGTCAGCAAAGGATAATTGAAGATGGGCGAATTTCTGAGTGTCGAGCGGCGGGGCAAGATCGCGATCCTGACGATGATCAAGCCCGAGAGCATGAATGCGATCGGCACCCACGAAGATTGCCAGGACATCATCGACACGCTGCGCACCCTCGGCGACGACCGCAGCGTCAGCGCGATCATCCTGACCGGCAGCGGCAAGGCGTTCAGCGCCGGCGGGAATTTGAAAGGCATGCAGGACCGCACCGGCATCGGTGTGCTCGACCAGCCCGATTCCACCCGCGCCAACTACCGCAAGGGCGTGCAGGCGGTGATCCGCGCGCTGATGGATTGCGAGGTGCCGATGATCGCCGCGGTCAACGGCCATGCGATCGGCCTTGGCGCCGACCTGGCCTGCACCTGCGACATCCGCATCGCCGCCGAGAGCGCGAAATTCGCGTGCAGCTTTATCAAGGTCGGGATCGTTCCCGGCGACGGCGGGGCGTGGTTGCTCCAGAAGATACTCGGTTATCCGCGTGCCGCAGAACTGTTCCTGACCGGCGACCGCTTTGACGCGGCACAGGCAAAGGAATATGGTCTGGTCACGGACGTCGTGCCCGATGCGGAACTGCTCGACCGTGCAATCGCCATTGCCGAGCGGATCGTCTGCAACCCGCCCCGCGCGCTGCGCCTGACGAAACGCCTGCTGCGCGAAGCGCAGCACAGCCGGATGAGCGATATTTTGGAACTGAGTGCAGCCTATCAGGCGATCGTCCACGAAACCGCGGATAACCGCGAGGCGATCAATGCTTTCGTCGAAAAGCGTCCCCCGGTGTTTACAGGAGAATGATGATGATTGCCGAGCGAGTCCTGCCACTGGCCGGCGTCCACAATTTCCGCGATTATGGCGGCTATGCCGTCGAGGGCGGCGGGCGGCTGCGCGACGGGACGCTGTGGCGCTCGGCGCACCATGAGGCAGCGACCGACGATGATCTGGACGCACTCGATGCGCTCGGGCTCGAGACGGTGATCGACTTGCGCGGCGATGACGAGCGCGAGTTGCATCCGTGCCGGCGCTCCGAGACTTTCTCGGCGCGCGTGCTGTTCGCGGGCGGCGTAACCGCGGGCCTCGCACCGCATCTGCAGGCGGCGGGCGGCACGATCGATGTCGAGACGGCGCGCGAGCGGATGATCGATACCTATGCGGGCATGCCCTATCGCCCCGCGCTCGTCGCGACGCTGCGGCTCTATCTGGCGGCGCTCGCCGAATATGACGCGCCCAGCCTTGTCCACTGCGTTGCGGGCAAGGACCGCACCGGCTTTGCCGTCGCGATCGTCCACCGGCTGCTCGGGGTGCATGAGGACGATCTGATGCAGGATTATCTCCTCACCAACACCGCGGGCAAGATCGAGGAACGCATCGCGCAGGGCGCGGCGCATATCCGTTCGCGTTACGGCGCCGAAATCCACGACGATGCGATCCGCGCTTTGATGTCGGTCAACCCCGCCTATCTCGACGCCGCGCTCGCCACGGTGCGGCGCGACCATGGCGATATCCCGACCTATGCCGAGGCGGTGCTGAACTTCACCCCCGAAATGCGCGAGGCGATCGTCGACCGGCTGGTGCTGTAGGGGCCTATTTGCCCCTGACGAGCACCCCGCCCTTCACCACCGCGTCGACGCTTTCGAGCTGGCGCACGTCGGTCAGCGGATTGCCGTCGACCGCGACGATATCGGCGTAGCGCCCGATCGCGATCGCGCCGACATCCTTCTCGCGGCCCAGCGCCTCGGCGGCGTTCTTCGTCGCGGCCTGGATCGCCTGTAGCGGGGTCATTCCATATTCGACCATGACGCGGAACTGCCCGCCGACCTGCCCGTGCGGCATCACGCCCGCATCGGAACCGAACACCATGCGCACGCCGGCCTTCACGGCTTTGCGGAAATTGTCGCGCTGGATCTGCGCAACTTCGCGGTCCTTGCGCAGATTATCCTCGAGCACACCATTCTTCGCGCCTTCGGCCTGCGTATATTCGGTGTTGTAGATGTCCATCGAGAACCACACCGGCTGCTTGCGCGCGAGCGCCATGCGGATGCCTTCGTCGTCGACGAGGCTGACATGCTCGATCGTGTCGATGCCCGCGGCGATCGCGGCGCGGATGCCCGAGGCACCATGTGCGTGCGCGGCGACGCGAAGGCCCCATTGATGCGCCTCGTCGGCGATCGCGGCGAGTTCCTTTTCGGAGACCTGTAACTGGCCGGGTTCGGTGTTGCGCGAAAAGACGCCGCCGGTGGCGCAAACCTTGATCACCTCGGCGCCATATTTGCGCTGGCGGCGAACCTGAAAGCGCAGTTCCTCGGGCGTGTCGCCGATCCCCTCTTCCTTGCCGTCCTTCTTTTCGAGGCTGGGCGGCAGGAAGGTGCTGTCGCAATGCCCGCCGGTCGCGCCGAGCGCGTAGCCCGCGGGGACGATGCGCGGCCCTGTTGCATAGCCCGCGTCGATCGCCTGCTTCAGCCCGATATCGTTGCGGTTGTCCGACCCGACATTGCGCACGGTGGTGAAGCCCGCGCCGAGCATGTCGTTCGCATTTTTGACCGCGGTCATGCCCCAGAAGCTGTCGGTGAACTCGAGTCCGCGATAGCCGCCGATGTCGGCGGGACCGTCGAGATGGACATGCATGTCGATCAGGCCCGGGACGAGCGTCTTGTCTCCGAGGTCGATATGTTTGACGTTCGACCCCCAGCGCACGGTACGCGCGTCGGCGATGTTCGTGATGCGGCCGTCGGCGCCGACGAAGATCGCGGGAAACTCGACCGTCTTGCCGGTCAGCACGTCGATATAGCGCGCGGCGGTGATGACGGTCTGTCCGGCCGTGTCCTGTGCCTTTGCAGGGGCGATTGACGCGGCAAAAAGCGCCGTCGAGCCCAAAGCGATTCCCCGCAGAAAACTGCCTAACTTCACTCGCGATTGCATGTTTACCCCGCCCGTTGTTGGTGCCCGGCTATCGTGATGGCAAACCGCCGCAAAATAGGACAGCGGAAAATGCGTCAGGCGGCCGCCCTGTGCCTTGCCACCCACCAGGCGCCAAGCAGCGCGAAGGCGGTGCCGAGCATCGTGCCGCCGGCGATGTCGCTCGCCCAATGGACGCCGAGCATGATGCGCGAGAAGCCATTGAGGATGATCATCGCCGCCGCGAGCGTCCAGGCATAGGGGCGCCAGCGCGGCGGCGCGAGCCAGGCGAGGAGCAGATAGACGGCCGCAGCGCTCGTCGCGTGGCCGCTGGGGTAGGAATAGCTTGTCTGATGGTCGAGGTGATCGATCAGGTCGGGCCGCGCGCGGCCGAAGCCGAGCTTCATCAGGCTGGAGGCAAGGTTCGAGAGCAGCGACGCGCCGCCGAGCGCGACGGCGCAGCGCGGGCCGCACCAGTGCCAGACGAGCCCGCACAGCAGGATGACGATGATCCAGCGCGGCGTGCCCCCGCCGATCCAGCTTGCGGCCTGCATGAAGGATATGAAGGCGGGGTCGCGTTCGTCGACGCGGATCGCGAGGCTGTGCGAGATTTGCCAGTCGGCCGCCTGCGTCCATCCGGCACCGACTGTGAGGCCGAGCAGGATGACGGCGGCGAGGAGCGCGGCTGCGATGGCGGGTAGTCGGTTGCCTTCGGTTATCATCTTGTTCCTTCGTCATTTCCGCGAAAGCGGGAACCCAGTTGCAACGTCCGCTCGCTGGGTTCCCGCTTTCGCGGGAATGACGAGGTTGGTGAAGATCAAATATGCAGCGGCCGTCCGAAGGCCGCGAGCACGCCCTCGTGCATCGTTTCGCTGAGCGTCGGATGCGGGAAGACGGTGCCGATGAAATCATCCTCGACCAGCTCGGCGGTCTTGCCGATCGTATAGCCCTGGATCAGCTCGGTGACCTCGGCGCCGATCATATGCGCGCCGAGCAACTCGCCGGTCTTCGCGTCGAACACGGTCTTGGTGAAACCCTCGGATTCGCCGAGCGCGATCGCCTTGCCGTTGCCGATGAAGGGGAAGGTGCCGGCCTTGACCTCGTAACCGAGTTCCTTCGCCTTTGCTTCGGTCAGGCCGACGCTGGCGATCTGCGGGCGGCAATAGGTGCAGCCGGGGATGTTGCGCGGGTCCATCGCGTGCGGGTGATTGCCCGCGATCGCCTCGACCGAAATCACCGATTCGTGCATCGCCTTGTGCGCGAGCCACGGCGGCGCGGTGACGTCGCCGATCGCCCAGATGCCGGGGACGTTGGTGCGGCACATCGCGTCGGTGTCGATATGGCCCTTGGTCGTCTTCACGCCCAAAGCTTCGAGCCCGATATTCTCGGTGTTCGGGACGATACCGATCGCGACGATCGCGTGGCTGAACTCGGCGCTTTCGGTCTTGCCGTCCTTGGTCTTGATCTTGGCGGTGACGCCGGTTGCGGTCGCCTTCAGTTCCTCGACGCCGGCGCCGGTGAAGATCGTCATGCCCTGTTTCTTGAGCGATTTTTCGAGGAAGGCCGAGACATCGGCGTCCTCGACGGGAACGAGGCGGTCGAGCATTTCGACGACGGTCACATCGACGCCCATGTCGCTGTAGAAGCTCGCGAACTCGATTCCGATCGCGCCCGATCCGATGACGAGCAATTTCTTGGGCATTTCGGGCGGGACGAGCGCGTGGCGATAGGTCCAGATGCGCTTGCCGTCGGCGGGCGCGAACGGTAGGTCGCGCGCGCGGGCGCCGGTCGCGACGATGATGTTCTTCGCGGTGAGGGTCTCGGTCCCCTTCTCGCCCTTCACTTCGAGCTTGCCCGGCGCGGTCAGCTTGCCCTCGCCCATATGCACGATGATCTTGTGCTTCTTCATCAGGAAGGCGACGCCCTGGCTGAGCTGCTTCGCGACGCCGCGCGAACGCTTCACGACCGCGTCGATGTCGGCGCTGATCTGCGCTGCCACGAGGCCATAGTCGCCGGCATGCTGCATATAATGATAGATTTCGGCCGAGCGCAGCAGCGCCTTGGTCGGGATGCAGCCCCAGTTGAGACAGATACCGCCCAGATTCTCGCGCTCGACGATTGCGGTTTTCAGGCCCAATTGCGCCGCGCGGATTGCGGCGACGTAGCCGCCGGGGCCCGAACCGAGGACGATGAGGTCGTAATTGGTATCAGCCAAAATCTGCTCCATTATCAATCCCCTCTCCCTTCAAGGGAGAGGGAGGGGCCCATTGCGCAGCAATGGGAGGGTGAGGGGCCGAAAGCGCGGCAAGAACCGCCGTCAAAACTCCCGACAAATTTCCAGTCACATCATTGTTCCAGACTCGCAGAACGCGATAGCCCTTGCCCTTCAAATAGCCGTCGCGCTGGACGTCGGTTTCGGAGGAGGCGTGTTGCGATCCGTCAACCTCAACGATCAGGCGTTGCTCCTGACAGACGAAATCGGCGATGAAGGGGCCGATAGGCTGTTGTTTGCGAAATTTGAAACCGCCTAGCCGCCGATCGCGAAGTGCGCCCCATAATTTCTTTTCCTGTTCGGTCAGTGAACGGCGCAGCGCCTTGGCGCGTTCCAGCGTCAGCTGTGAATAGCCTGCCGTCATACCCTCACCCTCCCACGCGCTTGCGCGCGCGGGCCCCTCCCTCTCCCTTGAAGGGAGAGGGGTTGATCACGCTACCAGACCCAGCGGGTTCTCCACCAGTTCCTTGAAGGTCTTCATCAACAGCGCGCCGTCGGCGCCGTCGATCGCGCGGTGGTCGAAGCTGCCGGTGGCCGACATCACGGTCGCGATCGCGAGCGCGTCGTCGACGATATAAGGCCGCTTCTCGCCCGCGCCGATAGCCATGATCATGCCCTGCGGCGGGTTGATCACCGCGGTGAACTGCTTGATCCCCATCATGCCCATGTTCGAGATCGAGGCGGTGCCGCCCTGATATTCATTGGGCTGGAGCTTGCCTTCCTTCGCCTTGGCCGCGAGCTCGGACATTTCGGTCGAGATTTTCGACATCGACTTGCCGCCGGCATCGGTGATGATCGGGGTGATCAGGCCGCCCGGAATGCTGACCGCGACCGAGATGTCGGCGCGCTTATACTGGCGCATCACATCGCCGCCGAACGAGACGTTGCATGCGGGCACGCGCTCAAGCGCAACCGCGAGCGCCTTGATCAGCATGTCGTTGACGCTGAGCTTGACGCCGCGGCTTTCGAGGCTGGCGTTGAGCTCGCCGCGGAGCTTCAAGAGCGCGTCGAGGCGGATGTCGACGGTGAGGTAGATGTGGGGCGATTGCTGCATCGACTCGGTCAGACGGCGCGCGATCGTCTTGCGCATGCCGCTGAGCTTTTCGTCTTCGTGCGGGATGCCGAAATCGGGGATGGCGCCGGCGGTTGCCGGTGCTGCTGCCGGAGCGGTGGCGGCTGGGGCCGGCGCGGCGGTTGCGGCAGGTGCCGCGGCGCCAGCGGGGGCGCCTTCGAGGTCGGCCTTGACGATGCGGCCGCCGGGGCCGGTGCCGGTCAGGCTCTTGAGGTCGATGCCCTGTTCGGCGGCGAGGCGCTTAGCGAGCGGGCTGGCCTTGATGCGGTCGCCATCTTTCGTCGTCCCAGCGGAAGCTGGGACCGCTGGCGTCGGCGCACTCGCGGGAGCGGCCCCAGCTTGCGCTGGGGCGACGTCTTTGGCCGGAGCGGGCGCTTCGGTCTTCGGTTCAGCTGCGGGAGCTGGTGCCGGTGCCGGTGCGGCCTTCGCGCTCCCGGCATCTTCGCCCTCGCCCGCGATCACCGCGATCACGGTGCCGACCTTCACATTGTCGGTGCCTTCGGCGACGAGAATCTGGCTGACGACACCTTCGTCGATCGCTTCGAACTCCATCGTCGCCTTGTCGGTCTCGATCTCGGCGAGCAGGTCGCCCGATTTGACCGTGTCGCCTTCCTTGACCAGCCATTTGGCAAGGGTGCCCTCCTCCATCGTCGGCGAGAGAGCGGGCATTTTGAGTTCGATTGGCATATTCAGGCTTGTCCCTGTCAGTCTTGCAGGCGTGGGCCTGCCGCTACGGATTCTTCCTCGCCATAAGCCTTGCATCGGTCAAGGTCTAGCGGGCCAACTTGCGTTTCATACGAATGTGACGCACTCTTCGCCCCAAGCAAAAACACGAGGGGTCGGGGCGATGCGGACATATCTGGTGGTGATCGACAACAGTCCGGAAGCGACGCTGGCGCTGCGCTTTGCCGCGCGCCGCGCGGCGCGGACGGGCGGCGGCGTGATGGTGCTGGCGATTATTCCGCCGCAGGATTTCGTCGCGTTCGGGGGCGTCCAGGCGACGATCGAGGCCGAGGCGCGCGAGCATGCCGAGGAACTGGTGGCCGCTGCCGCCGATGCGGTGGTGCAGGAAGCTGGCGTCACGCCGCAGATCATGGTGAAGTCGGGCAAACCCGCCGAGGTGGTGCGCGAAGTGATCGGCGCGAGCGACGAGATTGCGGCGCTGGTGCTCGCGACGGCAGCGAGCGGCGCGCCGGGGCCGCTCGTCGCGCATTTCACCGGACAGGATGCGGGGACGCTTCCCTGTCCGGTGATGCTGGTGCCGGGCGGGATCGATATCGCCCGGCTCGATGCGTTGAGTTAGACGACGAGGCTGCGCGGCGCGCCCGCGTCTTTCCATTCGAGAATCGCGAAGCCGAGCACGCCGAAGGCTTGCGCGACGACGACCGCGATGCCGAGGCCGGTCATCTGCGCGGCAAAGGTCGCGACGACCGCGAAGCTCGCCGCGACCCAGCCGAGATTGCCGATCGCGATAAGCTTGACCAGCGCCGGATTGGGCACCGCCTGCCGCGCGGCGACGATCATCAGGAGCGCGGCGGCGAGGCAGATCCAGCCGCCGATCGCGACGATATTTTCGGGCAGCCCGAGTAGCGCGCCGACGGGCGCGGCGGCGAAGAGGCCGATGGCAAAGACGCCTCCGCAGGTGATGGCGTCGGCGACGAGGATGTTCTTCAGGTTGAGGATCGACATATGGGTTCTCCTTTCGACCTCCTCAAACTGGACTCGAAAGTGAATGGCGTCGATTACGCCGGAGGTAATGGAAATGCGGAAGGCGGAGGTATAGCTCTCCGGACGAAGGAGACGATCATGCAAGTCGCGACGCTGGGCGAGCAATTGCGCGAATGGCGCACCCGCCGCCGGATGAGCCAGATGGACCTCGCGCTCGATACCGAGATTTCGACGCGCCACCTGAGCTTTATCGAGACGGGCCGATCGAAGCCGAGCGCGCAGATGTTGCAGCGAATCGCCGACTGCCTCGACGTGCCGCACCGCGCGCGCAACGCGATGCTGCTCGCGGCGGGTTATGCCCCCGATTATCAGGAGCGACCGCTCGACAGCCCCGAAATGGCCGGGATGCGCGCGATCGTCGAGCATGTGCTGAAGGGGCACGAGCCCTACCCTGCGCTCGCGGTCGACCGGCACTGGAACATGATTGCGGCGAACGAGGCGATCGCGGTCCTGATCGAACAGGTCTCCCCCGCCCTGCTCGCGCCGCCGGTCAATGTGCTGCGCATCGCGCTGCACCCCGAGGGGCTGGCGCCGCAGATCGTCAATCGGGACGAATGGCGCGCGCATCTTCTCGAACGGCTCGATCATCAGATCGATGCGAGCGCCGACGCCGGGCTGATTGCGTTGCGCGACGAGCTGGCTGGCTATCCCGCCGCGGAAGACGAGCATCATCGCAGCGCGGCGAACGGCATTGCGGTGCCGCTGATCCTCGATACGCCGATGGGTCAAATTCGCTTTGTGTCGACGGTGACGATCTTCGGAACGCCGGTGGATATCACATTGTCCGAGCTGGCGATCGAGGCGTTTTTTCCGGCGGATGCGGAGAGCGCGGCATTGTTGCAGACGCTGGCCGCAACATAACCTCGTCATTCCCGCGAAAGCGGGAACCCAGTCTGACGTTGCTGCTGGGTTCCCGCTTTCGCGGGAATGACGAAGGGATGCGTTAGCGTCGCTTGCCCTTGTGCTTGATATTCGCGGGCCGCCCGCGTTTGCCGACCATATGCTTGCCGACCCCGTCTTTCCCGGTGCCCTTTGCTTTCACCCCGTCGCGGCGCGGAGGGCGATTGCGGAAGCCGCCTTCGGGCGCATCGGGAAGTTCGAAACGCAAGGCGCCGCTGATCGGGTTTGCGTCCATCAGCCGCAGGTCGAGTCGCTGGCCGGTCGTGAAGCTGACGCGGCCATGTTCGCTGTCGAGGCTGCGCGCGGCTTCGTCGTAGAAGAAGCGTTCGCTGCCGAGTGTCGAAACCGGCACCAGCCCGTCGCCGCCGAGCCCGTCGACCGTCGCGAAGAAGCCGAAGGGCTGCACCCCGGTGATGCGCGCCGCGACGATCTCGCCCTTCTTGGTCGACAGATAGGCCGCGACATAGCGGTCGACGGTTTCGCGCTCGGCCTCCATCGCGCGGCGTTCGAGCGCGCTGATCGTCTCGCCGATGCGCGATAGCCCCTTGGCGTCGGCCTCGCCCAGCCCGGTGCGTGCGGGCAGATCCTTGGGCTTGCCGGGCACTTCGAGTTTATAGCTGTCGACGAGCGCGCGGTGGACGACGAGATCGGCGTAGCGGCGGATCGGCGAGGTGAAATGCGCGTAGCTGCCGAGCGCGAGGCCGAAATGGCCCGCGTTGGCCGGGCCGTAATAAGCCTGCGTCTGGCTGCGCAGGATCGCCTGCATGATTTCGGGCAACCGGTCGTCTTCGGAAAAGCCGTCGATCAGGCGGTTGAAGACCGCGGGGGTGATCACTTGCCCGAGCGCGAAGCTCCGTTCGAAGGTTTCGAGATAATCCTTGAGGCTGACGAGCTTTTCGCGGCTCGGCGGCTCGTGGATGCGGTACATCACCGGCGACTTCTTCGCCTCGAGCGCCTTCGCCGCCGCGACGTTCGCCGCGATCATATAATCCTCGATCAGCCGCATCGAATCGAGCCGGTCGCGGACGCGGATTTCGGCGATGCCGCCCGCCTCGTCGAGAATGACCTGGCGTTCGGGGAGATCGAGATCGAGCGGGGCGCGCGCCGCGCGCGCCTTGGCGAGCAGCGCCCAGCACGCCCACAGATTCTGAAGTGCCGGAATTAAATCGTCATCCCAGCGAAGGCTGGGATCGCTGGCGTCCTGACCAGCCTCCTGCGGCCCCAGCTTCCGCTGGGGCGACGTGGATTTATCATAGGCCGCCTGCGCGTGCTCATAGGCGATGTTCGCACGCAGCCGCACGAGCGCGCGGGTGAAGCGCCATGACGTCACTTTGCCATGCTTGTCGATGACCAGATGGCACGCCATCGCCGCGCGGTCCTGCCCCGCCTTCAGCGAGCAGACGCCGGCGGACAATGTCTCGGGCAGCATCGGCACGACCTGGTCGGGGAAATAGACGCTGTTGCCGCGCCGCCGCGCCTCGCGGTCGAGATCGCCGTCGGGGCGGACATAATAGCTGACATCGGCGATCGCGACGATCGCGCGGAAGCCGCCCTTGTTCGACGTGTCGTCATCGGGGATCGCCCAGACGGCGTCGTCATGGTCGCGCGCGTCGATCGGGTCGATCGCGACGATCGGCAGGTCACGCAAATCCTCGCGGCCCTCGGGGGTGAGCGGCAGCTTCGCCGCCTTCTCGGCCTCGGCGAGCGTTTCGGCGCCGAAGACATGCGGGATTTCGTGGCGCGCGATCGCGATCATGCTGAGGGCGCGCGGCGCGAAGGGATCGCCGAGGCGCTCGACAACCTTCGCCTTGATCGCGGGCCCGCGCCCGGTCAGTTCGGCGCGGACGAGATCGCCGACATTGGCATCGCCCTTGTCGGCGACGGCGAAGTCGTAGCGTGCGCGCTTGTCGGCGGGGCGCAGCCACAGGATCGGCTTGCCGCCGGGACCCATATCCTCGACGAGCACGCCGATCACCGTCTCGCCGCCGGCTTCGAGCCGCTTCATCGGATGCGCGACATGGCCGCTGCCGCGTTCTTCGGTGCGCGCAAGGATGCGGTCGCCGACGCCAAGCGCGCCTTTGCGTCCTTGCTCGATCACGCGGAGGCGCGGCGCGGGCGTGGCGGCTTCCCAGCGCTCGGGAACCGCCCAGACATTGCTGCCATCGATCGCCGCGACGCGCAGCACGGTCACGCGCGGCAGCCCGCCATGCTTGTGGAACGCGCGTCCGGGCGCCAGATCGACGAGCCCCTCGTCGGTCATGTCCTTGAGTAGCGCTTTCAGCGCGATTTTGTCGTTGCCGTGGAGCGCGAAATGCTTCGCGATCTCGCGCTTGCCGACCGCGTCCTTGCTCTCTTCGATGAAGCGAAGGATCTGCTCAGGACTGGGCAGTCCGTGATATTGTTTGCGGGCCATTGTCTGCGGATAGGGGGTAACGGGCGGCCCGTCACCCCCCTCACTCCGGGGCGCGGATCAATAGGGCGAAATGTCGATGACCTGACCGTTCGATGAAGCCGTGCAGGTCGAACGATAATGGCCGGTCGCCATCGTGAAGACATAATTGCCGCCGCCGGCACTGCGCTGGCTGACCGCGACGCTGCTGCCGCCGGGGGCATTCTGATATTGATCGGCGCGGCGCTCGCATGCAGCGCGTGCCGCATCGGGGCCGCCGCGGGCATAGCTGCGGTTCGCGGCGCGGCGATTGGACGCTTCGGCCTCGCCCGCCATGAAGCCGTCGTGATAGCCTTCGCTGTCGCTGCGGTCATACTGACCGCCATAAAGGCCGTCGTTGTAGCCGCGCGAATATTCGCTGTCGTGATTGGCGTCGCCATCGCCATGCTTCTTCTTGTGACTGGCGAGCGCCGCGATCAGGCCGACCGCGGCAATCGCGCCGATGGCTGCCGCTGCACTGCCGCCCCCGCCATGGCCGCAGTTGCTGGAATCGGTCTTGTCGACGTTCGCGTAGCGTCCGTTGGAGACGACGACGCTGACGCAGGTCTTCGTTCCGCTGTTCCACCAATATTGCGCGCCGCCGCTGGTCTTCGTCATTTCATATCCGCGCGATTCCATCGCGGTTTCCGCGCCCGCGGCGCGCGAACCGGGCAGGTCGGATATGTCCGAAGGCGGCTTGGCCGCGGCGGGCGCGATGCTGCCAAGCAACATCGCTGCGATGATCGACGATCCGGCAATCTGTCGTTTCATGACCTTTTCCCCTGTCAAAAATCTAAGGATGCGCCCGACGCAGGCCGGGTCCATCGCCCGATCCTTGCCGCCGCATCCTACCAGATTTATGACAGGCGCCGAACCGTTTTCACGGCCGTGCCGCGCGATCGCTCAGTAGGTCCGCCCGATCAACACGCGTTCGACCGCGGGCTCGCCGGTGAAGAAGCAGGCGCCGTCCGCCGGCTCGGCGTCGAGCGGTGTGTTGCGCATCGTCAGCTTGAGCGCCTTGAGCTGGGCAACGATGTCGTCGAGCGCCGCGCCGCTCGGCCGCGACCACTGCACCTCGACCCAGCCGACGAATTTGTCGTCGCCGGCGAAATGCGCCTTGAGGTCGGTGACGTCGCGGCGGATGTTCGCATGCAGGCGTTCCCTTGCCTCGGCGTGGAGGCTCGACTGGATGTCTTCCAGCGTCGCCACCGCTTCGGCCACGAAGTCGCCCTTGGCGACGAACGCCGAATTGAGCTTGCCGTCGTCCTTGTACAGCCGGTCGCGGCGGATCACCGCGACATTGCCGCCGGCGACGTCGCGCGGACCGATTTCGACGACGATCGGCGCGCCCTTCTTGACCCAGCCCCAGCGCTTGGTCTGCGCCTTGTTCGCGGACGCATCGAGCAGCACGCGCACGGGCTCGCGAAACGCATTGAGCGCCTTCAGCTGGCTTTCGAGGTCGCGGCAATAGTCGAGGATCGCGGCGTCCTCTTCATTGTCGCGGAGCATCGGCACGATCACGATCTGGTGCGGCGCGATGCGCGGCGGGCAGCGGAGGCCATCGTCGTCGCCATGCGTCATGATGACGCCGCCGATCATGCGCGTCGACGTGCCCCAGCTCGTTGTATGGCAGAGGCTGTGGCCGCCGTCCTTGTCCTGGTAAAGGATGTTCGCGGCTTCGGCGAAGCCGGTGCCAAGATAGTGCGAGGTGCCGGCCTGCAGCGCCTTGCCGTCCTGCATCATCGCCTCGATCGAATAGGTCGCAACGGCGCCCGGGAAGCGCTCATTCTCGGGCTTTTCGCCGGCGATCACCGGCATCGCGAGCACATCCTCGGCAAAGGCGCGATACATTTCGAGCGCGCGCAGCGTCTCGGCCATCGCGTCGGCCTTGTCGGCGTGCGCGGTATGGCCTTCCTGCCACAGGAATTCGCTGGTGCGCAGGAACATGCGCGTGCGCATTTCCCAGCGCACGACATTGGCCCATTGATTGACCTTGAGCGGCAGGTCGCGCCAGCTCTGCACCCAGCGGCTCATTGCGGCGCCGATCACCGTCTCCGAAGTCGGGCGGACGATCAGCGGTTCCTCGAGCTTCGCTTCGGGATCGGGAATCAGCTTGCCCTTGCCGTCTTGAATCAGGCGGTGGTGCGTGACGACCGCCATTTCCTTAGCAAAACCATCGACATGGTCGGCTTCCTTCTCAAAGAAGCTCAACGGGATGAATAGGGGGAAATAGCAATTCTGAACCCCGGCATCCTTGATCGCTGCGTCCATCACCGTCTGGATGCGTTCCCAGATGCCATAGCCCCACGGCTTGATGACCATGCAGCCGCGCACGCCCGATTCCTCGGCCAGATCGGCTTCGGCAATGACATCCTGATACCAGGCCGCGAAGTCGGCCTGCCGGGTTACGCTGAGCGCATGTTTGACCATGATATTCCGTATTTTCCGTAGCTGGGGCGCCGTGGCGGCCCGATTAATTCTTCTTGGCGAGCGCGGCCTTGAGTTCGGCGACTTCGGCCTTGAGCGCGGCGATTTCGGCATCCTTGGCCTTGCCGCCGCCGCCGGCGCCCGGGATGAATGCTCCAGCGGCCTGCTGGAACATCTCCATATTGCGGCGCGTCAATTCGGCGAGCGGGTTCGATCCCAGCGCGCCTTCGAGCGCCGAGCGGACGTCCTGCTGGTTCTTGCGGAAGGCGGTCATCGAGGCTTCGAGATATTGCGGCACCATCGACTGCATCTTGTCGCCGTACATCCCGATCAGATGGCGCAGGAAATTGACCGGCAGCAGCGTTTCGCCGCGCGTTTCCTCGTCCATGATGATCTGCGTCAGGACATTGTGCGTGATGTCGTCGCCGCTCTTGGCATCGACGACGCGGAAATCGCGGCCGTCGCGGACCATCGTGCCCAGATCCTCGAGCGTGATGTAGCAGCTGCGCTCGGTATCATAGAGCCGCCGGTTGGCGTATTTCTTGATCGTGACGACGTCATCTTCCGTCGCCCCCGCCCTGGACTTCGCCATCTTGACCTGCGCTCCCTATATTCCGGTGCAATGGCGACCGCGCCGCCCGGACATTCGAAGCCCCCGCATTAGCATCAAATAATGATGCATCGCAACATGCGCGGATTCGCGGCCTTTCGCGTGAAAGAACCGATTCTTCTTCCGAACCCTGCGCTCCAAATCCGTCGGTTAGAATTTTTTGGCTTGCTAACCGATCTCGTGACGGCTGACCCGCCTCTACGCAATTTAGTTTCAATCGTAATCAAATCTCTGGTATTTTTTTTGCTTCAAGTCGCTGTTTTGGCTCATTCGTTTCTCGAACTAGCACTTTGATTCCAAACGTCAGGCGCTCGACCTTGCGTGCTGTGTTGCAAAAATGGCACAGCGCCGCATCGGAGTCTCCCCACTGTCAGAAAATTTACATCAAAAGCTTGTGCCGCCGAAAATTTGCGTCTTTCTAGCGTGCAATCCGTTCTCTCCAATTTTTTGAACGGCCAACCGGGGAAATACACCATGAAAAAGACTAGCCTGCTGGTGCGGGGCTCTGCCCTGACTCTTGCTTTGTTCAGCGCGATGCCCGCGATGGCACAAGAGGCCGTTGCTGCGGACGAAAGCGCCGAAGCGGCTTCGGAAGGGACGATTGTCGTCACCGGCTCGCGCATCCGCCGTCCGAACCTCGAATCGACCGTGCCGATCACCTCGATCACCGGCGAAAGCTTTTTCCAGCAGGGTCAGACCAACATCGGCGACACCCTTAACGACCTGCCCCAGCTGCGCAGCACGTTCGCCCAGCAGAACCCGGGCCTCGGCATCGGTATCGCGGGTCTTAACCTGCTCGATCTTCGCGGCCTCGGCACCCAGCGCACGCTGGTCCTGGTCAACGGCCGCCGCCACGTTCCCGCCGACATTTTGAACAATGCCGTGTCGCCCGACGTCAATACCATCCCGAACGACCTGATCGAACGCGTCGACATCGTCACGGGCGGCAATTCGGCGATTTACGGCTCGGACGCGATCGCGGGCGTCGTCAACTTCATCCTGCGCCGCGACTATGACGGTCTCCAGCTCCGCGCCCAGGGCGGCATTTCCGAAGAAGGCTTCGGCGGCAACCAGTATTTCTCGGCCATGTACGGCAAGAATTTCGCCGAAGGCCGCGGCAACGTGACGCTGCATGGCGAATATTCGCGCCAGGATCGCGTGTTCGCATCGGACATCCCGGCGTTCCAGCGTCAGGATGCCTTCGGTGTGATCGACGGCGACGCCGGCGCCGGTATCGTCAATGGCGGCGACGGCTTCCCGGATCGCGTTTTCATCCGCGACATCCGCAGCTCGACCATCCACTTCAACGGACTTGTTCCGATCAACCAGCGCAACGCCCCGGGCGCAGCCTGCGGTAACGGCACGCTGGCCAACAACGGCGGCCCGAACAGCCTCGGCACGCCGTACAACTGCACCTATATCTTCACCAACGAAGGCCGCCTGGTCCCGCAGACGGGCTCGCGCTACGGTGCAGGCATTCTCGGCGGCATTGCCGGCGGCAACGGCCAGACGGGCCGCGAAGGCAAGCTGCTTTCGGTGCTGCCGTTCACCGAACGCTACAACTTCAACATGCTGGCGCGTTTCGAGGTCAATGAGCAGTCGGAACTGTTCCTCGAAGCCAAGTGGAACCGCGTCAACGCACTCGGCAACAACGCTGGTCCGGCCGGCATCCAGGGCACGCTGCAGCAGTTCGATTATCGCGAGCGCACGCGCCTCGATAACCCGTTCCTGAACCCCGCGGACCGCACGACCCTGGCCAATCTGATCTCGGCTTCGGGCTGCCGGACCGACCTTCTGGTCACCTGCCCTGCCGGCGGCAACCTCAGCGCAGCAGATCGCGCCGCGATCGCCGATGGTTCGTACCGCTTCGTCCTCGCGCGCTCGCTGCTCGACGTCGGCATTCGCGACGAAAAGTTCCAGCGCGATACCTGGCGCGTTGTTGGCGGCCTCCGCGGCACGTTCAACGATGACTGGAACTACGAACTGTCGATGAACTACGGCAAGTTCCGCGAAGACGTGACCACCACGGGCTTCATCGACCGCCAGCGGTTCATGCTCTCGCTGGACGCGGGCCGTAACCCCGTCACCGGCGCGATCCAGTGCCGTGCGCAGTTCGACCCCGCTTCGGCCGTCCGGTTCCAGAACGCCAGCTTCGGTGACCCGGTCGTCAACCAGAACCGCCTTGCTGCCGATATCGCGGCTTGCGTGCCTTACAATCCGTTTGGCGGCCTCGATAACAGCGGTGCGATCGACTATTTCAGCCGCACCTTCACCGCGTCGTCGGGGCTGTCGCAGTTCATTGCGTCGGGCTTTGTCGCGGGCGACACCAGCGGGTTCTTCAACCTGCCGGGCGGCCCGGTCCGCTTCGCGATCGGCGCCGAATACCGCAACGAGCGGGCGTTCTACGAGCAGGATCCGTTCGTCACCGGTGGCTACACCAATGGCGTTTCGATCCCGTCGTTCCGTCCGAAGCCCTTCGAGGTGAAGGAAGCCTATGGCGAAATCCAGCTTCCGCTGCTGAAGGAAGTGCCTTTCGCCTATGAACTGACGATCAGCGGCGCGGGTCGTGTCGCGAAGTATCAGGGCAATGTCGGCACGGTCTATTCGTACAACGCCGGCATCGACTATGCGCCGATCGAGGATGTCCGCTTCCGCGCCAACTACAGCCGCGCGGTTCGCGCCCCGAACGTTTCGGAAACGGCATTCCCGCTGGTTCCGAACTTCCAGACGATCACCGATCCCTGCAACCCGGGGCAGCGCGGTACGGGCATCCGTAACACCAACTGCACGGCCGCTCTGGGCGCGCAGCTCGGCCTGCTCACCGACGTCAACCAGTCGCTCGGCATCGTCAGCGGCAGCAACCCGAACCTGGTCGCGGAAACCTCGGATTCCTACACCTATGGCGTGGTGATCCAGCCCCGCTTCATCCCGGGTCTGAACCTGTCGGTCGACTATTACGACATCACGGTGGACGGCATCATCACGTCGCTGACGGCGCAGCAGATCCTCAACAGCTGCTATGACTCGGCGTCGCTCGACAATGTGTTCTGCCGTCAGTTCAGCCGCAACCTGACCAATGCTCCGGTCAATGGCGATCAGCCGGGTCGTATTGTGACCAACTCGCTGATCGTGGCGCCGTTGAACTTCGCCCGCCGCAAGCGCGAGGGTATCGACGTCAACCTGGCCTATCGCACGGCCCTGACCGACGATGTCAGCCTGAACACGAACCTGATCTACACGCACAATCTGACGATCAGCAACTTTCAGGACTCGGTGAACCCGGACTTCGAGAACCGTCTTCTCGGCGAACTGGGCGATCCGAAGGACGAGTTCCGCTGGGACGTCGACCTGGGCGTCGGTCCGTTCACCTTCGGATACCGGATGCGCTACATCGGGCCGATGTACCTCGACACCTATGAGAACCTGAACGAACTGAACGGCCTTCCGCCGGCGAACATCGACTATGCCGATGTCGATAAATACCCGCGCGTCTTCTACCACGATCTGCGTTTCGAATGGGACGTCAACAAGTCGTCGGGCGGTCCGAACATCAACTTCTATGCTGGTGTCGACAACGTCCTCGACAAGATGCCGCCGTACGGTTCGACCGCAACGGGCGCGGGTAGCGCGATCTACGGCTTCCGTGGCCGCAGCTTCTATGCAGGTGCCCGCGCTCGCTTCTGATCGCTCAACCTGTCGCAGAATTCGGGGGACGAGAGCTTGCTCTCGTCCCCCATTTTTTAGGCAGGACGGAATGCAGCGCGCCGCGCCAACGGTCCGTTGCGCGATGCGGCTATGCCTTAACGATATCGCTGTGCGGCGCGAAGAGCCGCGCGGTTGGGGGAGCTAGCTCCACAGCCTCGCGAACCGGATGCCAAGACCGGTCAGCAACTCATATTGCGACAAGCCGCTGCGCGCGGCCGCCGATGGCAGGTCGTAATCGAGCGCAAGCCAGTCGCCCTCGCCGATCGCGCCGGCGTCGCTGGCATCAAAGGCGATGAGGTCCATCGAAACGCGGCCGATCAGCGGCAGCGCATTTCCTTGCCATGACGCACCGCCGCCCGCCCCGGCGTGACAACGCAGATAGCCGTCGGCGTAGCCCATATTGGCGACCGCGACCCGGCTGTCGCGCGGCGCGGTCCAGGTCGCGCCATAGCCCACCGCTTCGCCCTTGCGCACCGTGCGTAGCTGCAGCACGCGCGTCTCGGGATAAACGACCTGGCGAATATGACCCTGCGCTTCGCCGCGCGGCGTTCCGCCGTAAAGCGCGATGCCGGGACGCGTCAGGTCGAACGCATAGTCGGAGCCCAGGCAGATGCCCGCGCTGTTGGCGAGGCTGTATCGCCGCGCGGGAACAGCTTCCCGAATGGCCTGGAATGCCGCGAGTTGCCGCGCATTCTGGTCGCTGTCCTCATCGGCCGACGCCAGATGGCTGAGCAGCGTTTCGATGGCAAGCCCGTCGAGCGCGCCGCCCAGCGCCTCGTCGATGCGCAGGCCGAGGCGGTTCATTCCTGTATCGACCATCACATCGCACGGACGTCCCTCGCCCGCTTCGCGCCAGCGCGCGGCCTGTTCGACGCTGTTCAGCACGGGGCGCACCGGGAGGGTGCGCGCCGCGACCATGTCGCTCGCCCCGACGCCGTGCAGCACCGACAGCGATACGCCTTCGGGCAAGGGCATCAATGCCGCCGCCTCGGCCCAGGTCGCGACGAAAAAGTCTCGGCAGCCCGCAGCGGTGAGGTGCTGCATTACGGCCCGCGCGCCAAGGCTGTAGCCGTCGGCCTTGATCGCGGCGCCGCACGCCGCGCCGCCGCTCTGGCCGGCCAGCCAGCGCCAGTTGGCGATGAGGGCATTGCTGTCGAGACGGAGGCGGAGCGGCGATGGGACGTGGATCATGCCTCGCCCCTATACAGCTTCGCGGGCTGCGCCAATGGGGTGATCAGCGGGCTGCCGGCTTGTCCCACTGCCCCTCGACCGGGTCCTTGAGCATGAAGGCGGTGACGAGAAAAGCGACGAGCACGACGCCCCAGGTGTACCACAGGCCCGAATAGGCATTGCCGGTCTTCGCGATGATGAAGCTCGCGATCAGCGGCAGAAAGCCGCCGAAATATCCGGTGCCGAGATGGTATGGGATCGACAGCGACGAGTAGCGGACGTGCGGCGGGAACATTTCGGACAGCAGCGCCGCGACGGGGCCATAGGTGAAACCCGACAGCGCGCTGAGGCCGAGCAAGGCGAGGAAGATCACGGCGATGCTGGCGATGCTCGGGATCTGCTTGGCGAAGTCATAACCCATCGCCTCTAGCGCGGGCTGCAGAAGCGCGGGATCTTCGCTCGCGACTTCGCGGTCGCCGATGCGGATCTTGACGCTGTCGAAGCCGCTATCGGTCTGCGCGACGGTATAGGGGACGCCTAGTTTCGTCAGTTCGCCAAGTGTGCGGCCGCATGCCGTTTCCTGTTTCTGCGCGAACGGGTCGAAGCTGCACTGCGACCCGGTGACGGTCACCGGCGCGCGTTCGGCGGCAGTAGACAGCGCGGGGTTGGCGACGCTGCCCATCAGCCAAAACAGCGGGAACAGCAGCACCAGCGTAACGCCATAACCCCAGACGATCGGTTTCTTGCGCCCGATGCGATCGGAGAGGCGCCCCGCCCAGATGAAGAAGCCCATGCCGACCGCGGCGGCGCAGCCGACGATGATTTCGGCGGCGGTGTCCTCGACCTTCATCGGCCCTTTGAGGAACGACAGGCCCGAGAACATCGCGGTGTACCAGATCACCGTCAGCCCCGCCGCGATGCCGAACAGCGCGATGAAGATGCGGCGCGGGTTGCCGGGGTAGGTGAAGCTTTCCTTCAGCGGATTTTTCGCCAGCTCGCCTTCCTGCTTCATCGCCTGGAACACCGGGCTTTCGGACAGTTTGAGGCGCATCCAGAGCGAAATGACAAGCAGGATGATCGAGAGGAGGAAGGGCACGCGCCAGCCCCAGCTTTCCCAGATGGCGTCGGGCATCAGCGCCTTGCAGCCGAGCACGACGATCAAGCTGAGCACGAACCCGCCAACGACGCTTGCCTGGATGAAGCTGGTGTAGAAACCGCGCTTTCCGGGCGGCGAATGTTCGGCGACATAGACCGCCGCACCGCCATATTCGCCGCCGAGCGCGAGCCCTTGCAGCACGCGGAGCAGGATGACGATGATCGGCGCGGCGATGCCGATGGTGGCGGCCGACGGGATCATCCCGACGCCCGCGGTCGCGATGCCCATCAGCGTGACGGTGACGAGGAAGGTGTATTTGCGTCCGAGGCGGTCGCCAAGGAAACCGAAGAGGACGGCGCCGAGCGGACGGAAACCGAAACCGACCGCGAACCCCGCCCAGACGAGCAGCGTTTCAAGCGTCGCATTGTCGCTGGGAAAGAAAGCCTTGCCGATGATCGCCGCGAGCGTGCCGTAGATGAAGAAATCATACCATTCGAACACCGTGCCCGCCGACGAGGCGGCGATGACCATGCGGATGTCCTTCGCGGTCGGTTCGTAAACGGCGCCGGGTCCGGCGGCGGCACTCTCGGTCATCAGGCTCTCCCCCACCCCGTATTGCATGGGGCTTTCGCCCTTCTCTACCGGGCAAGCGCCGCCGCGCAAGCCTTCTTGGCGTAGCGTCATTCCGGTGGCAGGATGCGGTGATGCAGTTCATCGACCTTTCGATACCGATCACCAATGACGTCGTGTCCGACCCGCCGGTGATGCGCCCCAACATCACCTATATGACTCACGAAAATACGTGGGAGCAGATCGCGATGTTCTTCCCCGGGCTGACCCGAGAGGATTTGCCCGATGGCGAAGGCTGGGCGGTCGAGATGCTGTCGCTGAGCACGCACAACGGCACGCATATGGACGCGCCCTGGCATTATCATTCGACGACCGACAGCGGCGCGTCGCCCGCCCCGTCGATTGACGAAGCGCCGCTCGACCTCTTCTTCCGTCCCGGGGTGAAACTCGATTTTTCGGATCGGCCGCACGGCCATGTCGTGAGCGGCGGCGAGGTCGAGGCCGAGCTGGCGCGGATCGGGCACGATCTCAAGCCGTTCGACATCGTGCTCGTCCAGTCGGGGGCAGTCTATGGCACCGACAATTTCACCGATCAGGGCTGCGGTATGGGCGCCGAGGCGACGCTGTACCTGACGACACGCGGCGTGCAGGTCGTCGGTACCGATGCGTGGAGTTGGGATGCGCCGTTCAGCCACACCGCGCGGCGCTGGGCCGAAACGCGCGATCCGTCGATTATCTGGGAAGGCCATAAGGCGGGGCGCATCCGGCCCTATTACCAGATCGAGAAGCTGACCAACCTCGCCGCGATCCCCGCGACGGGCTTCACCTTCAGCTGCTTTCCGGTGAAGATCGAACGCGCGAGCGCGGGATGGATCAGGGCGGTGGCGCTGATCGACTAAAGGTTCGTCGTCGCCAGCATCCACAACGTCCAGAGGCCGAGTATGAGCAATGTGCCAAAGGTCGCAGCGACGCCGACCTGGCGCCCCAGCGGCGCCTTCCCCGGTTCGGACGGCGTATAGAGCCCGATCACATGCGCGACGCGGCCGACGAGGAAAATCGCGCCGATGACCATAAGCGCCATATGATTGGCGCGCGCCGTCTCCAGCAAGCCAAGCAGGATGATGGTGATCGGCGCATATTCGGCCAGATTGCCGTGGCTGCGGCTGGCGCTGATGAGCTTCGCGTCGCCGTGATCGCCGAACGCGGCTTTCAGGCGCAGCCGCTGGCGCACCGTATCGATCGCAGTCGCAAGCAGCAGCAGCGCGCAAATGGCGGCCACGAACGCGGTTACCGGTAAAGTCATGGTCCCTCTCCCCTGTTTCCCGCGCCCAGCCTAGCCGGTCGTTCGCCGGTTGGCTATTCGCGTGGCTTGTTGCCCAGCCTGGCCTCCAGAAACGCGAGGATGCGGGTCTCGATCGGGGTGCGGCTGACGTCGCTGCCCAGGCTGACCGCGCCCATCGGATAGAAGTGGCCGAAGCCCGGCACCCACGCGGTCTCGGCGGCGATACCCTTGTCGGTCAGCGCCTTGACCGCGAAGCGCGTTCCCGCCTGGATGCCCTCCAGATCGTTCTGACCGACGAAGAAAAGCGCCGGCGGCATGTCCGGCTGGACGGTTTGGGACGGGTTATAGCCGCCAACGGCGCCCGACAGCGCGAACACCGCCTTGACCGGAACGCCGATGCCATAAGCCGTGTTGAGCGCGGTGATCGCGCCCGCCGAAAAGCCGCCAAGCGCGATGCGGTCGGCATCGACGCCGTACTTGCCAGCGTGACTGCGGACAAATTCGGTTGCCATCGCCATATCCTCGGCGGCGGCGAGGATGCTGCGCCAATATTGGTCGCGCGCCTGATCGTCAAGCGGCGGCAAGCCCATCCGTTGGCGCACGATTTCGATGCGCGCGGTGGCGGCGGGTGACAGGTTCACCGACTTCGGGACGAGCTTCTTTTCGTCGACGGGTTTCGCGAGGCCGGGGTCCTCCGGCGTCAGCCGATAATCGATCGAAAAGCAGGCATAGCCATCGCGCGCGAAGCGGCGGCAATAATCGGCCATCGAACTGTCCTGCGCGCCATCCTCTGTAAAGCGTTCCTCGCCCTTGTCGCCGCGATGGAAGGCACCGCCGAACGCCATGATCACCGCGGGGCGGTTCGTGAGCGGCTTGCCGTCGGCGACGGGGCGATAGACATCGACGAGCAGGTCGCGGTCGCGCGGCCGAGCCTTCGAGGCGTCTATCGGGGCGCGGCCGTAGACGAGGTCGCGGGTCAGCTGGACATCATATTCGCGCCGCGGTTCGGCCTCGGCCGCCGCCGATACGGGCAGCAGCATCGCGCAAGCAGCCGCAAGGAAGGCGGCTTTCAGTGGGTTCATCGTCCCTCTCCCCTGTTTCTTTGCACCAGCCTAGCGGCGAAATGGGGCTGAGCAACAGGCGAGACGATCAGAAGAGGCGCGACCCGTTCGGAACGGGGCGGTCGGGCGCGAACAGGATCACCGCGCCTTCCTCATCGGCGAAGCCGAGCGTCAGTACTTCGGACATGAACTTGCCGATCTGACGCGGCGGGAAGTTTACGACGGCGGCGACCTGCCGCCCCGCAAGCTCTTCCAGCGCATAGCGGTCGACGATCTGCGCGCTGCTCTTCTTCACTCCGATTGCGGGCCCGAAATCGATCTTCAGCTTGAACGCGGGCTTGCGCGCCTCGGGGAAGGGGTCGGCCTCGACGATCGTGCCGATGCGGATGTCGACGCGGAGGAAATCGTCGAAGGTGATTTCATTTGCGGCGCTCGCACCCGCATTGTGATTTACGTGCATTCCAAACCTCCGTCATTCCCGCGCAGGCGAGAATCCAGCTTATCCGTGCTTTAGCTGGATTCCCGCCTTCGCGGGAATGACGAAAGTGGTTATTCCATCTCCAAAATCACCGCGTCGACCGCGAGGCTGTCGCCCTGCGCGGCGTTGACCGTCTTTACCGTGCCCGATTTTTCGGCGCGAAGGATATTCTCCATCTTCATCGCCTCGACCGTCGCGAGCGGCTGGCCCGCCTCGACCTTGTCGCCCTCGCCGACGTGCAGCGTCACGAGCAGCCCCGGCATCGGACAGATGAGGAATTTCGACAGATCGGGCGGGATCTTTTCGATCATATGCGCGGTGAGCGGCGCGATATGCCAAGGCAACACGCGGACGTCGTGGATATGCCCGCGCGTCGTCATGCGCCAGCCGGTGCGCGTCTTCGCGACCTTCACCGCGAGTTCGCTATCGTCGATCTCGGCGACCACCAGCCGGTCGCCGGGCGTATATTCGAGCGCGATGTCGATCCGGTCGCCTTCGACCTTGATATGCTTCTCGCCGACCTTGACCTTGTGCGGCGCGCCGTCGATCGACACCTGCCATTTCGCGGGCGGCTCGAGCCGGTCGCCGAGCTGGCCGTCGGTGCGGCGCGCGCGATCGGCTTCGGCGCTCGCCATGAAGCCCGCGATCGCCGCGAGCGCGCGCGTGATCGTCGCATCGGTCGGCGCGCCGTGGAAGCCTTCGGGATATTCCTCGGCGATGAAGCCCGTCGTCAGCTCGCCCGAGCGGAAGCGCGGGTGCTGCATGATCGCCGAGACGAAATCGATATTATGCCCGAGACCTTCGAGTTCGAACCGGTCGAGCGCCGCGATCTGCAGGTCGGCGGCCTCGTCGCGCGTCTTCCCCCACGTCACCAGCTTGGCGATCATCGGGTCGTAGAAGATCGACACTTCGCCGCCCTCCTCGACCCCGGCATCGACGCGCACGCCGTCGACGCCGCGCTCGTCGCCTTCCCACGCCGGAACGGGGGTGCGGTAGCGCACGAGGCGCCCGGTCGAGGGCAGAAAGCCGCGATAGGGATCTTCCGCATAGACGCGGTTCTCGATCGCCCAGCCGTCGATCTTGATGTCGTCCTGCGTCATCTCAAGCTTTTCGCCCGCGGCGACGCGGATCATCTGCTCGACGAGGTCGATGCCGGTGATCGCTTCTGTCACCGGATGCTCGACCTGCAGGCGCGTGTTCATTTCGAGAAAATAGAAGCTCTCGCCCGTCGGATCGGCGCCACTGACGATCAGTTCGACCGTACCCGCGCTATAATAGCCGACGGCCTTCGACAGCGCGACGCACTGCTCGCCCATCGCCTTGCGCATCTTTTCGGTGACGAAGGGCGACGGCGCCTCTTCGACGACCTTCTGGTGGCGGCGCTGGATGCTGCATTCGCGCTCGTTGAGGTAGAGGACATTGCCGTGCTGGTCGCCGAGGATCTGGATCTCGATATGGCGCGGGTTGAGGATGAATTTCTCGATGAAGACGCGGTCGTCGCCGAAGCTGTTCAGGCCCTCGCGCTTGGTCGCCTCGAAGCCTTCGCGGACGTCCTTTTCGTCATAGGCGAGGCGCATGCCCTTGCCGCCGCCGCCGGCGCTGGCTTTCATCATCACCGGATAGCCGATTTCGTTCGAGATGCGCACGGCATGCTCTGTATCGTCGATCTCGCCGACGAAACCGGGGACGACGTTGACGCCGGCTTCCTTCGCGAGCTTCTTCGACTCGATCTTGTCGCCCATCGCGGCGATCGCGTTCACGGGCGGACCGATGAAGGCGATATTTTCCTTCGCGAGCGCCTCGGCAAAGCTGGTGCGCTCGGAGAGGAAACCATAGCCCGGATGCACCGCCTCGGCGCCGGTTTGCTTGCACGCGGCGATGATCTTGTCGGCGATCAGATAGGATTCGGATGCGGGCGAAGCGCCGATATGCACCGCCTCGTCAGCCATCTGCACGAAGGGCGCGCGCGCGTCGGCGTCCGAATAGACGGCGACGGTCGCGATGCCCATGCGGCGCGCGGTCTTGATGACGCGGCAGGCGATTTCGCCGCGATTGGCGATCAGGATTTTCTTGAACATGGCCTTCAATATTCCTCAATCAAATCTTTGAGTTGTTTCGTGCGCGCCTCGGTAAGCTGCGCCTGGCAACCGCTGATCACCATCGGCTCGGCCGAACCGCCACGCATCGTGTAGCCCTCGCTGGCGCATTGCTTGTCGCGGTACGTCAGCCACGCGCGCTGCGCGGCGAGCAGCGTGTCGAAATAGGCGGGGCGGTTGTCCTGAGTACGGTCGAAGTCGGCGTCGATTGCCTTCATACGCGCCGCCGTCACCTTCCACTGGGCGTTCATCGCAGCGTCGGCGCGCTCGAACTCCTTATAGGCGCAGGCGTTGAGCTCGAACTGCGCCATCGCATTGTCGCAATCGATCTCGGGGTCCTGTGTGGCCGCTGCCAACGCCAAAAGGGTGGAAAGGATCATTCCGCCGCTTCCATCTGCGCGCGCATCGGCTCTTCGCTCTCCATCGGGCGCAGCCCCAGCTTCGCGAACAGCGCCGCGTCGGCATTGTCGCCGCGGTTGCCGGTGGTCAGCAGCTTGTCGCCGGTGAAGATGCTGTTCGCGCCCGCCATGAAGCAGAGCGCCTGCGTCGCCTCCGACATGCTCTCGCGCCCCGCCGACAGGCGGACCATCGATTTCGGCATCGTGATGCGCGCGACCGCGATCGTGCGGACGAACTCGATGTCGTCGATCTTCGCGAGCGGGGTGTCGGCGAGCATATCGCCGAGCACGGTGCCCTTCACGGGAACCAGCGCGTTGACCGGCACGCTTTCGGGATGGCGTTCGAGCGTCGCGAGCGCGTGGATGAAGCCGACGCGGTCGCTACGCGTTTCGCCCAGCCCGACGATCCCGCCCGAGCAGACGTTGATCCCCGCGTTGCGGACCTCTTCCAGCGTATCGAGGCGGTCCTGAAACGTCCGCGTCGAGATGATATTCTCGTAATTCTCGGGGCTCGTGTCGATATTGTGGTTGTAATAGTCGAGCCCCGCGACCGCGAGCGTCTGCGCCTGCTCCTTGCTGAGCATCCCCAAGGTCATGCAGGTTTCCATACCCATCTGGCGCACGCCTTCGACCATCTCGACGATCGCGGGCATGTCGCGCTCTTTGGGGTTGCGCCAGGCGGCGCCCATGCAGAAACGCTTCGATCCCGAATCCTTCGCCTGCGCCGCGGCTTGCAGCACCGCGCGGACGTCCATCAGCTTGGTCGCCTTCAATCCGCTGTCGGCGCTCTTCGACTGCGAGCAATAGCCGCAATCCTCGACGCAGCCGCCGGTCTTGATGCTGAGCAAGGTGCAAAGCTGGACCTCGCCGCGCGCATGATGGCGGCGGTGGACGCCCTGCGCCTCCCACATCAGTTCGTCGAACGGCAGGTCGAACAGCTCGGCGATTTCTTCGCGCGTCCAGTCGGTGCGCGGCTGATCGTCTTGCGGGGCAGCTTGGGAGAGGTTCATGGATTTCGACCCTTTGTTGTTACTTGCAAAAGCGCTCGAGCGCGGCGCCATAGAATTCGATCGTCGGCGTTTCGCCGAACATGTCCTGATAATTGCCGTCGGCCCATGGACGGCGGTCGCCGTAGCTGACCGTCACCTGCCGCCCGGTTTCGGCGCCGCCATATTCGCCGACGCCGTAGAGGGTGAAGTCGATATCGGCTTCGGGATCGTCGCAGTTGAGGCGGATCAGCCCCTTGTTCACATATTTGTCGCTCGTCTCGAAATAGATGTCGCGCCAGGGGCCGTCGCTCTTTTCGAGGCGGCCGTTCCAGTCGGTGAAATAGACGTCGTCGATCTGCTGCCGGTAGATGAACTCGACCGCGACACCCTTGCGATATTCGCTCGGGCGGCTCGCAGGCTCGGCGTGCGCAGCAATCGCCGCGACGGTGCCGAACCCGGCAATCATCAGGCGAAGCGAATTGTTCAAGCGGCATCCTCCAGCGGCGGCATATTGTGGCCGAGCAGGCGCAGCACGTCGGCGGCACATTCGACCACGTTCGAGCCGGGGCCATAGATGCCCTGCACGCCCGCGTCGCGCAGATATTGATAGTCCTGCGGCGGGATGACGCCGCCAGCGATGACCTTGATATCGCCGCGTCCGGCCTCCTTGAGCTTGCCGATCAGTTCGGGGATCAGGGTCTTGTGCCCCGCCGCGAGGCTCGACGCGCCGACCACGTCGACGCCGCTGTCGAGCGCGAGCACGACGGTCTCGTCGGGAGTCTGGAACAGCGGGCCCGATACGACGTCGAAGCCCATATCGCCGAATGCCGAGGCGATGACGTTCGCGCCCCGATCGTGGCCGTCCTGCCCCATTTTGGCGACGAGCAATTTGGGTTTGCGGCCCATGCGGCGCTCGACCGCCTTCACGCCGTCGAGCACCTGCTGCCAGCGGTCGTCGCCTTCATAGGGTGCGGCATAGACGCCCTTCACCGGGGTCGGCTGGGTGCCGTAGCGGTTGAAGCTTTCCTCCATCGCCGACGAGATTTCGCCGAGCGTCGCGCGGGCGCGGGCGGCTTCGACCGCGAGTGCGAGGAGATTGTTCTCGATGCTCGAAGGCCGCGCGGCGCCGTCGCGGAGCGCCTTCAGTGCGGCGGCGCATGCCGCTTCGTCGCGGCTTGCCTTGATGCGGTTGATGCGCGCGATCTGCCCTTCGCGCACCCTGGCGTTATCGACCTCGAGTGTTTCGAGCAGATCCTCATCCTTCAGGCGATATTTATTCACCCCGACGATGACATCGTCGCCGCGGTCGACACGTGCCTGACGGGCGGCAGCGGCGGTCTCGATCATCGCCTTGGGCCAGCCCGCGGCGACAGCCTTCGCCATGCCGCCTTCCTTCTCGACGCGTTCGATAATCTCCCACGCCTTGTCGACCAGCTCCTGCGTCAGCGCCTCGACATAATAGGAGCCGCCGAGCGGATCGACGACCTTGGTCATCCCCGTCTCTTCCTGGATGACGATCTGGGTGTTGCGCGCGATGCGGGCCGAGAAGTCGGTGGGCAACGCGATCGCCTCGTCGAGCGCGTTGGTGTGGAGCGACTGCGTGCCGCCGAGCATCGCCGCCATCGCCTCGATCGTCGTGCGCATGACGTTGTTGTACGGATCCTGCTCGGTGAGCGAGACTCCCGAGGTCTGACAGTGGGTGCGCAGCATCTTGCTACGCTCGTCCTTGGCGCCAAGGTTGGTCATCACGCGGTGCCAGAGCACGCGCGCGGCGCGGAGCTTCGCGATCTCCATGAAGAAGTTCATGCCGATCGCGAAGAAGAAGGACAGGCGTCCCGCGAACTTGTCGATATCGAGGCCGCTCGCGACGCCGTAACGCACATATTCGGCGCCGTCGGCGATGGTGAAGGCAAGCTCCTGCACCTGCGTCGCGCCGGCTTCCTGCATGTGGTAGCCGCTGATGGAGATGCTGTTGAACTTGGGCATCTCGCGGCTGGTGTAGCCGAAGATGTCCGAGATGATCCGCATGCTCGGCTCGGGTGGGTAGATATAGGTGTTGCGGACCATGAACTCCTTGAGGATGTCGTTCTGGATCGTCCCGTCGAGCAGCTTGCGATCGACGCCCTGCTCCTCGCCCGCGACGATGAAGAAGGCAAGGATCGGGATCACCGCGCCGTTCATCGTCATGCTGACCGACATCTGATCGAGCGGAATGCCGTCGAAGAGGATCTTCATATCCTCGACGCTGTCGATCGCGACGCCCGCCTTGCCGACGTCGCCGACGACGCGCGGGTGGTCGCTGTCATAGCCGCGGTGCGTCGCGAGGTCGAAAGCGACCGATAGGCCCTTCTGTCCCGCGGCGAGGTTGCGGCGATAGAAGGCGTTCGATTCCTCGGCGGTCGAGAAGCCCGCGTACTGCCGGATCGTCCACGGGCGGCCCGCATACATCGACGCGCGCACGCCGCGCGTGAAGGGCGCGAAACCGGGCAGGCCGGGATCGGTCTGGACGTCCTCGGCGGTGTAAAGCGGCTTGACGTCGATGCCCTCGGGCGTCGCCCAGGTGAGATCCTTGCCCTTCACTTCCTTGTCGGCGGCGGCGGTCCATTGGCCCAGCGTTGGCTTGTCGGTCATATGCAGTCTCTTGTCCCTAACCCCCTCTCCCCTTGCGGGAGAGGGTTGCGAAGACTTGGCGGCCAGCCGCCTAGTCGAAGCTGGGAGAGGGGGCGTGAGCCACCGGCTCGCAACCCGCCCCTCTCCAAGTTCCGGTAGGGGACACGTCCCCAACCTTCACTTTCCTCTCCCGCAAGGGGAGAGGAGAATGTTCAATGCGCTTCCTTCGGCGTCTCCATAATCTCGGTCAGCACCCCGCCCATATCCTTGGGGTGGACGAAGAAGATCAGCGTCCCGTGCGCCCCGATCCGCGGTTCGCCGAGGACGCGCTTGCCTTGTCCCTCGAACTCGGCCTTGGCGGCGTGGATGTCGGGCACTTCGTAACACAGATGATGCTGGCCTCCTGCTGGGTTCTTTTGCAGGAAAGCCGCGATCGACGCATTGCCCGGCAATGGTTCGATCAGCTCGATTTGTGTGCCGTTGAGGCCGCTGTCGGTGGGCGTATCGACGAAGCACACTTTGACGCCCTGATCGGGCAGGTCGAACGGCTCATGGATCTGCGTCGCGCCCATCACGTCGCGGTAAAAGACGATGCTGTCGGCGATCGACGGCGTCGCGACGCCGACATGGTTGAGGCGGCCGAGTTTCATGTCACCACCTCGATCGGGAATTTGACGCTGTTGGCGATAAAGCATTGGTCATGCGCGTCGTGGTGCAGGCGTTCGAGCGTTGCGGCGTCGGGCGCCGCGCCCTGCCATTCGATATCGGGGGAAAGCTCGACCCCGGTTATCTGGACGCGCCCGTCATCGCCTTTCGCCATCGTGCCCACCGCGGCATCGCGATAGGATTGAACGGCATAACCCGCCTTGGCCGCGAGATAGAGGAAGGTCAGCATATGACAGCTCGACGCGGAGGCGACCAGCGCCTCTTCGGGGTCGACCGCGGCTTCGACCGACCAGGGCAGCGGCACGACATGCTTCGACGACGACGCCGGAACGCTCACATTCTCATCGAACGTCCAACGATGGCCGCGGCCGTATTTGCCGCCCGGAACATCGTCGGTGGCCGACGCTTCCCATTCGATCAATGCGTGATATTTCGCCATTTTCCTATCCTCAGATCCGCCTTAACACCCCGGAATCTGGTCCTTGCCGACCAGTTCGTACTTGCCGTTCTTGAGCACATATTGCTGCTTGATCGCGCGTGTCCCCGTATAGGTGACGGTAAAGCTCTTGTCGGGAACGGCTGCGGTGATCTGCCCGTCGAAGCTCTGCTCCTTCTGGTTCAGACCGGCCCCCGAGCTCATGCCGTCGGTGAAGCTGCCGCGATCGACCGGTGCATCGGGTGCCAGCTCGGTCAACGTCGCGCTGCTGATCGCGCAGCCCTGCCACACGCCGCCGCCCGAGGTGACGAGATAGGGATTCTTGCCGAGCGCGTCGCTGAAGCCCCACGCGGTTGCCGCATTGCCGACCGAGCCGACCGCACCGAGGTTCAGCCACTCGCCCTTGCGCTGCCAGCCCGACGGGCCGCCCTGCAGATAATGGATCGCGTTGATCCCGCCCTCGCTGTGCCCGGCTTCGTCAAGGCTGCCGAGGCTCAGCAGCACGCCGACCCGGTTCGGCAGCAGGTGGATGGCGGCGGGGCGGAATGTGTAAGTTCGCCCGTCAATCTCGCGCGTGGCCGTCGCTTCGGCCCCTTTCGGAAGCCCGAAAGCCGTCCGGAACGCGAGGCCGATCGTGCTGTTCTCTTCACTGTCCAACGTCACCGGAAAAGCGGGTTTCGGCTCGCCGACAGGGGTATCGGGGTCGAACGCAAACGCCGCCGGCGAAGCCAGCAGGGCGGGAGCAATCAGAGCACCAAGAAGGAATTTACGCATCTTCAAACCTCTTTCGGAATCAAGGACATGGCGGCCATCTTCTAACCGCCTCCCGTCCTTGCCTCCAGTCCGGTATTTCTCATGTGCCGGGCATCACACACACGGATAATATCCGCGCCCCCGCGATCAGAGCGGAATATTGTCGTGCTTCTTCCACGGGTTTTCGAGTTGCTTGTTCCGGAGCTTGCGCAGACCCAGCGCGATCCGCTTGCGCGTATTGTGCGGGTGAATGACCTCGTCGATATAGCCGCGCGACGCCGCGACAAACGGGTTCGCGAAACGGTCCTCATATTCCTTCGTGCGCTGCGCGATCTTTTCGGGGTCGCCGATGTCGCTGCGGAAGATGATCTCGACCGCGCCCTTGGCGCCCATCACCGCGATCTCGGCGGTCGGCCAAGCATAGTTCAAATCGCCGCGCAGATGCTTCGACGCCATCACGTCGTACGCACCGCCATAGGCTTTGCGCGTGATCACCGTGATCTTCGGCACCGTCGCCTCGGCATAGGCGAAGAGCAATTTCGCGCCATGCTTGATGATGCCATTATATTCCTGCGCGGTCCCGGGCAGGAAGCCGGGGACGTCGACGAAGGTGATGATCGGGATTTCGAAGGCGTCGCAGAAGCGAACGAAACGCGCGGCCTTCTTGGACGAGTTGATGTCGAGCACGCCCGCGAGCACCAGCGGCTGGTTCGCGACGATGCCGATCGTGCGCCCCTCGATGCGTCCGAAGCCGCAGATGATGTTCGCGGCGTGCGCCGGCTGCACCTCGAAGAAATCGCCCTCGTCGACGGTCTTCCGGATCAGCTCGTGCATATCGTACGGCTGGTTCGCGTTCGGCGGGATCAGCGTGTCGAGGCTCGCCTCGGCGCGGTCATAGGGGTCGCTCGTCGGGCGCACCGGCACGCCGCTGCGGTTGTTCTCGGGCAGATAGTCGAAGAAATCGCGCGCCGCGAGCAGCGCCTCGATGTCATTCTCGAACGCGAGGTCGGCGACCGAGCTTTTGGTCGTGTGCGTGATCGCGCCGCCGAGCTCTTCCTGCGTCACGACCTCGTTGGTCACGGTCTTCACGACATCGGGGCCGGTGACGAACATGTACGAGCTGTCCTTCACCATGAAGATGAAGTCGGTCATCGCGGGCGAATAGACAGCGCCGCCCGCGCACGGCCCCATGATCAGGCTGATCTGCGGCACGACGCCCGATGCGAGTACGTTACGCTGGAACACTTCGGCATAGCCGCCGAGCGAGGCGACGCCCTCCTGGATGCGCGCGCCGCCGCTGTCGTTGAGGCCGATGACGGGCGCGCCGACCTTCATCGCATTGTCCATCACCTTCATGATCTTCTCGGCGTGGCGCTCCGAAAGCGAGCCGCCGAAGACGGTGAAATCCTGGCTGAAGACATAGACGAGGCGGCCGTTGATCGTCCCCGAACCCGTAACAACGCCGTCGCCCGGGACGATCTGGTCCTGCATGCCGAAATCGGTGCAATTATGCTCCACATAAGTGTCGAGCTCTTCGAACGAGCCTTCGTCGAGCAGCACGTCGAGCCGTTCGCGCGCGGTCAGCTTGCCCTTGCTGTGCTGTGCATCGATGCGTTTTTGCCCGCCACCCAGAGCGGCGGCGGCGCGGCGGCGTTCCATTTCGGCGATATTGGCGGACAAGGCGACTCTCCACTGGATTTGGAAGAGCGTCGTCTGCTCCGATTGCGCCGCCCACGCAAATGTGAATTTGCAAAGTTGTAAATTGATACTTTGCAAAGAGCCGTATATTGTCCGCTCATTCGTTTTAAGGGTGTCGAGACGTCGCAATACCCCTCCCTAAACCCCCGCGGCGGCTCGACACCCATCGCAATGGAGCGCATTTCGATGGCACGGCAGCGCATTTTTGCCGGAGCAAAGCTCCGCGAACTCCGCATCGCGCGGGGAGCCAAACAGGCCGATTTTGCGGGCGGGCTCGGCATTTCCATTTCCTACCTCAGCCAGATCGAGCATGATGACCGCCCGCTGACGCCGGCGCTGCTCGACCGGCTGCAAAAGCTGTTTCCGCTGGAGTGGGAAGAGGTCGCGGCGGACGCCGGCGACCGCCGCGCGGGGGCGCTTCGCGAAGCCGCCGCCGATCCGCTTTTCGCGGCGTCGCCGCTCGCCCCCGAACAGCTCGAACGCGCCGCGCTGCAACAGCCGCAGCTCGCCGACCAGTTCGTCGCGCTCCACGCCGCCTATCGCCGCGCGGGGCAGCGATTGCAGATCATCGACGAAGCGCTGACCGGCGGCACCGCCGAGGGCAGCCGCCTGCCGTGGGAAGAGGTGCGCGACTGGTTCCACGACGCAGGCAATTATGTCGACAGCATCGACCGCGCGGCGGAGGCGCTGGCGGGGCAGCTGCGCGGGCGCGATCCCTCGCCTCCCGTCGAAACGATCGAGCGCCGGCTGCGCGATGCGCTCGGCATTTCGATCGTTTACGGCCAGACGCAGGCGCTGCGCGATTTCGACGCCACGATGCGGCATCTGGTGATCGATCCGTCGCTGCCCGCCGAAAGCCGGCGCTTCCAGCTCGCGCACCAGCTCGCCGCGCTCGCGCTGGTGAACGAGATTGCGGCGGTCGTCGAAGCATCGCCGCTGCGCACGGCGGCGGCGCGGCAACTGCTCCATGTCGGCCTTGCCAACTACGCCGCGGGCGCCGTTCTGATGCCCTATACGCCCTTTCGCGCCAGCGCGCGCGCGGTGCGGCACGATATCGACCGTCTACGGATGCAATATGGCGTCAGCTTCGAACAGGCGTGCCACCGCCTTTCGACGCTGCAGCGCCCCGGCGCGCGCGGCATCCCGATGTTCTTCTGCCGCGTCGACATGGCGGGCAATATCACCAAGCGGCATTCGGCGACGCGGCTGCAGTTCGCGCGCTTCGGCGGCGCCTGCCCGCTGTGGATCGTCCACGAAGCCGCCGCGATCCCCGACCGCATCCTCTTCCAGCTCGCCGAGACGCCCGATGGCCTGCGCTATGTGTCGATGGCGAAGGGGTTGGTGAAGCCGTCGGGCAGCTATGCGCGCAGCCCGCGCCGATACGCCGTCGCGCTCGGCTGCGAGGCGCAATATGCGGGCGATTTCGTCTATGCCGACGGGGTCGATGTCGCCGCGCCGCAGGCGGCAACGCGCATCGGCCTGTCGTGCCGCATCTGTCCGCGCGACGATTGTGACCAGCGTGCGTTCCCGCCGAGCGACCGGCCGATTTTGGTCGATCCGGATCGCAGGGACGTGGTGCCGTACCGGATCGGGTGATCTTCTCCCCTCCCGCTTGCGGGAGGGGTCGGGGGAGGGCCTGTTACAGTTCGCGCGAGGCAGACATGCCCTCCCCTAGCCCCTCCCATAAATGGGAGGGGGATTCTCAGACCTTCACGATCCCGCGCTCGATCAGACTATGCGCGGTCGCGAGGATCGCCTCCTCGGGCGGGCGCATCGTCCATCCCAATGTCTGCATCGCATGGCTGCTGTCGCCGCCGCGGACGTTGCCGAGTTCGGCGACGAGCTGCTTGAGTTCGGGACGCACCAGCGCGAGCAGCTTGAGCAGCCAGTCGGGCATCTTCCGCTTCGGCACTTTTCGCGCCTGTTCGCCCAGGTTCGCGCGGAGCAGGTTCGCAACATCGATCATCTTCAGGAATGGACCCGAGCAGACGTAGCGTTCATCGCGCATATCGGGCGCGGTCAGCGCGCGATAGTGAAGGTCGGCGACGTCGCGGACGTCGATGATCCCGAAGCCGATGTCGGGGCACATCGGCACCTTGCCCTCGAGCAATTGCTTCACCAGCTCGATCGAGGTCGAAAGGTCGTCCGACAGCAACGGCCCGAACACCGCGGCGGGATTGACCGAGGCGAACTCCATGCCGCCGCCCTCCGCCCTCGCCCAATCGCGCGCCGCGCGTTCGGCGACGGTCTTCGAGCGCGGATAGGGCATGACCTCGGGGTTATCGAGATTGGTCCAGTCGGCTTCGCTATAGATGTCGCGGCCCTTGCCATGACCATAAGCGATCGCCGCCATCGATGAGGTCAGGACGAACCGCTTGACCCCTGCCGCTTTGGCGAAGCGCAATGCGCGGAGCGCGCCCTCGCGCGCCGGAACAATTAGCTCGTCGGCATGGTTCGGCACGTCGAGCGGAAAGGGCGATGCGACATGCGCGACATGGCTGCACCCTGCCATCGCCTCAGCCCAGCCAGCGTCGTTTTCGAGATCGGCGGCGAAGAAGTGCAGCCTCCCGTTGTCGACGCCCAGCCAGCCACGAACCTCGGCTTCGCGCTTCAGGCTGCGAACGGTCGTGTGGACGGTCCAGCCGTTTTCGATCAGCTGCCGGATCAGGAAGCCCGCGATATAACCGCTGCCCCCGGTGACCAATGCCGTGCCCGTCATGCGCCCCTCCCCTCGCTCCTTATGCAGGGAAGATAGCGCATGCGGGTTGCGGGCCGAAACCTTATTTCAGCAGTACCAATTCCTCGGCCATGCTCGGGTGCAGCGCGACGGTGGCGTCGAAATCGGCCTTGGTCAGGCCTGCTTTCACGGCGATTGCCGCCGCCTGCAGGATTTCCGGCGCATCAGGGCCGATCATGTGCAGGCCGACGACCTGGTCGGTCGCGGCGTTGACGATCATCTTGTACAGCGCGCGCTCGTTGCGGCCCGCGAGGACATTCTTCATCGCGCGAAAATCGCTGGTGTAGACGCGGATCGAGCCGAGCTTGTTGCGCGCCTCGGCCTCGGTCATCCCGACCGCGCCGATCGGCGGATGGCTGAACACCGCGCTCGGGACATTGGCATAGTCGACGATCGTCGGCTTGCCGCCGAACACCGAGTCCGCAAACGCCTGCCCTTCGCGGATCGCCACCGGCGTCAGCTGGATGCGGTTGGTGACGTCGCCGACGGCGAAGATGCTTGGCACCGACGACTGGTTCGTCTCGTCGACCTTGATCGCGCCATCCTTGTCGAGTTCGACGCCGATGTCTTCGAGGCCGAGCCCCTTGCTGTTCGGAACGCGCCCCGCGGCGACAAGCACCGCGTCGGCCTGGATCGGATCGCTATTCCCCAGATGGACGGTCAGCGAACCGTCGTCATTCTTCTCGATCGACTGGAAGGGCGCGTTGAACTTGAACTCGATGCCCTTGGTCATCGAGATCTGAAGCAAGCGGTCGCGGATCTGCTCGTCATAGCCGCGCAGGATCGTGTCGCCGCGGTTGACGATCGTCACCTTGCTGCCGAATTCGTTGAAAATGCCGGCGAATTCGTTGGCGATGTAGCCGCCGCCCGCGATCACGACGCGCTTCGGCAGCGTTTCGAGGTGGAAGACCTCGTTCGACGTGATCGCATGTTCGCTGCCCGGGAATTCGGGGACGTGCGGCCAGCCGCCGGTCGCGATCAGGATGCGTTCGGCGCTGATTTCCTGCCCGTCGGCGAGGCGGACCTTCTGCGGGCCGATCACGGTCGCGCGCGTCTTGAACAGCGTGACCTTATGGTTGTCGAGCGTCTGGCCGTAGAGGCCTTCGAGCCGATCGACCTCGGCGAGCACATTGTCGCGGAGGCGGTTCCAGTCGAACTTGCAGTCGGGGACGTCCCAGCCGAATTGGCGCGCGTCCTTCAGATCCTCGGCGAAATGCGCGCCGTAAACGAGCAGCTTCTTCGGCACGCAGCCGCGGATGACGCAGGTGCCGCCGACGCGATACTCCTCCGCCAGCGCGACGCGCGCGCCGTGCGACGCGGCGATGCGCGAGGCGCGAACCCCGCCCGACCCGGCGCCGATGACAAACAGGTCGAAATCAAACTCGCTCATTCAAAACCCCTGATCCTTATGGTCGCGTGTAATTCGCGTCGGCGGCCTATGTGGTTACCCCGGCATGCGATGCCAATCGAATTTTGCGGTCACGGTGATGGAGCGGAGGGCTATTCGCAGCGCGCGGCCTTCATCAGTGCCTGAGTCGCGGCGTCGAATTCGACCGTTCCTTCGGCAAGACCCTTGGCCATTTCCTTGCCCAGCTCGACCCCGAACTGGTCGAACGGGTTGATGCCGAGCAGCACGGCATTGGCGAACACCCGATGTTCGTAGAAGGCGATCAGCGCGCCGAGGCTGCGCGGCGTGACCTGGTCGAGCAGGATCGTGGTCGACGGACGGTCGCCCGGATAGTTGCGCGCGCCATCCTCGCTGGCGCGCCCCGTCATCAACGCCGCGCCCTGTGCGATGCAGTTCGCGACGAGCGTTTCGTGATGCGCATCGTCGAGCAGATGGTCGGGCTCGCGCGCGACGACGAACTCGACCGGGGTCAAGTGCGTGCCCTGATGCAGCAGCTGGAACACCGCATGCTGCGCGTCGGTGCCGACCCCGCCCCAGGTGATCGGCGCGCTTTCGCGGCCGACGGGCTGGCCGTCCAATGTAACCGACTTGCCGTTCGATTCCATTTCGAGCTGTTGCAGATAGTCGGGAAGCAGACGCAGCCGTTCGTCATAGGCAAAGACCGCGCGCGTCTGGCAGCCGAGGCGGTTCGCATAAATCTGGTCGGCGAAGGCGGCGAGCAGGCAGATATTGTCGGCGCCGTCGGCAAGGCGGAAATGGCGATCCATCTCGGCAGCGCCCTCGAGCAGGTCGGCAAAAGCGTCCCAGCCGAGCGCGAGCGCGGCGGGAAAGCCGATCGACGACCAGAGCGAATAGCGCCCGCCGACGCTTTCGTTGAACGGCAGGATGCGCGTTTCGTCGATGCCCCACTCGATCGCGCGTTCGGGCTTTGCGGTCAGCGCGATGAAGCGGCCGAGCGGGTCGGTAACCCCGGCTTCTTCGAGCCAGAGCAGCGCCGAATTCGCGTTGAGCAGGGTTTCGGTCGTCGTGAAGGTTTTCGAAGCGACCGCGACCAAAGTATGTTCGGGGCTGAACCGGGCGAAGGCTTCGTCGAGCGCGGCACCGTCGACGTTCGACACCACCGCGACGTCATAACGGTCGCTGTGGCGGCCGAGCGCGTCGATGAGCAAATCGGGGCCGAGCGCCGATCCGCCGATGCCGATGTGGAGCAGGTGGCGGATCTCGCCGAACGCACCCGCCTCGATCGCGTCGATCATCATCCGCATCCGCTGGTGCAGCGCCTGCGCGGCGTGGACCGACTCCGGCGCACCGTCGCCGCGTTCGGCGCTATGCTCAGCGGCGCGGTCTTCGGTCGGATTGGCGATGCCGCCCGAGAAGAGCGTCTTGCGCCGGCCCCCGAAATCCTGTGCGTCGGCGAGGCCCGAGAGAATATCGACAGCCGCCGCATCGAGATGCGTCTTGGCAAAGTCGAAACGGATGTCGGCGACGCTCCGCACCAGCGCCTGCAGGCGCGTTTCGGGGTCGGTGGCGACCAGATCGGTCAGCTTCTGCGGCTGCCAGTTCGAAAGGGCCTGCCAGGCGTCGGATGCGGTTGTCATCGTCTATTGTCCTCGAAGGGGGAGTGAATCGCGGACTTTCTCTAAGCCCACGGCCACCCGCGCGCCAGTGTCGTCCACCGATATTTGCTTGACGTGGCAACCTATTCATCGCCAATGCGCGGCATGACCCAAGCCAGCTTTACCGCCGATGTCACGCCCCCGACCGGACCCGCGCCGTCGTCCCCGACCCCGGCACCGGTGTCCGCCAAGGAAGAGGCGGTCGACACCGTCCGCTTCCTCGCGCTGCTCGCGATCGCGGTGCTGATTTTCCGCAGCTTTTTCCTGTCGCCGTTCAACATCCCGTCGGAATCGATGCAGCCGCGGCTGCTGATCGGCGACTATCTGCTCGTGAACAAGATGGCTTATGGCTATTCGAAATACAGCCTGCCGTTCAGCGCGCCGCTGATCCCGGGCCGGATTTTCGCGCGTACCCCCGAACGCGGCGACGTCGTCGTGTTCAAGGCGCCGCCGGTCGCCGACAATGATTATATCAAGCGCGTGATCGGCCTGCCCGGCGACAGCGTGCAGGTGAAAGAGGGCATCGTCTGGCTGAACGGCAAGCCGCTGAAGCGCGAAGCCATCGCCGATTTCGTCATTCCGGTGACGCCGAACATGGTCGAAGCCTCGCGCATGACGGGCACCCTGCCCTGCTATTCGCCCGAGTTCGAGGAAGTCGCCGCCGACGGCCAGCGCCAGTGCCGCTACAAGCAGTTCAAGGAAACGCTGCCGAGCGGCAAAAGCTATAACATCCTCGACATCACGACGATCCCCGAGGACAATACCCCGCTTGTCGTCGTGCCTGCGGGCCATCTGTTCCTGATGGGCGACAACCGCGACCGCAGCGCCGACAGCCGTTTCCCCGCGATGGAAAATCAGGGCATCGGCCTCGTTCCCGAGGAAAACCTGGTCGGCCACGCACTGGTCGGCATGTTCTCGACCGACGGATCGGCGAGCTGGATCAACCCGATCAGCTGGTTCACCGCCGCGCGCTGGGGCCGCATCGGGGACGGTTTTTGAACGATCCGCTTAACACCGGGGCGCTCGCCGAGATCATCGGCTGCACCCCGGACGACCCGGCGCTCTACGATCTGGCGCTGACGCACGGCAGCACCGGGCGTGCCGATTATCAGCGGCTCGAATTCCTCGGCGACCGCGTGCTCGGGCTCGTCATCGCCTCCGAGCTCTACACGCGCTTTCCCTCGGCGAGCGAGGGCGAGATGTCGTCGCGCCTGCACGTGCTGGCATCGGGCGCGACCTGCGCCGCGATCGCGCAGCGGCTGAAGCTCACCGACCTCGTCCGCTTTGGCGCGCAGGCGCGGAGCGATGGCGGACGGTATAGCGACAATATCGCCGCCGACGCGATCGAGGCGCTGATCGGCGCACTCTATCTCGATCAGGGCGCCGACGCCGCACGCCGCTTCATCCTCACCCACTGGGATGATATGATCGACGGCCAGCAGGAAGCACCCAAGCATCCCAAGGCGGCGCTTCAGGAATGGGCGCTGGCGCGCAAACGCCGCCCGCCCGAATATGAAATCATCGCGCGCGAAGGCCCCGACCATGCGCCGCGCTTTCGCATCGCGGTCAGTATCGGCAAGCTCGCGCGTGCCGAAGCCGAGGGCGCCTCAAAACAAGCGGCCGAAAAAGCCGCGGCGGCGGCCTTGCTCGCCGAACTCGAAGGAATGAAGTTATGACCCACCGTTGCGGATTTGTCGCCGTCGTCGGCGCGCCCAACGCGGGCAAATCGACGATCGTCAACGCGCTCGTCGGCCAGAAGGTCGCGATCGTCAGCCCGAAGGCGCAGACGACGCGCACCCGCCTGATGGGCGTTGCGATGGACGGCGAGACACAGATCGTGCTGATCGACACGCCGGGTATCTTCGCCCCGACGCGCCGGCTCGACCGCGCGATGGTCGCGGCGGCGTGGAATAGCCTCGACCAGGCCGAAGCGATCCTCGTGATGATCGACGCCGCGGCGAAGCTCGGCGAACGCGCCGAGCGCGTGTTGCAAGGGATCGAGGGGCGGCCCGAGAAGAAGTTCCTCGTCCTCAACAAGGTCGACCTGACCAAGAAGGACAAATTGCTGACGATCGCGACGCAGCTCAACGAGCGCGTCAAATTCGACGAAACCTTCTTCATCTCGGCGAGCACGGGCGACGGCGTTCCCGAACTCAAGGCGACGCTGGCGGCGCTGATGCCCGAAGGCCACTGGCATTTTCCCGAGGACGAGGTCAGCGACGCGCCTGAGCGTATGCTCGCGGCCGAAATCACGCGCGAGCAGCTCTATCGCCAGCTCCACGAGGAACTGCCGTACCAGTCGACCGTCGAGACCGAGAAGTTCACGACGCGCCCCGACGGCAGCGCCGAAATCCACCAGCAAATCCTTGTCGCGCGTGACAACCAGCGCGCGATCATCCTCGGCCACAAGGGCGAGCGGATCAAGGAGATCGGCAGCAAGTCGCGCGCCGAGCTGACCGAGTTGCTCGGCCGCAAGGTCCACCTGTTCCTGCACGTCAAGGTCAAGGCGAACTGGGACGAGGACCGCGGCGTCTATCGCGACATGGGGCTTGATTGGGTCGATTGACCCTTTCCTCGTCATTCCCGCGAATGCGGGAATCCCGCTTTTTTCTCGCGGTCGCTGAAGCTTGATCCCCGCATCAGCGAGGATGACGAACAGAGGAGTTAAATCCGCCGGCAGTCGTTCGGCGGCGGGTTACCATCGAAGCGCGAGGTGATCCAGCCGATCGTTTCCTGCGAACTTTCGCGCGCGCTTGCCCCGTGATCGCCCGTCATGTCGATCCAGCGCAGCGGCGTTCCGCGCCGGCAGACCGATTTGGCGAACTTGCGCGTGACCGCCGGCGCGACGATCGTGTCGTTGCGGCTCTGCGCGATCAGCAGCGGCCCCGGCACGCGCGCGGGATCGACGCTGTTGGTGCGCGCGAAGGAGCCGAAGGGCTCGATCTGCGCGATATCCTTGTTCTTCGTTGCGCGGACGATGGTGAGGATGCCGAGGATGGTGCCGAGCTTCGGCTTCTTGTCGAAGCTCACGCAATTATTCTCGGCGAGCCGATGAATGATGCCCTGGTTCGTGCGGTTGGCGATGGAATCGAGCGAAAAGCCATAGAGCGTCGACCAGCTGTGCAGCGTGAAGGACAAGAGCAGCGCACGCGCATTCTTGTCGCTGCCTTCGCGGAGATTGGCGGCGAGATCGGTTGGCGGGGCGGCCGCTGCGGTCGCGATGAGCCGCAAATCGGGGGCATAGGAACGCGCGGCGATTGCGGTCCAGAGCGCTGCATGGCCTCCCTGCGATTCACCCCAGACCGCAAAATCGGCGCCGGCAGCAGCGCCGGGGATTTCGCGCGCTGCACGCACGCCGTCGAGGACCGACTGCGCTGTGTCCGGGCCGACGAGGAACGGATGCATCGTCGGGTTGGCAAGGCCGATATAATCGGGCGCGACGACGACATAACCGCTGCGCACCGCATCGATCCCCGCGGTGGCGGCGAAGAAATTCGGGCTGAGCGAGGGCGCGCATTTCCCGGCGACGCCCCAGGCGCCGTGGGTCCAGGCGATCACGCGGCGCGGACGCGGCGGAATCGCCTCCATCGGGGCGGCAACGATGCCGGTGACGGCGAAGCGTTGGCCATTGCCGTTGGTGGTCCAATATTGCACGCGCCACGCCTGCACGCCCGGGGGCGCGTCGGTCATGGGCTGGGCGGAGATCAAATATCGGGAAGACTGCGCCGCGGCGGGCAACGAAAATACCGAGAATATGGTAATCAGGGCGGCGGCAAGCAGGTGGCGCATGGACAGTCTCCCGGATGACCACCGTAACACGGCTTGGCGGCGACGGGAACGCGGACTGTAACGTCCCCCAAAAATTCGTCATTCCCGCGAAAGCGGGAACCCAGCGAGCAACCGTTGCAGCTGGGTTCCGCTTTCGCGGGAATGACGAGATAAAGGGGTGAATGCCTTTCCGCCGGCGTTATTCGGCCGCCTTCTTCTTCGCCGGAGCCTTCTTTGCAGGCGCTTTCTTGGCTGGGGCCTTCTTCGCCGCAGCCTTCTTTGGCGCTGCTTTCTTCTTGCCCTTCGCCGGCCCCTTTGCCGCGCGTGCGTCGATCAGCGCGATCGCCTCTTCGAGCGTCAGCGTCGCGGGGTCGGCGCTCTTGGGCAGCGTCGCGTTGGTCGTGCCGTCGGTGACGTACGGACCGAAGCGCCCTTCCATCAGCTTCATCTCGCCTCCGCTCGTCGGATGCGGGCCGAAGGTGTTGAGCGGTTCGGCCTTGGTGCGCCCGCGCCCGCCGCCGGCTGCCGCTTCGGCGATGCGGACGACCGCGGTGTTCATGCCGATGTCAAAGATTTCGGCGGTGCCGGTCAGCTTCGCATATTTGCCGTCGTGGAGCAGATAGGGGCCATAGCGCCCCAGCCCCGCCATGATCGGCTTGCCGCTTTCGGGGTGCACCCCGACCTCGCGCGGCAGGTTCAAGAGCCGGATCGCATAATCGAGATCGAAATCCTCGCCCGGGATATCCTTCGGGATCGACGAGCGCTTTGCCTCCTTGCCGTCGCCGAGCTGGATATAGGGACCGAAACGCCCGCTGCGCTTGGTAACCTCCAGCCCGGACTCGGGGTCGGTGCCCATCGTCTCGGGGCCGGTATCGGCACCGTCACTGCCGCCCGGCTGCGCAAATTTCCGCGTATATTTGCAGTCGGGATAATTGCTGCACGCGATGAACGGCCCGAACTTGCCGCCGCGCAGCGCGAGCTTGCCGGTGCCGCAATTGGGGCAGATGCGCGGGTCGCTGCCGTCGCCCTTGTCGGGGAAGAGATAGGGGCCGAGGAATTCGTCGAGCGCCGCGGTAATCTCCGACGGCTTCTGCTCCATCACCTCGCCGGTGCGCGGCTTGAAGTCGCGCCAGAAGCGTTCGAGCACCGCCTGCCACTGTGCGCGGCCGCCCGACACGTCGTCGAGCTCTTCCTCGAGCCCGGCGGTGTAATCATATTCGACATAGCGCGCAAAAAAACGTTCGAGGAACGCCGTCAGCAACCGCCCGCTTTCTTCCGGAATGAAGCGATTCTTTTCGACCGTCACATAGGCGCGATCCTTCAGAACCTGCAGGATCGCCGCCCAGGTCGATGGACGCCCAATCCCCAGCTCTTCCATCTTCTTGACCATGCTGGCTTCGGAATAGCGCGGCGGCGGCTGGGTTTCGTGGCTTTCGACCTCGACCCCCGTCTTCGCGGGTGCATCGCCCCTGGCCATTGCGGGCAGCAAACGTGCGTCATCATCGTCGCTGCTGTCATCGCGGCCTTCGTCATACAGCGCAAGAAAACCGGGGAATTTGATGACCTGCCCGGTGGCGCGCATCATCGTTTTTCCGGTGCCGTCGGTCAGGTCGATGCTGGTCCGCTCCAACCGCGCCGAGGCCATCTGGCTCGCCATCGCGCGCTTCCAGATCAGTTCGTACAGCCGTGCATGATCGCCGCTGCCCGCCTTGTCCTTTGAAAAGTCGGTTGGACGGATCGCCTCGTGCGCCTCCTGGGCATTTTTTGCCTTGGTCTGATAGAGGCGCGGTTTGTCGGGGACGTAGCCGCCATCATAGCGGTTCGCGATGGCGGCGCGCGCCGCGCTGATCGCGGCGCCGTCCATCTGGACGCCGTCGGTTCGCATGTAAGTGATCGCGCCGTCCTCATAGAGTCCTTGCGCGACCCGCATCGTGTGGCTGGCGGAAAAGCCCAGCTTGCGCGCGGCCTCCTGTTGCAGCGTCGACGTCGTGAAGGGCGGCGGCGGGTTGCGCGTGAGCGGCTTGGTTTCAACCGCATCGACGGTGAAATGCCCCGCCTTCACATCGGCTTCGGCGGCGCGCGCATCGGCTTCGCTGGTGATCGACAGCCGCTCGATCTTGTCGCCGCGCCATTGCGCAAGGCGCGCCTTGAATGGCGTGCCCGACATTTCGAACAGGCCGGTGATCGACCAATATTGCTGCGCAACAAAGGCTTCGATTTCGCGCTCGCGTTCGACGATCATGCGCAGCGTAACCGACTGGACGCGGCCCGCTGATTTGGCGCCGGGCAGCTTGCGCCACAGCACGGGCGACAGCGTAAAACCGACGAGATAATCGAGCGCGCGGCGGGCGCGATAGGCGTCGATCAGATCGTCGTCGAGCGCGCGCGGCTGCGCCATCGCGGTGAGCACCGCATCCTTGGTGATCGCGTTGAAGGTGACGCGGTCGACCTCGGCGGGCAGCGCCTTTTTGCTGCGCAGCAATTCCTGCACATGCCAGCTGATCGCTTCGCCCTCGCGATCAGGGTCAGTCGCGAGAATCAATCGGTCGGCGGTCTTTGCCGCATCCTGGATTTCCTTCATCCGCTTCGTCTTGTCGGGATACAGCTGCCACTGCATCGCGAAGCCGTCGTCGGGATCGACCGACCCGTCCTTGGGCGGCAGGTCGCGGACATGGCCATAGGACGCCAGCACCTTGAAATCGCGCCCCAGATATTTCTCGATCGTCTTCGCCTTGGCGGGCGATTCCACAATTACCAATTGCATGAAAAACCTTTAGTTCTGACTGTGCCTTACGTACGTACGCGTGAGGGTGGCGCCGACGGGCGCCGCGTCAACCGAAAATTTCGGCGCTGCGGGTCGTGCGGCGACCGATGGTCAGATACATGGTAGCGGCGGCGGCGATACCAAAGACCCACGCGGCCTGCGACAATGCATTTGTGACCAACAGCGTTCCAATGCGCGTGATGTCGCCCTCTGGGACGAGATACATGCCGGCGACAAGCGGCACCCCCTGGCACAGGAAGATCACCACGGCGATGATCGAGCACGCCAGCCAATGCTGCTCGGTCGCATCCCAACTCGCCTGGATCGCTTCGGACACCGATATATCTTCGGCGAAAAGCGCCGGGGCGGCGAGAAACCAGCGGCCAGCGAAAAATATCCCGGGGAGGACCAGCACCAGCAGTCCGAACGCAATCCCGAGCCCGGTCACCAGCCCGACGCCGAACAGCGAAGCGATCCGCCATTTCCGTGATGGAACGATCTGCCCGCCGCTGTTCAAGACCGCGATGATGATGCAGGCTTGCAAGAAGAGGTTGAAGAACATGAAAGCGAAAACGTAGAGGAGCGCGGCTTCGCCGAGCGCTGGACTGAGGTCCATCCCAACGCCCGCCGTCGTCGACGCCAGAAAAATCAGCGCGAACGTCCGCCAATTCGCTTTGATGTGGACAAATGTATCGCGCGCCACCGGCGCGACCAAGCTGGCATCGAATTGCATTTTATTCCCCCGGCCCCGTTCTCAGGCGCGCAAGGGTGGCTGGTGCCTCGCTATCCCGTCAAGAAGGATTTGGCCTTGCACCCGCCCGATGCGGGGGCAGGATGCATTTGCCCGCATCCTGCCTGCCGTCGCTACGGATGATTTCCCGATCGCCGGGTCACATGAGAGAAATCTTCGCTCCGGCATGGCGCTCGACCCGGCCCGCCAGCTCGAGTTCGAGCAGGACGAGCTGCACCGTCGAAGCATTCTGTCCCGACTGCCGCACCAATTCATCGACCGCGACCGGCGTCGGGCCGAGCAGGTCGATCAGCGACCGCCGTTCGCCCTCGCCCGCGTCCACCGGCGCGGGCGCGGCGGCGTAACGCTGCACCGGTTCGCGGACCATGCGCGCGTCGATCGGCCCGACCGCTTCGAGCACATCGTCGACCGTCTGGATCAGCGTCGCGCCCTCGCGGATCAGCAGGTTGCAGCCCTGCGCGCGCGGGTCGAGCGGCGAGCCCGGCACCGCCATCACCTCGCGTCCATAGTCGCCGGCGCGGCGCGCGGTGATCAGCGATCCCGACCGGGGCGCCGCCTCGATCACCACCGTTCCGTGCGCGACCCCGGCGATGATGCGGTTGCGCGACGGGAAATGACGTGCCAGCGGCTCGGTTCCGGGCGGCTGTTCGGCGATCAGCAACTGGTCGCTCGCGATCTTTTCCTGCAGCGCGGCGTTTTCGGGCGGAAAGGCGATGTCGATTCCGCTCGCGATGACGCCAACGGTCGATCCGCCGAGCGCGCCGATATGCGCGGCGGTGTCGACCCCGCGCGCCAGCCCGCTAATCACCGTCACGTCGCGCGCCGCCAGATCGGCGGCGAGCTGCCGCGCAAAGCGGCACGCGATCGCTGATGCATTGCGCGCGCCGACGATCGCAACGCACGGACGCCGCAGCATCGCGGTATCGCCGCGCACGACGACGACGGGCGGCGCGCCCTCGACCTCGCGCAGCATCGGTGAATAGCCATCCTCGTCGCTGAAGATATGGCGCGCGCCCAATTGGGCCACGCGCTCGATCTCACGCTCGGCGGCCTCGACCGGTGCGATGCGCGCCTTCCCTGCCCCGCCGCGCAGGACGAGATCAGGCAGCGCATCGAGCGCGGCCTCGCCCGATCCGAAGCGCAGCATGAGCTGATGCCAGCTGACCGGGCCGACATGCGGCGTGCGGATCAGCCGCAGCCGCGCCAGCCGCTCGGCGTGGGTCACGCTCCGCCGGCTCCTTTGGGGCCGTCTTTCTTTCCGCCGACCCGCGGCTCGGTCCCGGCGCGCAGCCGTGCGATATTTTCGCGGTGCCGCCACAATACGATCACCGCGAGACCGGCAAGGCCAATGGCATAAACCTGATGGCCGAAGGCAAGCGCGGCGAGCGGCGCCGACACCGCGCCGAGCATCCCGCCGAGCGACGAGATACGCAGCAGCAGGACGGTGCCGAGCCACACGATGGCGAACACCAGCCCGATCGGCCAGGCGAGCGCGAGCGCAAGGCCGAGCAATGTCGCAACGCCCTTCCCACCGCGAAATTTCAGCCACACGGGATAGCAATGGCCGATCATCGCCGCGGCGCCCGCGATCATCGCGGCATGGTCGCCGAGTTCGGGGACGAAATGGCGCGCGAGCAGCACCGCCACCGCGCCCTTTGCGCCGTCGAGGATCAGCGTCGCCGCCGCCAGCCCCTTGCGCCCGGTGCGCAACACATTGGTCGCGCCGATATTGCCCGACCCGATCTGGCGGAGGTCGCCCGCACCGAACAGGCGCGTCAGGATCACGCCGAACGGGATCGACCCCAACAGATAGCCCGCGGCAATCAGCAAATATAAAGTCATGACGCTCCCCGCTCCGTTCGGCACCAGTGTGGCGATGTTGGACGATGCAATCAACGGATTAGGATGGCTTGGCCGCCAAAACGGATTAACCCGTCGCCCCCGCCTTCGCGGGGGCGACGGGAAGCAATTGAGCACCGCTCTTTCCGCTGCTAGGCGAAAGCCCATGAACGCTCCCGCGCCCGATGCGCCCATTCTCTTCTTCGACAGCGGCCTTGGCGGGCTCACCGTGCTGGGTCCGACGCGCGCGCTGCTTCAGACCGCGCCGTTCGTCTACGCCGCCGATTATGCCGGGCTGCCCTATGGCAAGAAGAGCAACGACGAACTCGCCGCACGGGTTCCCGCGCTGCTCGGCCGCCTCGTCGAACGCTATCAGCCGCGGCTTGCGGTCATCGCGTGCAACACCGCCTCGACGATCGCCCTTGCCCACGTCCGTGCCGCGCTCGACCTGCCGATCGTCGGCACCGTGCCCGCGATCAAGCCCGCCGCCGAACTCACCAAAAGCGGCGTCATCGGCGTGCTCGGAACCGAGGCGACGGTGCGCCAGCCCTATGTCGACGATCTCAGCGCCAGGTTTGCGGACAGCAAGACCGTGCTGCGCCACGGCAGCCCGGGTCTGGTTACCGGCGCAGAGGCGAAGCTGCGTGGCGAGGCGGTAGATCCCGACACGATCGCGCGCGCGATTGCGGGCCTGCGCGACCAGCCCGGCGGCGACCGGATCGACGTGATAGTCCTCGCCTGCACGCATTTTCCGTTGTTGCAGGACGAATTGCAGGCTGCGGCGGGGCCCGGGGTGACCCTGATTGATGGCGCCGCGGGCATCGCACGGCGCATCGCCTATCTGACCGAAGGCCAGCCGTGGCCCGCCGCGGCCGCCCCCGGTGTCGCGGTCTTTACCCGCAGCGACGACCACCCGCCGCCGCCGCTCGCCGCGCTGGCTCCCTATGGCATCGGCTCGATCGAGACGATCTGATAGGACAATTTGTCCCATAAGTTGCGAATCGTTCGCACTGGATTTCAGCCAGATTCGGCGTTATTGGCCCGCCTGTTAATCGCCGCCGGAGGGAGCGGCCCAAGAGCCTGATTGGCACCTGACTGCGGGGCTGAAACGTGAACTATAACGACATCTTCGCTCGGGCCATCGACCGGCTGCATGAAGAAGGACGCTACCGCGTCTTTATCGACATCCTGCGTAATCGCGGTGCTTTTCCGAACGCACGCTGCTTTGCCGGCCACAACGGGCCGAAGCCGATCACCGTCTGGTGCTCGAACGACTATCTCGCGATGGGCCAGCATCCCAAGGTCATCGAGGCGATGGAAGGCGCGCTGCACGACGTCGGCGCCGGTTCGGGCGGCACGCGCAACATCGGCGGCAACACGCATTATCATATCGATCTCGAGCATGAACTCGCCGACCTCCACGGCAAGGATGGTGCGCTGCTGTTCACCTCGGGGTATATCTCGAACGAAGCGACGCTCGGCACGCTCGGCAAGCTGCTCCCGAACTGCATCATCTATTCGGACGAGCTCAATCACGCGTCGATGATCGCGGGCATCCGCAACTCGGGCTGTGAAAAGCGCGTGTGGCGCCACAATGACCTTGAACATCTTGAGGAACTGCTCGCCGCCGACGATCCCGAGGCAGCGAAGCTGATCGCGTTCGAAAGCGTCTATTCGATGGACGGCGACGTCGCCCCGATCCACGCGATCTGTGACCTCGCCGACAAATATAATGCGCTGACCTATTGCGACGAAGTCCATGCCGTCGGCATGTACGGCCCGCGCGGCGGCGGCATTTCGGACCGCGATGAAGCGGCCGATCGCATCACCATCATCGAGGGCACGCTCGGCAAGGCGTTCGGCGTGATGGGCGGCTATATCGCCGCCGACAAGAATATCATCGACGTGATCCGCAGCTATGCGCCGGGCTTCATCTTCACGACCAGCCTGTCGCCGGTGCTCGTCGCGGGTGTGCTCGCGAGCGTGCGCCACCTGAAGGCGTCGAGCGTCGAACGCGACGCGCAGCAGGAAGCCGCGGCTTACCTCAAGCAATGCTTCCGCGACGCCGGCCTGCCGGTGATGGATTCGACGACGCACATCGTCCCGCTGATGGTCGGCGACCCGGTGCGCGCGAAGAAGATCAGCGACATATTGCTCGCCGAATATGGAGTCTATGTGCAGCCGATCAATTTCCCGACCGTGCCGCGCGGCACCGAACGCCTGCGCTTCACCCCGGGTCCCGCTCATGACGAGGCGATGATGCGCGAGCTGACGAGCGCGCTGGTCGAGATCTGGGACCGGCTCGAACTGCAGCTTCAGAAGGCCGCGTGACGACGGCACCCGGTTTCGATGACGTCGTCGTCGGACGCCGCTCGATCCGCGGCTTCCTCGACAAGCCCGTTCCGAAGGCATTGATTGCCGAAATCCTCGGGGTCGCGATGCGTGCGCCCTCGTCGTTCAACAACCAATGCTGGAATTTTTCCGTCGTCACAGGCGAACCGCTCGCGGCGATCCGGCGGGGCAACACCGACGGCATCCTCGCGGGCAATCCCGACAGCCGCGAATTCCGCCGCTTCGACGGCATCGCCGACGATCATCGCGCCCGCCAGATCGAGATCGCGAAGCAGCTTTTCGGCGCGATGGGCATTCAGCGCGACGACAAGGATGGGCGGCAGGACTGGCTGCTCCGCGGTTTCCGCCAGTTCGACGCGCCGGTGAGCGTCGTCGTCACCTATGACCGCGTGTTGCTGGGCAGCGACATCGCACCGTTCGATTGCGGTGCCGTCACCAACGCGCTCGTCAACGCCGCCTGGTCGCGCGGGCTTGGCTGCGTGATCAACAGCCAGGGCATCATGCAAAGCCCCGTCGTGCGCGAGCATGCGCGCATCCCCGACGATCAGGTCATCATGATCTGCGTCGCGATGGGCTGGCCCGATGCCGATTTTCCGGCCAATGCGGTGGTGTCGAACCGCAAGAGCGTCGATGACGCGGTGCGGTTCGTCGGCTTCGACGACTAGCGCACCCTTCGACAAGCTCTGCATGACGCGATAGGGTGGAGGCCGAATCCCCTCCCCGGTCGCGAAAGATTGTCATGTCGACACAGCGTTATAGCTATACCGCCATCACGCTTCACTGGCTCATCGCATTGCTGCTGGCATTCCAGATCGCGCTCGGCTGGGCGCTTGAGGGGAATAACAGCCCCGAATTGTTCGCGCGATACCAGCTGCACAAATCGATCGGCATCACGATCCTGCTGCTCAGCCTTGCGCGCCTTGCGGCGCGCCTGTTCACACCGCGCCCGCCCGCATCCGACGGCCCGGTATGGACGCGCGCGCTCGCCAGCACGGTCCACTGGCTTTTCTACCTGGTGATGATCCTCGGCCCCCTCACGGGGTGGCTGCTCGTCTCAACCGCGCGGGTTCAGGTGCCGACTTTGCTCTACGGCCTCATCCCCTGGCCACACCTGCCCGTTGGCCGGAGCTGGCACGAACCCGCGGAATCGATCCACGGCGCGATGGCTTGGCTCGCGATCGGACTGTTCGCGCTCCATATCGCGGGTGCGCTGCGTCACCAGTGGCTGCTCGGCAAGCCCGAACTCCAACGAATGCTTCCCTTTGCGCGCGGCAAGGCCGCGGGGGTCGCCATCGGCGCGCTGGCGCTCGTCGGTGCTGCTTTTGTCGCGGGCCAGACGGTCTATCCCGAACGGCCCCGGCCCGCTGCCAAAAAAGCGGCGCCGCCTTCGGTCGCCACGCCAACCACATCGGCTATCGTTCCCGTAGCGAAGGATGACGAAACGACGGCGATCGAGGCGGCGGAGGAAGTGCCGGAGGATACAGCCCAGCCGCTCGCCGACTGGACGGTCGCGCCCGGCGGACGGCTCGGCTTTACGGCGCGTTGGAACGGCGAAGCGGTCGATGGCCGTTTCGATCGCTGGCGCGCCGCGATCCGTTTCAGCCCCGACGAGCTCGCCAAATCGACCATTCGCGTCACGGTCGACCTCGCTTCGGCCGACACCGGCGACGGCCAGCGCGACGATTCGCTGAAGAGCAGCGATTTCTTCGATGTCGGCGCACACCCGAGCGCGGTCTTTGCCGCGCGCGACATCCGCCACCTTGGCGGGGACAAATATGAAGCGCGCGGCACGCTCGACCTGCGCGGCGCCAGCAAGCCCGCGACCCTGCGCTTCACGCTGCGCATCGACGGCGACCGCGCACGCGTTGCCGGAACTGCGCGCATCGATCGCACCGCCTTTGGCGTCGGTCAGGGCGAATGGGCGGCAACCGACGCGATCGCCGCCGCGGTGGATATCGCCTTTTCCTTCAACGCGACGCGCCCGGCGTCCTGATCGATCAGGATGACGGGCGCATCATGCCCCAGAAATGCGGGCCGTCGGGGACGTCCCACTCCACTTGCGTGATGAAGCCCAGCCGCTCGTAGAGAGGTACATTTTCGGGCGTCGCGGTCTCCAGCCAACAGGGCAGACCTTCGGCATCCGCAACAGCGGTCTGCGCGCGGATAATCCGCCCGCCATGCCCCTTGCCCTGATGGTCGGGGCGGACGCCGACATAATGGAGATACCAGAAGCGCCCCTTGGGCCGGTGGGCGTCGATGCTGCCCTGCACCTTCAGCCCGCGCGGCAGAGCGGTGCCGAAGGTCGCGACGAGCGGGATGACGGTGCGCAGGAATTCGACTGTACCGCTATGCGCCTGTCCCGGTGTGCGCCAGAGCGCCGCCGCCTCGTTGCCCGGCGAGCGCAGCGCGATCCCTGCACGGACGTCGGCGGGGACAAGGGTCCGAAACAGGCTGCGGAGCGCGCGGGCGCGATGATCGGGATCGGGCAAGATCCACGATAGCGCGGGGTCGGTCTGAAAGGCCTGCGCCAGCGTTTCGGCAATCGACGGCAGTTCGGCGGTCCTCGCCGGCAAGATCATATCGGTCATTGCGCCTCCCCCAAATGAGAGGAGCAGCTGTTGCGCCGCTTGGCAAGGCTAGCGCGGGCGTTTGTCGAGCCGCAACGCCCACGCATAGCCGCGATAAAGGCGCGTCACCGCGAGCCGCGCGCCGGCGTCGTTCGCAGCCTCGCGCGCCGCTTCGATCAACAGCGCGCGCGGCTCGACATGAAAGCGCGCGAGCCAGGCGAACAGCGCAGCGCGGAACCAGTCGGGCATATCCTCCTGTTGCCCGAAATCGACAATGTGCAGCGATCCATAGGTCGACAGGTGGCACATCGCTTCGCGGATCGCGCCTTGCCAGTCGGGGATCATCGACAGCGTATAGCTTTGAAAGATGCGGTCGAAACTGGCGGTGCGGAACAGCGCGTTCGGATCGAAACCCGTCGCGTCGGCCTGCGCCACGCTCACCCTTCGGGTCAGCCCCGCGTGGGCGATCGCGGCGCGCGCGGTCTTCAGCATTTCTTCCGAAATATCGATGCCATGGAATTTTGCGCCGGGCCAGCAGCGCGCCGCCGCGATCAGGTTGCGCCCGGTGCCGCAGCCGATTTCCAGCACATGCCCGCCGACCGGCGGCGTCAGCTCGTCGATCAACCGGTCGCGCCCCAACAGATAATATTTGCGCGTCAGGTCATAGATATGCCGCTGACCGCGATAGACGCCGTCCATACGTGCGGCGTGACCCTCCCCCCCGGTCATGGCATCAGTCTTTCAGGATATAGAGATGGACCCCGCCATAAATGGCCGAACGATCGCGCCGCGTAAATGCAAGCGATTCAGCCGCGCGATAATCCCACCGCCGCAGCAGGTCGTCGGGGAGCCGCCCGGGGAGCAACGTCGGTTCGGCAGCGGTACGGAAGAGAACGCGCGCGCCGGGACGCGCGGTGCGCGCGACCTCGCTCCACAGCGCGGTCAATTGCGCGTCGCTCATCCAGTCCTGCGCGTCGAGGAAGATATAGCGGTCGAAGCTCGCGGCGTCGGCGGCGGCCAGCATGTCGGTCATATTCGCGTGCAGCATCGTGACCCGCTCGGCGCGCGCGCGGACGGCGGCATAATGGACTGCCTGCAAATAGGGCGGCAATGACGCCCCCGCACCCTTTCCATAGCTGCGGCCAAAGGCCTGCCAGGCGAAATAATTGTCCTCGAGTGGGAAGTCGCAGGTCAGTTTTTCGAGGCGCGCGCGCAGGACATCGGCCATCGGCTTCCCGTCCGCCAGCGCGTCATATTGGGTCGGCGGAATGCCCAGCCCGAACAGCGACGAGCGCTGGTCGGTAACCCAGCGGATGAACTTGCGGTCGAAGAAAGGCGCAAACTTCGTCTCGAAAATCGCGCGCTGTTCCTCGATCGTCTTTGCTTCGAGGAACTGGCGCGGATCGACGCGGTGCATCCGCGCGACCAGGTGGGCGAGCCCGATAAAGCTGCCGAGCAATCCGCGCTTGTAAAGCCCGTGCGCAAAGCCGTTGATCCGGCGCCGCCCGACGAGGTCGCGGCCTTCCCAATAGCGCCGGCTCACCTCGTCGAGGTGCGGACGGACGAAGGCGCGATAGTCGGCGATGTTCCCGCTGCTGTCGGCGTCGGCAAAAAAGCGGCGAAGGCTGGCGTGATCGGGCAGCCGCTGGATCGCGACGCGTTTCAGATTGTTGAGGGCAACATGCGCGGTGTTGAGGTCGACCGCGACGATCTCCACCGGGTCGGCCGTCAGATAGGAAAAGACGTTGCAGCCCCCGCTCGCGATCGTAGCGATCCGGTTGCCCGGCGCGATCGCCAGCGCCTCCATGTCGACGACCGGGTCTTCCCAGATCTGGGCATAGACGAGGCCCTTGAACGCCAGCGCAAAAGCGCGGTCGAGCAGGCGTTGTTTCTGTTCGCCATCCTCGCGAACGACGGCGGCGGCGATCTTGCGATTGGGTTGGCTGGCCATTCGAATGGGTTCCCCGGACAATGTTGATCCGGGGCCGCGCATGGCAGGCTTTCATGCGATTTCCGTGCCGGTTCGATGACAATCCGGCGACATGGGTGAAATTCTTTCCTCGTCATTCCCGCGAAGGCGGGAATCCCGCTTTTGCCGCATTAGCGGGATTCCCGCCTTCGCGGGAATGACGAAGTTATTTGCTAGTCCCGGCAATAGCCCTCGCCCGACTTCACGATCAGGCATTCCTTCTTGCCGAAGAGATTTTTGAGGCCGGTTTCGTCGCCGTTGCCGCGATGCAGACTCAGCTCCTCAGTGCCGCGCTTGAACTTGATGCCATGCTCGCTGTCCTCGCCGTCATAGGTCCCCTTTGTGTCGAGGTCCGACTGCATCTCCAGCTTATACTTGCCCGGCTCGGCGGGGGTGATCGTGGCGTACATGCCCTCGACCCCGGTCCATTTGCCCGCCCAGCTCGCAAAGCGATGCGGCGCGGTCGCGGGATCGGTCGCCTCGGCGCCTTCGGGCGGCATGGTTTCGACCGGAACCTCGGTGGTCGTGGCATCGGTCGGCGCAGGCGCGGGCGCCTCGGCCTTTTCGCAACCGGCCAACAGGACCAGCGCCGCGGCGCTCGCCAAAATTACACTCTTCTGCATCATGCTTCTCCTTCCCCGTTCAAACGCTCGGGCGCGGATAAGTATCCGCGAGCCTATTCGGTGATGATCTCCGCGAACTTCAACGGGTCGACATTGCCGCCCGACAGCGTGACGAGCGTCGAGTCGGTCAGTGGCACCTTGCCCGCGAGTACCGCGGCGAGCGCGGCGGCGCCGCCAGGCTCGACGACGAGGTGCAGTTTCTCGAACACCGTCCGCATCGCATGGCGCACTTCGCTCCGCGTCACGACGACACCGCGCACGCCGCGCGCCTGCAGCACCGCGAAGTTGATCGGCCAGGTCTCGGGGGTCTGGAGCGCGTCGCACTCGGTCGGATAGGCCATATCCTCGACCGACAGGATTTCGCCGGCGGCAAGGCTGCGCGTGACATCGTCCCAGCCCTCGGGCTCGACCGCGACGATCTCGGCATCGGGAAGCGCAAGCGCGAGCCCCGCCGACAGGCCGCCGCCACCGCAGCACGCAACGACCTTGTCGGGACCGCCAATCCCGCGCGCGGCCATCTGCGCCTTCGCTTCAGTCCCGGTGCTGCCCTGCCCCTCGATGATCCACGGGTCGCCATAGGCATGGACGAGCGTCCCGCCGCGCTGTTCGAGCAATTTCGCCGCGACCGCATCGCGCGATTCGGTGACGCGGTCGTAAAGCACGACCTCGGCGCCCAATTGGCGCGTCGCGGCGAGCTTCATCGCCGGCGCATTGCTCGGCATCACGATCGTCGCCTTGATCCCCAGCCGCTTGGCGGCCCAGGCGACGCCTTGCGCATGATTGCCGCTCGACACGCCGACGACCCCCGCCGCCGCCTGTTCGGGCGTCAGGTCGGACAATCGGTGCCACGCGCCGCGGATCTTGAACGCGCCGACGGGCTGCAGGCATTCGGCCTTGCACCAGATGGTCTTGCCGTCGACTTCGAGCGGCAGCAGCGGCGTTTGCGGGAGCAATGCAGCGACTTTCGCCGCGGCGCGTTCGACCCCTGCAAGCGTGGGTGCGCGGTTCGGATCGAGCAGGGGATCGGGGCTTTGCTGTGTCATGGCTTCGTCCTATAGGGCCGGCCATACAAGACAAGCCACATAGCTAGGCGCAGGAGATTTTTCGATGAGCAAGGTTCTGGTGATCGGCGCAGGCGGCGTCGGTTCGGTCGCGGTGCACAAGATGGCGATGAACCCCGACATTTTTCCCGACATCACGCTGGCGAGCCGCCGCAAGTTCAAGTGCGACGCGATCGCCGACTCGGTGAAGGAACGCACCGGCGTCACGATCAAGACCGCCGAGGTCGACGCCGACCATATCGACGCGACCGCGGCGCTGATCCGCTCGATCGGCGCGACGCATGTCGTGAACCTCGCGCTCCCCTATCAGGACCTCACGATCATGGAGGCGTGCCTGTCGACCGGCGCGCATTATATGGACACCGCGAACTACGAACCGCGCGACGAGGCGAAGTTCGAATATCACTGGCAGTGGGCGTATCAGGACCGCTTCAAGGACGCCGGCCTGATGGCACTGCTCGGCTCGGGCTTCGATCCCGGGGTGACGAGCGTCTTCACGACCTGGCTCAAGAAGCATCATTTCGACCGCATCGACACGCTCGACATCCTCGACTGCAACGGCGGCGATCACGGCCAGCATTTCGCGACCAACTTCAATCCCGAGATCAATATCCGCGAAGTCACCGCGGTCGCGCGTCACTGGGAAAATGGCGACTGGGTCGAAACCCCGCCGATGTCGGTGAAGCAGAAATTCGACTTCGAGGCCGTGGGCGAAAAGACGATGTACCTCATGTATCATGAGGAGATCGAAAGCCTCAAAACCCACCTGCCCGAAATCAAGCGCATCCGGTTCTGGATGACCTTTGGCGAGGCGTATATCACCCATCTCACCGTGCTGCAGAATGTCGGCATGACGCGCATCGATCCGGTGATCTACGAAGGCCGCGAGATCGTCCCGCTGCAATTCCTGAAAGCCGTGCTCCCCGAACCGTCGAGCCTCGGCGAGACGACCAAGGGCAAGACCAATATCGGCGTCATCGCGACCGGTCTCGGCAAGGACGGCAAGGAAAAGACGCTCTACCTCTACAATATCTGCGACCATGAGGACGCGTTCGCCGAAACCGGCAACCAGGCGGTGAGCTACACCACCGGCGTTCCCGCGATGATCGGGGCGGCGATGATGGTCACCGGGACGTGGAGTGGCGACGGCGTGTTCAACATGGAGCAGATGGATCCCGATCCCTTTATGGAGATGCTGAACCAGCATGGCCTGCCGTGGCAGGTGAAGGAACTCGACGGCCCGCTGGATTTCTGATCGACCTTCCATTTTCGTCATTCCCGCGAAAGCGGGAACCCAGTAGCCACGGCGGAACTGGGTTCCCGCTTTCGCGGGAATGACGAGAGGTGGTTGATATGAAATTGCGAATTGCGGCGTTCGCGTTGCTTGCTGCTTTCGCCGCGCCTGCGGCGGCCCAACCCGAAGATGCCTATGCCCCCGCCCGCGCGATCGTCGCCGACATCGGCAAGATCGTCACCCCGAACGGGGTGCAGGAAACCTTTGAGGTCACGCTGGGCGGTGCACGGCAGGTCGTGAACGTGCGCGGTGCCGACCGCGACAATCCGATCCTGATTTTCGTCCACGGCGGCCCCGGCGCGGTCGAAATGCCCTTTGCCTGGGCGTTCCAGCGGCCGTGGGAGGATGTCTTTACGGTCGTCCAGTACGACCAGCGCGGTGCCGGTCGCAGCTACCCGCTGAACGATCCCGCGACGCTCGCGCCGACGATGACTCCCGATCGCTACCGCGACGATACCATCGAATTGATCGAATTGCTGAAGAAGCGCTATGCCAAGCGCAAGGTCGTGCTGATGGGCCACAGCTGGGGTTCGATCGTCGGCCTGTCGGTCGCGGTGAAGCGCCCCGATCTGCTCTACGCCTATGTCGGCGTCGGCCAGGGCATCGATTTTCGCGAAGGCGAGAAAGCCGGCATGGCGTGGACGCGCGCCAAGGCGCTTGCGGCGGGCAACAAGGAAGCCGTCGCCGCGATCGACGCGCTCGCGCCCTATCCGCAGGGCGAGTTCACCATCGCCAAAGCCGACGGCTGGCGCAAATATGCGATCCCCTATGGCTCGCTGATCTACAACAAGCCCGACCTCAAATATTATTTCCAGACCCCGCGCCTTTCGCCCGAATATAGCGAGGCCGATCGTCAGGCGTGGGGCAAAGGCAGCGAGTTTTCGGTGACGACGCTCTGGCCGCGCCTCGCCGACGTCAGCTTCACGAAGGTGAAGAAGGTCGAGGTTCCGCTGATCTTCCTGCTCGGACGGCACGACTATACGGTCCCTTCGCCGGTGGCGGCCCAGTGGTTCGGACAGGTCAAGGCACCCTCGAAGAAGCTCGTCTGGCTCGAGCATTCGGCGCATATGCCGATGGTCGAGGAACCGGGGCATTTCTTTGCCGCGCTGCTTCGCGATGTACTGCCGCTGACGAAAGACCCCAAATGACCGCCTATCTCGCGCCGATCGGCCTGTTGTTCGTATCGAACATCTTCATGACCTTCGCCTGGTACGGGCAGCTCGGGGCCGTGTCGCGGCCGATCTGGCTCGCGGTGCTGATCGCATGGGGAATTGCCTTTTTCGAATATTGCCTCGTCGTGCCGGCGAACCGCATCGGTTACGGCGTTTACACCGCCGCCGAACTCAAGACCTTGCAGGAAGTGATCACACTGGTCATATTCGCCGGGTTCGCGGTCTTCTGGCTCGGTGAGAAGCTGACCTTGAACCACCTCGTCGGCTTCGGTTTGATTGCGGCGGGGGCGTTCTTCATCTTCAAGGGACCGATTGCGGTCTGACAGGAATATACAGCGACATGGAAACCCGTGCCGGCGACCCCGGAGCCTTTGCCCGCTTCGACCTGACCAGCGTGCCCTCTCCCGCCTTCGTCGTCGATGCCGCGAAAGTGCGCGCGAACCTGGCGGTGCTCCGCCAGATCGGCGATGCGTCGGGCGCGCGCGTGCTTGCGGCGCTCAAGGCCTTTTCAATGTGGTCGCTGGGGCCGGTGGTCGCCGAATATCTCGACGGCGTCTGCGCGTCGGGCCTCTACGAAGCCCGGCTCGGCCGCGGCGAATATGGCGGTGAAGTCGCGACCTATTGCGCCGGCTATAAGGAAGCCGACCTGCCCGAGATCGCGGCGCTGTCGGATCACCTCATCTTCAACTCGCCCGGTCAGATCGCGCGTTTCCGCCCGCTGCTCGACGAGCTTCGCGCCAAGGGTGTGACCTTCGACATTGGCCTGCGCATCAATCCGATGCACAGCGAGGGCGAGGTTGCCAAATACGACCCCGCCGCGCCGTGCAGCCGCCTCGGCTTCCCGGTCACCCAGCTGCTCCCCGAACATATGGAGGGCATCGACGGCGTGCATATGCACAGCCTGTGCGAGCAGGATTTTCCGCCGCTCCAGCGGACATGGGAAGCCGTGCAGCCGATGCTGCGTCCCTTCTTCAACCAGCTCAAATGGATCAACTTCGGCGGCGGGCACCATGTCACGCGCGCCGATTATCAGGTCGACGACCTGATCGCCTTCCTGAAGCAGGTCCGCGCATCGACCGACTGCGACGTGATGATCGAACCCGGCGAGGCGATCGCGCTCGACGCCGGCATTCTCGTCGGCGAAATACTCGACCTGTTCGACAATGGCATGCCGATCGGCATCACCGACATTTCGGCGACCTGCCACATGCCCGACGTGATCGAAGCGCCGTATCGCCCCGCGATGCTCAATGAGGGCAGCGAAGGCATGCCGACGCGCCTCGGCGGCCCGTCGTGCCTCGCAGGCGACGTCATCGGCGACTATCGTCTGCCCGGCGGCGCGCGCATCGGCCAGCGCTTCGCCTTCCTCGACCAGGCGCATTATTCGATGGTGAAGACCAACACCTTCAATGGCGTCCCGCTGCCGTCGATCTGGCTTTGGGACAGCGAAAGCGATAAGCTCCGGCTGATCCGCGAATTCGGTTACGAGGATTTCAAGACGCGGCTGGGTTAGCGACGAGCCGCGCGACGGCGGGAGTGGAGCGTTGGATCGACGGCATTTTCTGCGCGCCGGCGCGGGCGCGGCATTGGCACCCGCGATATGGGCCTGCGGCGAGGTGAACGACAATATGGTCCAGGCCGGCGCCCGTTACGAAATGCCGCTGGAAGCGGAACCGCACGAGCGGACGCTGATGCAGTGGCCGGTCAATCTGGACGTCTATGACCGCGCGTCGTTAAGGCGCGTACAGCGTGCCATCGCACGGATCGCCAACACGATCGTTTGCCATGAGCCCGTCGCGATGCTGGTGGCGAATGCCGATGCGGCGAGCGCGCGCGCCCTGCTGGCCGGCGAGGTCGAGCTTTGGGACATCCCGACCGACGATCTGTGGTGCCGCGATTCGGGACCGACCTTTGTTCGCGACGCTGCCGGCAAGCTCGCGGTCGCGCATATCCGGTTCAATGGCTGGGGCAATAAACAGCCGCATGCCAATGATGCCCGAATTGCGGAGCGGGTAGCGCAGCGGCTCGGAATGCCGCTGATCGAAACGGGACTTGTCGGCGAGCAGGGCGGGGTCGAACATGATGGCGCGGGAACGCTGCTCGCGCATGCAAGCTGCTGGGTGAATCCCAACCGCAACCCGATGAGCCAGGACGAGGTCGGCGAAAAGCTGCTCAAGGCGCTCGGCGGCAAGAAGATGATCTGGGCGCCCGGGATCGCGGGCAAGGACATCACCGACTATCATATCGACGCGCTGGCGCGGTTCGTCGGGCCGGGCAAGCTGCTGATCCAGTTGGGCGACGAAATCGACCCCGATGACCCATGGTCGGTGTCGGGGCACGAAACGCTGGAAATCCTGCGGCGGTCAACCGACGCGCGAGGGCAAAAGCTCGAAATTCTTCGCCTGCCCGATCCGGTCGATATTCGGTCGGCCGAGCCCGATTTTGTCGCCAGCTATGTCAATTATTACGTCTGCAACGGCGCCGTCATCGCGGCACAGTTCGGCGACACGGCCGCCGACGGCCGCGCGCGCGAAATGCTGCAATCGCTCTATCCCGGGCGGACGATCGAGATGATCGAAATCGATGCGATCGGCGAATCGGGTGGAGGCATCCACTGCGCGACGCAACAACAGCCGAAAATCTGACAATTCGGGAAGTCAAAATTCCGCTGCACCGATCTCGGCCAGCGCCTGATGGATGTCGCTGACCACCACCGACCCCTCGCCGACTGATGAGGCGACGCGCTTCACCGATCCCTTGCGCACGTCGCCGACGGCATAGATGCGCGGCCAGCTCGTTTCGAACCGGCTCGGCATGCGGTCGAGCGACCAGCCCGCCTTGACGAGTTCAAGCGGCGCGATGTCGGTGCCCGTCTTTACGAAGCCGCGCTCGTCGCACACCATTTCCTTGGGCAGCCAGGTCGTGTTCGGGCTCGCGCCGAGGAAGAGGAACAGGAAGCCGCAATCGCAATGACCCTCGTCGCCCGTTTCGCGGCAGCGATAGGTCAGCCCGGCGAGCCGGTCCTCGCCATGCAGCGCGACGACGTCGGTCGACGGGATGATCTCGATATTCGGATGCTCTTCGAGGCGCTTGACCAGATATTCGGACATCGTTTCGCGCAGGCTTCCACGGCGGAAAATGACATGGACCTTCTTCGCGACGCTCGCGAGATAGATCGCGCCCTGCCCCGCCGAATTGCCCGACCCGACGATCGTCACCTCGGCGTCGCTGCACAGCTGCGCTTCCATCGGCGTCGCGCCGTAATAGATGCCGCGGCCTTCATAAGATTCGATGCCGTCGATCGGCAGGCTCTGATATTTCGCGCCGCTCGCGACGACCACCGCGCGGCTGCGCAGCTTGCGCCCGTCGGCGAGGTGCAGGCAATAGGCGTCGCCGTCGCGGTTGATCGACGCCGCGCGCACCGGCGACACCAGCCGCGCGCCGAATTTCTGCGCCTGGACGGTCGCGCGGCGCGCCAGCTCGTTGCCCGAAATGCCGGTCGGGAAACCGAGGTAATTCTCGATCTTCGACGAGGTCCCCGCCTGCCCCCCGGGCGCGAGCGAATCGAGCGCGATCACGGTCAGCCCTTCGGACGCGGCATAGACCGCCGCCGCGAGCCCGCCGGGGCCGCTGCCGACCACGAGCACATCGGCGGTCGCGCCGTCGGGCAGCAGGTCGAGCCCGAGCCCCGCAGCAAGCTGTTCGGGTGTCGGCTGGATCAGCACGTCGGCGGCGCCGAGGATGGCTACCGGAAGCTGGTCTTCGGTTAGCCCGCGCTCCGCCAGCAGATGCGCGGCGACGGGGCCGTCGGCGGGGTCGAACCAGCGATGCGCGACGCCATGCTTCATCAGCAGGTCGCGCAGCGCATAGACGCTGCGGTCCATCGCCGCGCCGATCACGATCGTCACTGCAAAGCCGCGATGCTTGCTGAACTCGCGCCGCGCCGACAGGACGCGAACGAAAATGTCCGAATAATGGCTGTTGCCCGCGATCAGGCGCTGGAAATCGGTGTGGGCGATGCGGATGATCTCGCCGTCGGCGCCCATCTCGACGCGCGACAAATGCCGTTGTCCAGTCAGCACCGACAGGTCGCCCGCGAATTGCCCATGCTCCATCCAGCCGACGCGCTTGCGGCCTTCGTCGGTCGACGCAAAGATGTCGGTGTGTCCCGACAGGGTGATGATGCAATCGGGCGCCATCGCGCCTTCCTCGACAATCAGATCGCCCGCTTTGTGCGATTCGACCGTGCCGAACGCGCGCAGTTCGTCCAGTTCCGCGTCGGTGAAATTATAATTGACCTCGGCGCGAGACACCATGGCGAGCAGATCCTTTCCGGGTTCGATAACGTTCATCCCTAGCGCCGGCGAGCGACCTTGTCTCGCATTCGCGCGGTTTGGCGCACGCCCGCCCCGGTTCGCCCTTCATGTTACCGCGCTATTACAAAATTGCGCGATAGGGTCTTTACAGGGGGGACCCCCCTGCATATATCGCCCTCCGCTGCCCCAGGGGGACTTCCAATAACCGCAAGGCAGCCTTTGTGTTGAACGTTATTTTTGGGGGTCCCTTGAGTTGCACCAGCATCATAGCGCCCACGGGCTGATTCAGGCACTTTCGCCGATCGAACCTGTTACGCTTGTCCGCCCGCACGCCGCGCGGCGCGCAGCGCGTTTCTTCATCGAGCGTTTTCCCGGCACGACCATGTATGCGGTCAAGGCGAATCCGTCGCCCGACCTGCTGCGCGTGCTGTGGGATTCGGGTGTCACGCATTATGACGTCGCCTCGATCGCCGAGGTCCGGCTCGTCGCGCGTACGCTGCCGCAAGCGACGCTCTGCTTCATGCATCCGGTAAAGGCCGAGGAAGCGATTTCCGAAGCCTATTGGAAGCATGGCGTGCGCACCTTTTCGCTCGACACGCTCGACGAACTCGAAAAGATCGTCCGTGCAACCGAAGGCGCGGCCGACCTGAACCTGCTCGTGCGCCTCCGCGTTTCGTCCGACCATTCGAAGCTCAGCCTCGCCGCCAAGTTCGGCGCCGAGGCCGACGAGGTCGTCGAACTGCTGATGGCGACCCGCCAGGCGGCCGATGCGCTCGGCATCTGCTTCCATGTCGGCAGCCAGGCGATGACCCCGCACGCTTATGCGCAGGCGATGGAACGCGTCCGCGCGGCGATCGTCGCGGCGTCGGTTACCGTCGACATCATCGATGTCGGCGGCGGTTTCCCGTCGTCTTATCCGGGCATGGAACCCCCGCCGCTCGACGCCTATTTCGACACGATCCACCGCAGCTTCGAAAGCCTGCCGATCAGCTATTCGGCGGAACTGTGGTGCGAACCGGGCCGTGCGCTGTCGGCCGAGTATAGCTCGCTGATCGTGCGCGTCGAAAAGCGCCGCGGCGACGAGCTCTACATCAACGACGGCGCCTATGGCGCGCTGTTCGACGCCGCGCACGTCGGCTGGCGCTTCCCGGTGTCGCTGCAGCGCGACGTCGAAAGCGACGCCGAGATGGTGCCGTTCAGCTTCTATGGCCCGACGTGCGACGATCTCGACCATATGGCTGGGCCGTTCTTCCTGCCCGCGGACATCAAGGCGGGCGATTTCATCGAGATCGGCATGCTCGGCGCCTATGGCTGCGCGATGCGGACCAAGTTCAACGGCTTCGGCGCCGATGAAACCCATGTCGTCAGCGACGAACCGATGGTCAGCCTCTACACCGGCGAAGTCGAGCAGGAACGCCGCAGCGCGACGGTGACCAAGCTGTTCTGACGGACAGCCACACGAAAAAACCGAGGGCCGGCGCAGCGATGTGACCGGCCCTTTTCCTTTTGGACCAAGGCGCTAGATTGCGCGGCCCATGCAGCCCTTCCATCACCTTCTTGCCAATAATCTGGTGGCCAACATCACCAATTTCACGGTGTGGTTCGCGCTGACCTTCTGGACCTTCCTCGAAACCCAGTCGGTGTTCGCAACGGGAATGATCGCGGGCATCTATCTCGTCCTGACGTCCGCGCTCGGTATCTGGTTCGGCAGCCTCGTCGACCATCATGGCAAGCGCAACATGATGCTGGTGTCGAGCCTCGCCTCGCTGACCCTCTACGCGCTCGCGCTCGCGGGCTATATGCTCGACCCCGACATCCGCGGCGCTGAGGTCGCGAGCGTCTCTCTGTGGCTCTTCATTCTCGTCTCGATGTTCGCCGTGATCGCCGGCAATATCCGCATGATCGCGCTGCCGACGCTGGTGACGTTGCTGGTACCCGAGGACCGGCGCGACAAGGCGAACGGGCTGGTGGGGATGGTCAGCGGGATCGGCTTTCTCACTACCTCGGCGATCAGCGGGTTTCTCGTTGCATGGGGCGGGATGGTCGCGACGCTCGGATTCGCGGTCGGCCTTTCGCTGATTGCGATAGTCCACCTCCTGTTCATTCGCGTCGACGAGCCGCGCGACGCCGAAGCGCACGATACACCGCGACGCATCGACCTGGCCGGGACGCTGCGCGTCGTGCTCGGTATCCCCGGTCTGTTTGCGCTGATCCTCTTCTCCTGCTTCAACAATTTTCTTGGCGGCGTGTTCATGGCGTTGATGGACGCCTATGGCCTGTCGTTGATGAAGGTCGAGCAGTGGGGTTTGCTCTGGGCGGTCCTGTCCTGCGCCTTCATCCTCAGCGGTATCGTGATTTCACGCACCGGCCTCGGCGCAAACCCAATCCGCACATTGCTCTTCGTGTGCCTCGTCGAATGGATCGTCGCCGCGGTGTTTACAATCCAGTCGTCGATCCCGCTGCTCGCCGTCGGCTGTTTCATCTGGATGTTCCTCGGCCCCTATGCCGAAGCGGCCGAACAGACGGCGCTGCAGAAGGTCGTGCCTTTCGAACGGCAGGGGCGTGTGTTCGGCTTTGCCCAGTCGGTCGAGCAGGCCGCCTCGCCGCTCACCGCTTTCCTTATCGCGCCGCTCACCCAATTCGTCTTCGTGCCGTTCATGACCGACGGTGCGGGCGCCGATGCGGTCGGCGACTGGTACGGCCGCGGCCCCGAACGCGGGATCGCGCTCGTCTTCACGATCGCCGGCGTCCTAGGGGTAGCGCTGACGCTGGTCGCGTTCGCTTCGCGATCCTATCGGCGGATTTCCGCCGCCTATGCTGCCGGAAATGGCAGTGGCGAATCGGCGCCGGTTACGGCGTAAGGAAAATCGCGGAAGCCTCTTCCGTTTTACTTTGCAATCATTCTATCCTGCGCGCCGGAAGAGGAGGAGTTATGCCTATGCTGTCGGGGATCCGGATCATCGACCTCACCACGGTCATCTTCGGACCCTATGCGACGCAGATGCTCGCCGACCTTGGCGCCGAGGTGATCAAGGTCGAAACGCCGGGGACGGGCGACATTTCGCGCTACCTTGGCAGCGGGGTTCCCGACCCGACGATGGGGTCGATCCACCTGACGGTGAACCGCGGCAAACGCTCGATCGCGCTCGACCTCAAGAAGCCCGAGGATGCCGCAACGCTGCGCGACCTGATCGCGACCGCCGATGTCTTCTTCCACAACGTCCGTGGCCGGGCGATCGCGCGCCTCGGCTTCGACTATGAGGGCTGCAGGGCGATCAAGCCCGATATCATCTATGTCCATGGCACCGGCTTCGGGCAGGACGGTCCGTATGCCGATCTTCAGGCGTATGACGACGTCATCCAGGCGGCGACCGGGACGACCAGCCTTCTCCCGCGCGTCGACGGGAACCCCAGCCCGCGTTATTTCCCTTCGCTGATCGCCGACAAGATCGCCGGCCAGTTCGGCGCGCAGGCGATCCTTGCCGCGCTGGTCCACAAGCTGCGCACCGGCGAAGGGCAGGAAGTCGAGGTGCCGATGTTCGAATGCTTCGCATCGTTCATGCTCACCGAGCATCTGCGCGACGCGGCGCTCGACCCGCCGATCGGGCCCGCGGGTTATCCGCGCCAGCTCGACCCGACACGCCAGCCCTTCCCGACCAGCGACGGACATCTCGCGATCGTCCCCTATACGCCCGAATCGACCGCGCGGCTGATGGCGCTGCTCGGGAGCGCCGACCTGCTCGAAACGCCCGAATATGCGGCGGCGAAAGCGCAGGGACAGCATATGCAGATCATCTACAGCGAAATCGCGCGCAAGACCCCGGCGAAGTCCAGCGCCGAGTGGCTGGCGCTCTTCGCCGCCAACGACATTCCGGCGATGGCCGCGCGTGATCTTCAGGACATCAGGGAGGATCCGCATTTCATCGCGACGGGTTTTTTCCGCCACCGCACGCATCCCGATGTCGGCGCTTTCCACGAAATGCAGCCGCCGGTTCGATATGGTGCGATGCCGCCGCACGAGCTGGGCTTCGCGCCGCGCGTCGACGGCGACGGGACGGCGATCCGGGCGGAACTGGCGAGCGACAAGGCCTGAACGTCTGCCGTTGCATTGTCGGCGATGCGCTCTAGCATCCCGGCCCACAAAATAAGGGGGAATATATATGCCTGAAAGCCTGCTCGCGCCCGGCGCGGTCCTTGCGCTGTGGACGCTCATCATGCTCGGCTGGGTCGCCGCGACGCGGTTTCCGGCGCTTGCCAAGTCGGGCATCGATCTGAAAGCGGCGCCGCCGGGCGGCCGCGGGGCCGACCTCGAAAACATCCTGCCGCCGCAGGTGAACTGGAAATCGCATAATTACACGCATCTGCTGGAACAGCCGACGCTCTTTTATGCGGTGATCATCTTCCTGCACCTGTCGGGCGGAAGCACCGATCTGACGCGCGGCCTTGCATGGGCCTATGTCGTTCTGCGGATCGTTCACAGCCTGTGGCAGGCGCGCGTGAACCGTGTACCCATTCGCTTCGCGATCTTCGGACTGTCGACTTTCTGCCTGCTCGCACTGGCGTTGCTGGCGGTGATTGCCACTTTGGGTTGAAGGGGAAGAGACGATGGAAAATAACGCAATATTGGGGCCGGTCGCGGTGCTGGCACTCTGGTCGATGGTGATGTGGGTTTGGATGTACGCGACGCGTATCCCCGCGATGAGCCGCGCCAAGATCGACGCCGCAAAGATGGTCGGCGGCACCGGCAAGGGACTCGACGATGTGCTGCCGCAGGAAGTGCAGTGGAAGGCGCACAACTATAATCATCTGATGGAGCAGCCGACAGTCTTCTACGCCGTCGCGCTCGCACTCGCGATCGGCGGTATGGGCGGTGGACTCAACGCGCAGATTGCGTGGACCTATGTGGCGTTGCGCATCGTGCATAGCCTGATCCAGGTGACGGTCAATCGGGTGCTGTGGCGCTTTGGCGTGTTCGCGCTGGCGAGCCTTGCGCTGCTCGCGCTGTGCCTGCACGCCTTCATCGGCTTCGTGCTGCACTGAAAAATCCGTCGCCCCCGCGAAGGCGGGGGCCGCTGGCAGCATGGCCCAAGGCCGATAGCGGTCCCCGCCTTCGCGGGGACGACGATTATTTCGAAAACTTTGCCGCCAGTTCCACATGGGTTGACCAACGGAACTGGCCGACGGGCTGCACCCAATCGAGCGTGTAGCCGCCCTCGATCAACGTCTTTGCGTCGCGTGCGAAGCTTGCGGGATTGCAACTGACATAGGCGATCACGGGCGCCGCTGACGCCGCCAATTGCTTCACCTGCTCCTCCGCCCCGGCGCGCGGCGGGTCGAGGATGATCGCGCCGAAGCGGTTCAGTTCGGCGGGGACGAGCGGGCGGCGGAACAGGTCGCGATGCTCGGTTGCGACGAGCGCGCGCGCGCGGTTCGCCGCGCCCGTCAGCGCCGCGATCGCATCGCGCGCACCTTCGGCGGCATAGACTTTGCGTCCCGCCTGCACCGACAGCGCAAAGGTACCGACACCGGCGAACAGGTCGGCGACCGCGCCGGCATCGCCGATTGCCTTGGTCACCGCTTCGATCAGGGCGGCCTGTCCCGCGCTCGTCGGCTGCAGAAAGGCAAAGGGCGGCACTTCGACGAGGATGTCGCCAAAGCGCATCGTCGGCGGCTCCGGCTGCCACAGGATTTCTAGCCCGTCGCCCTGATCGATCGCGAAGCGCGCCAATTTATGCGCGCCGGCAAAATCCTGCAGCGCCATCGCGGCATCGAGCCCTTCGGCTTTCACGCCTTCCAATATCAGCTCGACGCCCTGATCGAGCATCTGCAGCTTGACCTTCACCGGGCGCCGCGGCTGCGCGATCATCACCAGCAGGTCGCGCACCGGCGCGATCAGCGCAAAGAGTTCGGGGAGCAGCAGCGGGCACATCCGCATGTCGACGATCTGGTTGCTCTGCGCGGCGTTGAAGCCGATCGCGACTTGCTTGCCGGTACGAAGCGCAGTCAGGACAGCGCGGCGGCGGCTTTGCTCGGGTGATAGCATGGCGGGCAAGACCTGAATGCCCGTCACTTCCTGCCCTTCCAGCCCGCCTGCCACGCGGTCGCGAACGAAGTCGGCGAGCGCGGGTTCGGCCACATGCTGCAACTGGCAGCCGCCGCATTTGCCGAAATGACGGCACATGGGATCGGTGCGGTTCGGTCCCGGAATGATGATCCCGTCGTCGCGAACGCGGTCGCCCGGCACGGCGCCCGCCACATGGCGGCCGTCGCCCGTCACGCCATCGCCGCGCGCGGCAATGCGCTCGATCAGCGCAGCTTCAGTCATTTCATTCCCTAACCAGATCGTCGGCGACAAGGCCGGGGCCTATACGCGCGGCCTGCGCGATATGCCAGCCCACCGCCGCGACCGCCGCATCGAACGCATCGCCGCCGCACGCGAGCATCGCGCCGCACGCGCCCGCGAGCACATCGCCCGTCCCCGCCGTCGCGAGCCAGGGGCTGCCCGGCCAGGCGGCGGCGACGCGGCCATCGGGCGCGGCGACGATGGTGTCGGCGCCCTTGTAGATCACCACCGCCTGCGTCCGCACCGCGGCCGCCTTCGCGCGGTCGATCTTGCTGCCGTAAAGCTGCGGGAAAGCGCGCGCGAACTCGCCCTCATGCGGGGTCAGGATCGCCTTGCGCGGCGTTTCGGACAGGCGCGGCAGTGCGGCATCGATCGCGGCCGCGTCGAGCACGAGCGGCTTGCCCGAATCGAGTGCCGCCTCGACATCGAACAGCAATTCGTCGCCCGCCGGAAACCCGGGTCCGATCACGACCGCGCCGACGCGCGGATCGTCGAGCCGCTCGCCGAATTTTTCGTCGCTTTCGGTAATGATCGCCGACAACGGCGCGCGCTGGGCGCCGTCGAGCACGACATAGCCTGCACCCGCGCGCAGCGCCGCCGCCGCGGTCAGTCCGGCGGCGCCGCGCATCGGCCCGGCGAAGACAAGCACCATGCCGCGCGTGAATTTGTGCGCCGTCACATCGGGCTTGGCCGTCTGCGGCGCGGGCAAGCTGCGCATCGCCTTGCTCGCCGATATGCCGATGGGTGCGAGCAAGACGCGTCCGCACCCCGGCGCGGTCGGCAGCAGGACATGCGCGGGCTTGAGCGCGCCCAGCGCCAGCGTCACATCGGCGGCGAGCGGCGGTGTCCAGTCTTCGGCGCCATCGCTCTCCACCCCGCTCGGAAGGTCGACCGCCAATATGCGCCGGTCGGAAAAATGCCGGAGGATTATGGCCAGCCCGTCCGGGATCGGCCGCGACAGCCCGACGCCGAACAGCGCGTCGACGATCAAAGGCGCAGACGCAAGACGGCCGTTCAGCGGCTCGACCGGCCCGCTCCACCCTGCCCGCGCAGCCTTCGCAAGATCGGTTGCCGGCTCGGCCAGCGCCGCGACCCGCACGGTGGCACCGCGCGCCGCGAGCAGGCGCGCCGCGACATAACCGTCGCCGCCATTGTTGCCGGGGCCGCACAGGATGAGGATAGGGGCGCCCGCCGCCATACGCCATGCAGTGTCGGCAACCGCGGCGCCCGCGAGGTCCATCAATTCGGAGAGCGATGTGCCCTGGATCGCGCACGCTGCCTCGGCCTCGCGCATCGCCTTGGCGGTCAGGATCGGGGCATCGGCGGGAACGGACATGAGGCGTGCCCTATCACGATCGCGCGAAAGCGCCTACTTCGTGCCGCCCGTATTGGCGGGCAGGCGATAGCGGTCGTTGCCGATCGCGACCTCGATGACATTGTCACCGACGATGCTCACCTTCGCCGCCTCGGCGCCGTCGGCGGACACCACGCCGCGACCGTCGGTGGTGATCTGCAGGCGGCGATAGCCGACGTTGCTGCGCCCGACGACGAGCACCGCCCCGCCCTCGCCGCTCATCTCCTCGACGGTGCAGGTGCGGTCGAACAATTTGGCGCCCTCGAGCGCGCATTCGATGCGGCCGTTTTCGGCGGCCTCGCGCGATCCGCGCGCTTCGGCTTCGGCGAGGTCGCTGTTGTCGGATGTGCGATTGCAGCCAGCGAGCGCAACCAGCGCCAGCAATGCCCCCCCGAGTTGTCTCATCCCTTGCCCTTCAGCTGCGACAGGTCGCGCACGGCGCCGCGCGCCGCACTCGTCGTCATCGCGGCATAGGCTTGAAGTGCTACCGAAACCTTGCGCGGGCGGGGCTTCGCGGGCTGCCAGGCGGCATCGCCCTTCGCTTCCATCGCCGCGCGGCGGTCGGCGAGCACCTTGTCGGCGACCATCAGGTTGATCGTGCGCTTCGGAATATCGATCTCGATCAGGTCGCCATTCTCGACCAGCCCGATCGTGCCGCCCTCGGCGGCTTCGGGCGAGGCATGGCCGATCGACAATCCCGACGTGCCGCCCGAGAAGCGCCCGTCGGTGACCAGCGCGCACGCGGCTCCCAGCCCCTTCGATTTCAGATAGCTCGTCGGATAGAGCATTTCCTGCATTCCCGGTCCGCCCTTGGGCCCTTCGTAGCGGATGACGACGACATCGCCCGCCTCGACCTGACCGGTGAGGATGCCCGCGACCGCCGCGTCCTGGCTTTCATACACCTTCGCCGGGCCCGTGAATTTCAGGATGCTTTCGTCGACACCTGCGGTCTTCACGATGCAGCCGTCGCGCGCGATATTGCCCGACAGCACCGCGAGCCCGCCGTCCTGGCTGAAGGCATGCTCGGCCGAGCGGATCACGCCCGCTTCACGGTCGAGATCGAGCGAGTCCCAGCGCCGCTCCTGGCTGAACGCCACCTGCGTCGGCACGCCGCCGGGCGCAGCCATGAAGAATTTCTGCACCTCGGGGTCGTTGGTGCGCGAGATGTCCCATTTGTTGAGCGCATCGCCCAGCGTCGCGCTGTGCACCGTCGGCAGATGGGCGTGGAGCAGCCCCGCGCGCTCGAGCTGGCCGAGGATCGCCATGATCCCGCCAGCGCGGTGGACGTCCTCCATATGCACGTCCGACTTGGCGGGCGCGACTTTCGACAGGCACGGCACGCGGCGCGACAGCCGGTCGATGTCGTCCATCGTGAAATCGACCCCCGCCTCGAACGCGGCGGCGAGCAGGTGGAGCACCGTGTTGGTCGATCCGCCCATCGCGATGTCGAGGCTCATCGCATTCTCGAACGCCTCGAAGGTCGCGATATTGCGCGGCAGCACGCTGTCATCGTCCTGCTCATAATGGCGCTTGCACATCTCGACGACGATCCGTCCCGCGCGCAGGAACAATTCCTTGCGGTCGGCATGCGTCGCGAGCGTCGATCCGTTTCCGGGCAGCGACAGCCCCAGTGCTTCGGTCAGGCAATTCATCGAATTGGCGGTGAACATGCCCGAGCATGAGCCGCACGTCGGACACGCCGCGCGCTCGATCTCGTCGACCTCGGCATCGGTATATTTCTCGTCGGCAGCGGCGACCATCGCATCGACCAGGTCGAGCGCGACCTCCTTGCCCTTGATCACGACCTTGCCCGCCTCCATCGGCCCGCCCGACACGAACACGACCGGTATATTGATCCTGAGGGCCGCCATCAGCATGCCCGGCGTGATCTTGTCGCAGTTCGAAATGCACACCATCGCGTCGGCGCAATGCGCGTTGACCATATATTCGACCGAATCCGCAATCAGGTCGCGCGACGGCAGCGAATAGAGCATGCCGTCATGCCCCATCGCGATGCCGTCATCGACCGCGATCGTGTTGAATTCCTTGGCAACCCCGCCCGACGCCTCGATCTCACGCGCGACCATCTGACCGAGATCTTTCAGGTGGACGTGGCCGGGCACAAACTGCGTGAAGCTGTTGACCACCGCGATGATCGGCTTGCCGAAGTCGCTGTCCTTCATCCCTGTCGCGCGCCAGAGGCCGCGGGCACCGGCCATATTGCGGCCGTGGGTGGTGGTGCGCGAACGATATGAAGGCATTCCAAACAGTCCTGAAAATTTTATTTCAAAAATAAGCGAAGAGACGCGCCTCTACACGCCTATTTGGCCAGATTCAATGCAACTTTGCTGCACATGCGAGAAAGCCGCCCGGCGAACAGCGCCTGCCCCGCCGCATCGCCAACCAGATCCTGCCGCATCTCGATCCCAACATAGGGAATCCCATTGCCCTCGGCATGGCGGTTCATCGTCGCGTTGAGCAGCTTGCCCGAATAGGGCTGCTGGTCGCCGACGATCATGTCTTCGGCTTCCAAGGCCGCAATCGCCGCCGCCGCGAGCCGGTCGTCCTCATTATAGAGCACCCCGACGTGCCACGGCCGCGCCTGATCGGGATGTGCGGCAAGCGATGGCGTGAAGCTGTGTAGCGACAGGATCATCGCCGGGCGCCGTGCGGCGATCGTCGCGGCGATATGCGCATGATAAGGACGGAAAAAGCGCGCCAATCGCGCCTCGCGCGCCGCATCGCCCAGCGCATTGCCCGGCACCGCATGCCCGTCGCTGGCGATCGGAAGCACCCCGGGCGCATCCTCTTCGCGATTGCAGTCGACGACGAGCCGCGACACGCCGCCGAGGATCGCCGCATCGACCGCGCTGCTTTCGACGAGCAGCGCCGCGACCTCGGCGACGCCGATATCGATCGCGATATGATTGGCCAGCAACGTGGGATCGATGCCGAGCTCGACGTCGTCCGGCACATGGGCCGAGGCATGATCGGCGATCAGCAGGATGCCGTCCGCGCGCGCTTCGCCGATCTGCCGCCACGCTTCGCTCATCGCAATGTCCCCGCCATCGACCACCAGCCCGGATGCCGTTCTGCCAGTATGGCGGCTGCGGTATCGCGCTCGGCCGCCGCTTCGAACAGCGCGAAACAGGTCGCGCCCGATCCCGACATGCGCGCGAGCCATGGGCGCAGTCCGCCGAGTTCGAGCAAGATGTCGGCAATCGCCGGGCACTGCGCGATCGCCGGACGCTGCAGATCGTTGCGCGCGCCGAGCAACCCGGCGCGCAGGTCCGCACCGGTGAACAGCGGCCCGCGATCGATGCCGTCCCACGCTGCAAAAACCGGCCCCGTCGCGACTGGCTGGCGCGGATTGACCAGCAGCACCGGCGTTCCGCCAAGCCGCAACTCGGGCACGGCGCTCAATTCTTCCCCGACGCCGACACCCAAACAGGTCGTGCTCGCGACACAGGCGGCGATGTCGGCGCCGAGCGGGCCGACGAGACGCGCCAGCGCCGTATCGCCCAGCTCGGGCAGGAAATGCGTCCGGATCAGCCGCGCCATCGCCGCAGCGTCCGCCGACCCGCCGCCGATCCCCGCCGCGACCGGCAGTTTCTTGGTCAACGTCACCGCAAGCTGCGGCACCCGCTCCGCACCATAGCGTTCGCGCAGCAACGCCAGCACCTGCATCACCAGATTGTCGCCGCCCGTGCTCAATCCCTCGGCGAATTCACCGTCGATCGTCAGCGCATCACTATCGGCGAACTCGGCGGCGATCGCGTCGCCGTCGTCGACGAAAGCGAACAAGGTCTCGATCGCATGGTAGCCATCGGCCCGGCGCCCACGGACGTGGAGCGCGAGGTTGATCTTGGCCCAGCCCGTCTCGCGAAACGCGGTCACGGTGCGGTGGTTGCGGGGGTCAGCCCGTCGCGCAGCTTCGCCTCCAGTCGCGTCGCCATTTCGGCTTCGGCGAGCAGCGCGGCGGCGCGCCAATTGTAGCGCGCCTGAAACTTCTGCCCCGCCTTCCAATAGGCGTCACCCAGATGCTCGACGATCACGGCATTCCCGGGTTCGCCGAGCTGTGCCTTTTCGAGCAGCTTCACCGCATCGTCGGTACGACCGGTCAGGAAATAGGCCCAGCCAAGCGAGTCGGCGATGCTCGCATTCTGCGGCTCCTGCGCCCACGCTGCCTCGATCCGCGCGAGCGACTGCTTCACATCCTTGCGCCGTTCGAGCGCCGAATAACCCGCGAAATTGAGGATCGAGGCATCATCGGGCCGCAGTGCGACCGCCTTTTCCATCAAAGGCGCCGCCGCATCCCACCGCCCCGCCTGCAGCAACAGTTCGGCACGTGCGATCAGCAACGTGCCACGGAGCATATTGTCGCCCCCGCTGTTTCCCAGCGAAGCTTCGAGGCGCTCATAGGCGCGTGCTGCCGCCGCCGGATCACCCGATCGGCGCGCGATATCGGCAAGACGGACGAGCATGCTGCGCGCGTCATTATCCTTCGCAGCGGCCTCGGCCAGCTTGGCCGCACCGGGCAGGTCGCCGGCATCGGCCATCAATTCGGCGCGCCGCATTGCGAGAACCGGCGGGAGCGGCGCTCGCACGGTTTCGAGCAGCGCCATGGCATCGCCCCGCTGGCCATTGCGATCGAGCGCCTCGACGAGCGTCGTCCGCACCGCCAAATCCTCCGCGTTGAGCCAATAGGCGGCGCGCGCGAACAGCAGCGGCAGCTTGGCGCTGCCTCCAGGCGTGCGGGCCAGCCCATCGGCGAGCAGGCCAAGCCATTGCGCTACACCCGCCTGCGGCGTCGAGACGGGCTGATCGGGTAGCAACAGCATCGGGTCCTCACGCTGTCCCGACGCGAGCGCGATCCGCCCGCGCAGCCGCTGCGCCGTATCCTGTTGCCCCGCCTTGTCGAGCGTTGCCGCCACGCGCAGCCCGACGAGTTGGCTGGTCCGGTCGGTCAAGGTTATGCGGTCGGTCAGCGTCGCCGCCTCGCCGACCCGCTTGGTCGCGATCTGGACGAGCGCGACCTGCAGCGTCAGCGCCGGTTCGGGACGCGTGCGGCTGTTCACTGCAAGCAAATGCTGTTCAGGTATTTTTTCGCGGGAACCGACATCGATCCAGGCGTTCACCGTGGGCAGGATCAACCGCCCGATCGTGTCGGCCCCCGCCTTGTCGATCCGGCCCGCCGCATAATCGCGCGCGGCCTTCCAGTCCGACCGGCGCATCGCGTCGACCATCAGCACGAGCTGTGCGTCGAAGCGGCGGTCGCCCGTCGTCCATAGGCGCAGCGCCGCGGCGCGTGCTGCCTCCAAATCGCCCGCCTCGATCGCCTGTTCGAGCATCCGTCCGCGCAGGCCCGGCAGGTCGGGCGCGACGCTCGAAACCGCGGTCAGCGCCGACAGCGCGGCAGCGGGCTCGCCGCCTTCCTCCGCGAGCCGCGCCCGCACCAGCGCGTTCAAGGCCGCGCCATTGTCGTCGACGGCATGCGCCGGAACCGCCGCCGCAATCGCGGCGACGATCAGAAAGAAGCGCGCGGGCTTACATGTTCGGGTAATTGGGGCCTCCGCCGCCTTCGGGGGTGACCCAGTTGATATTCTGGGTCGGGTCCTTGATATCGCACGTCTTGCAATGGACGCAATTCTGCGCGTTGATCACGAATTTGGGATCGCCCTCGGCTTCGCCGACGATCTCGTAAACCCCCGCCGGGCAATAACGCTGCGCAGGCTCGTCATAGAGCGGCAGGTTGTACGCGACCGGAATCGACGGATCCTTGAGCTGAAGGTGGACCGGCTGGTCTTCCTCATGGTTGGTGTTCGAGACGAACACCGATGACAGGCGGTCGAAAGTCAGCACGCCGTCGGGCTTGGGATAATCGGGTTTCGGCATGATGTCGGCCCGGTACAGGCTTTCATTGTCCGGATGATGCTTCATCGTGAAGGGGACTTTGATCTTCAGCGTTTCGAGCCACATCGTGATACCCGACAGGAGCGTCCCCGCCAAATCGCCATATTTTTCGACGAGCGGCAATACGTTGCGGACGACACTGAGCTCTTTCTTCACCCAGCTGTCGTCAAAGGCGGCCTGATAGGCGTCGAGCGTGTCGCTGCTGCGACCCGCGTTTACTGCGGCGAACGCCGCCTCGGCCGCCATCATGCCCGACTTCATCGCGGTATGCGTCCCCTTGATGCGAGGGACGTTGAGGAAGCCCGCGGTGTCGCCGATCAAAGCGCCGCCCGGGAAGGCAAGCTTGGGCACCGATTGCAGCCCGCCGTCGCTGATCGCGCGTGCGCCATAGGACACGCGCTTGCCGCCCTTCAAAATCTTCGCGATCTCGGGGTGCGTCTTCCACTTCTGCATCTCCTGGAACGGGGAGATATGCGGATTGCGATAGTTGAGCCAGGTCACGAAGCCCAAGGCGACCTGTCCGTTCGCCTGATGATAGAGGAAGCCGCCGCCATTGGCGTTTTCGTCGAGCGGCCAGCCCTGCGTGTGGATCACGCGGCCCTCGGCGTGGTTCTCGGGCTTGATGTCCCAGAGTTCCTTGACGCCAAGGCCATAGACCTGCGGCTCGCAATCGGCGTCGAGCGCGAACTGCGGCTTGATCATCTTGGTCAGATGCCCGCGCACGCCCTCGGCGAAGAAGGTGTATTTCGCATGGAGTTCGAGCCCGGGCGCATAATCGCCCTTGTGGCTGCCGTCGCGCGCAACGCCCATGTCGCCTGTCGCGACGCCTTTGACCGAACCATCCTCATTGTAGAGGATCTCGGCGGCGGGGAAGCCGGGGAAGATTTCGACGCCAAGACCTTCGGCTTGTTCGGCGAGCCAGCGGCAAAGATTGCCGAGGCTGCCGGTATAGGTGCCCTTGTTGTGCATGAAACCGGGCGAGATGAATTCGGGAAGCGCGAATTTTTTCGCCTTCGTCAGCACCCAATGCTGGTTGTCGTTCACGGGAACTTCGGCAAGCGGACAGCCCTGCGTGCGCCATTCGGGAAGCAGTTCGTCGAGCGATTTGGGATCGATCACCGCCCCCGAGAGGATGTGCGCGCCGACCTCGGACCCCTTTTCGAGGATGCACACCGACAATTCGCTGCCCGCGTCATTCGCCAATTGTTTGAGGCGGATCGCCGCCGAAAGCCCCGCCGGCCCTGCGCCGACGATGACCACGTCATAGGGCATCGATTCCCGTTCGCTCACCGCAAATACCTTTCTGCCGTCCCCGCGCGGGATCATTCATCGTGTCCCGCGCTCATTCTGTCACGAAATGCGATGCCCGCCAATTGACGCGTCCGTCAACTGCCTGTTTGAAACAAATTCATGGGTGGGCAAAATTCAGCCTTGATGGCGGAAAGCTATAGCGACTGGTGGTCGCTGGCAGGCGTCGACATGCTTGTCGGTGAGGAACCGGCGGGCTGGCTTGCCATGCCGCCGGCAAATGACGCCGCGGCGGCCAAGCCGAAACGCGTCGTCAACGCCGAACCCGAACTGCCCCCGCTCCCCGCCGCGCTCCAGCGACAGGAAGCGCCCGAGGTGGCCGAAGCCAAGGGTCCGGTCGTGTTCCCGGAGGATTGGGACGAATTTCAAAGCTGGCTTGCGACGAGCGACGATGTGCCGGGCAGCCAGTGGGACGCGCGCCGCGTGCTTCCCGCCGGTGAAGCCGGGGCGCCGCTGATGCTGCTCACCGCCTGGCCCGAAATCGACGATCAGCGCGACGGCACGCTCTTCGCGGGGCCGGCGGGCAAGTTGCTCGACGCGATGCTGCAGGCGATCGGCAGGGCGCGCGGCGATTGTTATGTCGCCAGCCTCGCGGTCACGCGTCCCGCCGGCGGGCGCTGCGACGGCGAGGAGGCGGCCGAGCTCGACCGGCTGCTCTGGCATCACCTGCGGCTCGCGAAACCGGGACGTTTGCTGCTGATCGGTGGCGACATCGTCCGCATGGCCGCCGGCCTGCCGCTGCCCGATGCGCGCGGAAAGTTACTCAATATTAACCAAGATGGCGGCAAGATGGAGGCCGTAGCAGTCGCCCATCCCGCGATGTTGCTGGCTCGGCCCGCGCAGAAAGCGGCGGCATGGGATAGCCTGAAACTGTTCAACCGGGGACGTTGACGGATGCAGAATATGACCAAAACCCTGATTTCATGCGCCGTTCTGGCGATCTCCCTTGGCTCCGCACCGGCGTTCGCCGCCGATGCCGGCAATCGCGATCTCGCGTCGGCGCCGCAGACGGTGCCCGACATCTTGTCGTCGAAACAGAAGCAGCTCTACACGCAGGTGCTGACCGCGATCCGCAGCGAGCGCTGGGCGGAAGCCAAATCGCTGCTCGATGGCGCGGACAATGGCCCGCTGGGTGATTTCCTGCGCGCCGAGCTACTCACCGCGGCGAACAGCCCGCGCGCCGAAGTCAGCGACATCATGCCGATCCTTTCGCGATCGCCTTTCCTGCCGCAGGCCGAACAGCTTGGCCGGCTGGCGACGCGGCGCGGTGCAACCGACCTTCCGGCGCTGCCGTCGCAGTCGCGGCTCGCCTGGTCGGGCAGCGCCCCGCGCCGTCTTGGCGCCGATGCGATCAGCGGTGACCCCGCGGCGGCCGCGCTCGCCCGCTCGATTCCGGACCGGATCAAAAATGACGATCCCGCGGGCGCCGAAGCGCTGCTCAACGCCGTCGGCGACCAGCTGAGCCCCGAGGCGCGCAACGAATGGCGGCAGAAGGTCGCCTGGTCCTATTATATCGAGAATGACGACGCCAACGCGCTCCGCCTCGCCAGCGAGTGCAGCGAGGGTCAGGGCGCCTGGTCGACGCAAGGCGCGTGGGTCAAGGGACTCGCTGCGTGGCGCACCCGCGACTATCGGACCGCGCTGACCGCGTTCGACCGCGTCGCGAAGGAGGCGCCCGACAGCGAACTGCGCGCCGCCGCCTATTATTGGGCCGCGCGTGCTGCCGTCGCCGCGGGCGAACCCGCGTCGGTCCAGTCGCGCCTCCGCGCTGCTGCTGCCAACGAGGAGACCTTCTACGGTCTGCTCGCGGTCGAAACGCTGGGCGTCGAAGTGAACCGCCAGCGCGAGAATGTCCGCGCCGACCGCAGCGCCTGGCGCGCACTCGAAGATCTGCCCAATGTCCGCGCCGCAATGGCATTCGCCGAGATTGGTGAGGATAAATATGCCGGGGCGCTGCTCCGCCATCAGGCGCTGATCGGCGACGTGCGGCAGCATGAACAATTGCTCGCGATGGCGGGCGCGCTCAGCTTGCCCGAGACGCAGCTCTATCTTGCACACAACACGCCGCAGGGCCGCAAGCCTGCCGCCCAAGCTCGCTATCCGCAGCCGAAATGGGAGCCGAACGGCGGCTGGCGCGTCGATCCGGCGCTGGTCTTTGCCCACACGCTCCAGGAATCACGCTTCCAACGCGGCGTCGTGAGCCCGGCGGGCGCTACCGGGTTGATGCAGGTGCGCCCCGGCACTGCGCGCGATATCGTGCGTTGGGAAGGCGCAGTCGCGGCACTGGGCGACCTCAAGACGCCCGCGGTGAACATGGATCTCGGCCAGCGTTATCTGCAATATCTCAGCCGCGATCCTGCGACGGGCGGCCAACTGCCCAAGGTTATCGCCGCCTACAACGCCGGTCCCGCGCCCGTCGCGCGTTGGCAGACCGAAATCCGCGATAACGGCGACCCGCTGCTCTACATGGAATCGATCCCCTATTGGGAGACGCGCGGCTATGTCGGCATCGTGCTGCGCAACTACTGGATGTACGAGGCGCAGCAGGGCAAGCCGTCGGTCAGCCGCGCCGCGCTTGCGCAGGGCAAATGGCCGCGCTTCCCCGACGGCAAGGACCGCACGCGCCTGACCTACGCCGGCGGCGGTCTTGCGAATGCCGATTGACGAAAGCCTCGCCTTCAAGCCCGTCCGCATCGCGCTGCTGACGATCTCGGACAGCCGCAGTGCTGCGGATGATCGGTCGGGCGACAAGCTCGAGTTATTGCTGACCGGCGCAGGGCATATTCTTGCCGCGCGCGCGATCATCAAGGACGAGACCGACCTGATCGTCTCGCGCCTCCATAACTGGATCGACGACACGCAGGTCGATGTCGTGATCACCACTGGCGGCACGGGGCTGACAGGACGCGACGTCACGCCCGAGGCGCTGCACCGGCTAGACGGCAAGGACATTCCCGGATTCGGCGAGCTGTTCCGCTGGCTCAGCTATCAGACGATCGGTACTTCGACGATCCAATCGCGCGCCTGCGCCGTCGTCGCGCGCGGCACTTATATCTTCGCGCTCCCCGGTTCGACCGGCGCGGTGACCGACGCGTGGGAAGGCATATTGTCGACGCAGCTCGACAGCCGCCACAAGCCCTGCAATTTTGTCGAACTGATGCCGCGGCTGACCGAGTAACCGTCGCCCCCGCGAAGGCGGGGGCCGCTGGCGACGCAGCGCAAGGCCGATAGCGGCCCCGGCCTTCGCGGGGGTGATGAGAATGTTCTTTATTTGTTCTCACCGGGCGCGTAGTTTGGCCCGATGGAATCGCCCAAACCCCTCCCCCCGATCGCGGGCCGCGGCGCGCCGACCAATTTGCGGCCGACGCGCACCGGATCGGCCGAGCGCGTTCTCGACGGCGACTGGCTCGACGCAGCGGAGGAGATAGACGGCGACGCCCCGCCGCTGCGCACGACGGTCACGGTCGAGCACCCGAAAACGATCATTTCGCGCAACAAATCGCCCGACATCAGCTTCGACCGCTCGATCAATCCCTATCGCGGCTGCGAGCATGGCTGCATCTATTGCTTCGCGCGCCCGACTCATGCGTTTCACGACCTGTCACCGGGGCTCGATTTCGAAAGCAAACTCTTCGCCAAACCCGACGCCGCAAAGCTGCTGCGCGCCGAACTGGCAAAGCGCGGCTATACGCCGGCGCCGCTGGCGATCGGCACCAACACCGACGGCTACCAGCCGATCGAGCGCGACTGGGGCATCACCCGTTCGATCGTCGAAGTTCTTGCCGAAACGCGCCACCCGCTGATCATCACCACCAAGTCCGACCGCGTCCTGCGCGATATCGACCTGCTCGCCGACATGGCGCGCGACAATCTGATTGGGGTCGCGGTGTCGGTGACGACGCTCGACCCTGCCATCGCGCGCACGCTCGAACCCCGCGCACCGCACCCGCGCCGCCGCCTTGCCACGATCCGCAAGCTGATCGATGCGGGCGTGCCGACGCAGGTCAATATCTCGCCGATCATCCCCGCGATCACCGATTATGAGATCGAGGCAATCATGGCTGCCGCAGCCGAAGCCGGGGCAATCCGCGCATCCTATATATTGATGCGCCTGCCCTTCGAGGTCGCGCCCTTGTTCCGCGCATGGCTCGCGGCGCATTATCCCGACCGCGCCGACAAGGTGATGCATATGGTGCAGGACATCCGCGGCGGCCGCGACAATGACCCCGAATTCTTCACGCGCATGCGGGGCCACGGCGTCTGGGCGCAGCTCATCCGCACCCGCGTCAAACGCGCCGCCCGCGAACATGGCATGGACCGGAGCTTTCCGCCCATCCGGAGCGACCTGTTCCGTCCACCTGAACGCGACGGGCAGATGGAGCTGTTCTAGGCGCCCACCAGCGACTTCAGCTTGTAATCCTTATAATCGTCGCGGATCTGGCGTTTCAAAATCTTGCCCGTCGCCGTGTGCGGCAGTTCGTCGACAAAGACGATCTCGTCGGGCAGCCACCATTTGGCGACCTTGTCCTTGAGGTATTCGACGATCGCCGCCTCGCTCACCTCGGACCCCGGCTTTTTGACGATCAACAGGATCGGCCGTTCGTCCCATTTCGGGTGATAGACGCCGACCGCAGCCGCCTCCTGCACCCCGGGCGCACCCACCGCAGCATTTTCCAGCTCGATCGAGCTGATCCACTCCCCGCCCGACTTGATCACATCCTTGGCGCGGTCGGTGATCTGCATGACCCCGTCGGGATGCAGCACCGCGACATCGCCGGTGTCGAACCAGCCGTCGCCATCGGCGGCATCCCCATCGGCCTTGAAATAGCGCTGGATGATCCACGGTCCGCGGCACTGTAGCCGCCCGCTGGTCACTCCGTCGCGCGGCAAATCCTTGTCCTCGTCGTCGACGATGCGCAACTCGACCCCGAACGGCGGGCAGCCCTGGCGGCACACGATGTCGACCTGTTCATCGAAGCTCAGCTCGTCCCAGTTCCACGGCCGCTTGCCCATCGTCCCGATCGGGCTGGTTTCGGTCATCCCCCACGCATGACCGACCGCGATTCCCGCCCGCATGAAGCGTTCGATCATCGCGCGCGGCGCCGCCGATCCGCCGATGATCACGCGTTCGAGCTTGCCGTAACCGATGCCGGTCGCATCCATATGCGCGAACATCGCGATCCACACCGTCGGTACACCGGCGCTGTGGGTGACTCCCTCGTCGTGCATCAGGTCGCACAGCACCTGCGCGTCGTTGGTCGCCGAGAACACCAGCTTGGCCCCGACCGTCGCAGCGGCAAAGGGCACGCCCCAGCTGTTGGCATGGAACATCGGCACGATCGGCAGAATCACGCTGCGGTTCGACAGGCCGAAGACGTCGGGCTGGATCTCGGTGATCGCATGGATGACGTTCGAGCGATGTTCGTAGAGCACGCCCTTGGGATTGCCCGTCGTCCCGCTCGTATAGCAAAGCCCGACCGGATCGCGCTCGTCGAGCTGCACCCATTCGAAGCTGCCGTCCTCGGCGTCGATCAGGTCGCGGTACGAGAGATAGCCTTCGCGAGCCGGGCCATCGAACAGGATGAAATGCTCGACCGTTGGCAACTGCGGGCGCAGCCGCTCGACGATCGGCAGGAACATCGCATCGAACAACAGCACGCGGTCGTCGGCATGGTTGACGATATAGACGAGCTGCTCGTCGAACAGCCGGGGGTTCACCGTATGAAGCACCCCGCCCATCCCCGCGCTGCCGTACCAGCTGACGAGATGATGCCCATGGTTCATCGCCAGCGTCGCGATGCGGTCGCCCTTGTTCATCCCCAACCGCGTCATCGCCGCGGCGAAACGGCGCGCATCCGTCCCGACCTCGCCCCACGTGGTGCGTGTCACGCTGCCATCGGCCCAACGCGACACGATCTCGCGGTTCGCATGTTCGCGCGCGGCATGGTCGATCAGGCTGGTGACCAGCAGCGGCTGGCTCTGCATTCCGGACATCAGGCATTCCTCTCATTTCTTTGCCCTAGGGATAAGGCGAGGAATGCGGTTTACGCAAGCGTCAACGGATCGGTCGGCGCGAAAACTGCGACGCGATCAGCCGGGAAGCCCGCCGATCTTTGGAACCGTTTCCAGATCGGCGTCCCATCCGGCGCGGCTGTCACAACAGATATGCGCGGTCGGCCGGATATCGATCGCGCTGTCGATGCTTCCGGCCGGGACGACGAGCATCGCTCCCTTCATCACTTCGCGCGGCAGTCCCGACCCGCAATCGGTGCAAAAGTCTCTTTGATGGCGGGTCGCGGGAAGGTGATAGGATTTCACCTTGTCCTCTCCCGACAACCAGCTGAGCTTTGCCGTTGCGGAGAACAGGTTTGCGCCATGCGCCGACCCGCTACCCTTGCGGCATCGCGAGCAATGGCAAAGATAGAAGGCGTGAAATTCGCCGACAATCTCGAAACTGACCGCACCGCAAAGACATGCGCCGGCAATCGTTCGGGTCATTCCGTACCTCCTGTTTCATGCTGGATAGTTACCGAAGGAGCGCGGCGACCGTGGATCGCTAACGCGCCCGAAAATCCTTGGGAGTGAACAGCGACAGCGTCACGTCGCTGACACCCGCGACCGTTTCGAACCGCGAGACGAGATCAGGACCCAGCGCGAAACCGCGGCCGAGGTTGATGCGAAGTTCGTCGCCGGTGTCGGGATCCTCGGTCAGAACGAACACGCGGCCGCGCGCATCGTCGCGCCGCTCGAGCAGGCGCGCCATCTCCGCGATCGCATCGGGCAATGCGACGCGGCATGTCAGTTCCAGCGCCGCGGTCGCCGCCATTTCGGCCAGCGGCTGCGCGCCGCGTACCGTGACGCGCGGCGTTTCTTCGCCCTCGAGCAGGTCGAGCTCGACCGACAGGATCGCGCAGCCGCCGTCGGCCGCGAGTGCTTCCAATATCTTGCCGGCCTGTTCGTCGAAACAACTCGACTGGAATTGCCCGCTGCGGTCGGAAAGCGTCAGGTTGAGGAAACGATTGCCGCGCTGCGACACGCGCGGCCGCGCGCTTTCGACCATGCCCGCCATCGTCATCGGAATGCGCGTACCCGGCGTCATTTCGACATTGGCGCAGATGTCGCCATAGGACCGCGCGCCGCGCGCCGCGACGATGGCCTCATATTGCTCGACTGGATGCGACGAGAAATAGAAGCCGAAGGCGTCCTTCTCGCGCGTCATGCGTTCAGCGAGCGTCCACGGCTCGGCGGCGGGCAGCTGCAACGCCGGGGCGATCGCGATATCGCCGCCGAACAGGCCGCCCTGCCCGGTCGAGCGTTCGTGCGCCGAACTGTTCGCGCAGGCGAGCAGGCTTTCGGCGCCGGCAAAGGCGCGTGGACGGTCGGGCTCGACAGGATCGAACGCCCCTGCGCCCGCCAGCGCTTCGATCTGGCGCCGGTTGAGCAGCTTGGGATCGATGCGGCTCGCGAAATCGTCGAGCGATGCAAAATCGCCCTTGGCACGCTCGGCGACGAGTGCCTCCATCGCCTTTTCGCCGACACCCTTGAGCGCGCCGAGCGCGTAACGGACCGTCAGCCCATCGTCGTTGCGGCCGACCGAGAAATCGGCTTCGCTGTCGTTGACCGACGGCGGCGCGATTCCGACGTCGAGGCGCCGCATATCGTCGATGAAGATCGACAATTTGTCGGTCTGGTGGCTATCGAACGACATCGATGCCGCGAAGAATTCGTGCGGATAATGCGCCTTCAGCCACGCGGTCTGGTACGACAGCAGCGCATAGGCGGCGGCGTGGCTCTTGTTGAAACCATAGCCCGCGAACTTGTCGATCAAGTCGAACAGCTCGTTCGCCGCCTTGGGAGCGATCTGGTTATGCTCGCCGCAGCCCTTCACAAAGGTCTCGCGCTGCGCGTCCATTTCGGCCTGGACCTTCTTGCCCATCGCGCGGCGCAGCAGGTCGGCGCCGCCGAGACTGTAGCCCGCCAGGATCTGCGCCGCCTGCATCACCTGTTCCTGATAGACGAAAATGCCATAGGTTTCGGCAAGGATGCCTTCGAGCAGCGGGTGCGGATAGGCGATCGCCTCGCGCCCGTTCTTACGCGCGCCGAACAGCGGGATATTGTCCATCGGACCAGGACGGTAGAGCGCGACGAGCGCGATGATGTCGCCGAAATTGGTCGGTTTCACCGCCGACAGCGTGCGCCGCATGCCTTCGGATTCCAGCTGGAACACCCCGACCGTCTCGCCGCGCTGGAGCAGCTCGTAAACCGCGGTATCGTCCCACGCCAGCGTGTCGAGATCGACGTCGATCCCGCGCAGCGCGAGCAGGCGTCGCGCCTCCTTGAGCACCGACAAAGTCTTGAGCCCGAGGAAGTCGAATTTTACCAGCCCCGCGCTCTCGACATATTTCATGTCGAACTGTGTCACCGGCATGTCCGAACGCGGATCGCGATAGAGCGGGACGAGCTGGTCGAGCGGGCGGTCGCCGATCACCACACCCGCGGCATGGGTAGAGCTGTGCCGCGGCAGGCCTTCCAATTGGCGCGCCATATCGAACAGGCGCCGCACCCCGTCGTCCTGCTTATATTCGGTCATCAGCTCGGCGACGCCGTTCAGCGCGCGTTCGAGCGTCCACGGGTCGGTCGGATGGTTCGGCACCAGCTTCGCGAGCCGGTCGACCTGGCCATAGCTCATCTGGAGCACGCGCCCGGTGTCCTTGAGCACCGCGCGCGCCTTCAGCTTACCGAAGGTGATGATCTGCGCCACCGTGTCCCGGCCATATTTCTCCTGCACATAGCGGATCACTTCGCCCCGCCGCGTTTCGCAGAAGTCGATGTCGAAGTCGGGCATCGACACGCGTTCGGGATTGAGGAAGCGTTCGAACAGCAGGCCGAGCTTCAGTGGATCGAGGTCGGTGATCGTCAGCGCCCAGGCGACGACGCTGCCCGCGCCCGAGCCGCGCCCGGGACCCACCGGAATGTCGTGATTTTTCGCCCATTTGATGAAGTCGGCAACGATCAGGAAGTAGCCGGGGAAGCCCATTTGGACGATGACGCCAACCTCGAAATCGAGCCGTGCGATATAGGCGTTTCGTTCGTCTTCGCCGAGGTCGGGATAGAGCGCGAGCCGTGCCTCCAGCCCCGCGCGCGCATCCTGTGCAAGCTGCGCCGCCTCGCCCTCGCGGTCGCCCGCGAGGCTTGGCAGGATCGGCGCGCGCTTCGGCGCCATGAACGCGCAGCGCTGCGCGACGACCAAACTGTTGCGGATTGCCTCGGGCAGGTCCGAGAAGGCGTCTTCCATCGCTTCGGCGGGTTTCAGCCAGGCTTCGGGGCTCGAAACGCGCCGGTCCTCGCTCTCGACATAGGCCGACTGCGCGATACACAGCATCGCGTCGTGCGCGGGATGGAAGTTCGGTTCGACGAAATTCGCCGGGTTCGTCGCAACGATCGGCAGCGCGCGCGCATAGGCCAGATCGATCAGCGCCGCTTCGGCCGCGACCTCGGTTGCGTCGCCGCGCCGCGACAATTCGATATAGAGCCGCCCGCCGAACAGCGCTTCCAATTGCTCGACATAATCCTCGGCCGCGCTCTTCTGCTCGCCCGCGAGCAATCGCGCGAGCGCACCCTCGCCGCCGCCGGTGAGGCAGATCAGCCCGTCGGTCCTGCCCGCGATGTCGGACAGCAGCACATGCGGGTCCTGCTCGACCGGACGGCCGAGATGCGCCGCCGACACGAGCGCGCATAGATTGTCATATCCGGCATTGTCCTGCGCATAGAGCGCGAGCCAGTCGATGATCGGAGCGCCGTTCGCGAGGCGCTGTCCGGGGCGTGCGACGCTCAGCAGCGTGCCGACGATCGGCTGCACCCCCGCCGCCTTGCACGCCTCGCCAAATGCCATGACGCCGTAAAGCCCGTTGCGATCGGCGACCGCGATCGCCGGAAACCCGCGTTCGCGGGCCGCCTTGGCGATCAACTTGGGCTCGATCGCCCCTTCGAGCATCGTGTAGCTGGAAAAGACGCGAAGGGGGACAAAGGGGCTGAAGGCCATCGGATGACGCTACAGTGACAGCACCGATTCTGCCAAGGGTTAACCCAGCAGTTCCTCAATCTCTTTGCGCAATTGTTCGGGCTTCGTCGTCGGCGCGTGGCGCGACACCGTCTTGCCATCGCGACCAACCAGGAATTTGGTGAAATTCCACTTGATCCCGCTGCCGAGGAGACCGGTCTTTTCCTTCTTCAGATGCTTGAAGATCGGATCGGCGTCGTCGCCATTGACGTCAATCTTGGCCATCAAAGGAAAGCTGACATCATAGGTCAGCGAACAGAAATTCGCGATTTCCGCCGCATCGCCGGGCTCCTGCGCGCCGAACTGGTTGCACGGAAAGGCAAGGATCTCGAGCCCGCGGTCCTTATAGTCGCGGTAGAGCTCTTCCAGCCCCTCATATTGCGGGGTGAAGCCGCATTTCGACGCGGTGTTGACGATCAGCAGCACCTTGCCGCGATAGTCCGCCAGCGATTGCGTGCCGCCGCCGGGCAGCTTCGCCGAAAGATCGTATAATGCCATAGTCCGTCCCCTTCTGACCAATCCGTTCGTGTCGAGCGAAGTCGAGACACCCCTCAGTTTGGCGCTTGATCGATGGGCATCTCGACTTCGCTCGATGCGAACGGAAACTGGGTCTGTAATAGCTCTGGCGAGCCTACGCCTCGATCCGCCCATCGTGCAAGCGCAGCACGCGGTCCATCCGCGCCGCGAGCCGCTCGTTGTGCGTCGCGACCAGCGCCGCCGAGCCATGGTCGCGCACGAGCTTGACGAACTGGTCGAACACGCGATCGGCCGTCGCCTCGTCGAGATTGCCCGTCGGTTCGTCGGCGAGCACCAGCAGGGGCCGGTTGGCCAGCGCGCGCGCCACCGCGACGCGCTGCTGCTCGCCGCCCGACAGCTTGCTTGGTTTGTGCTGCAAGCGCTCGCCCAGTCCCAGCCGCCCGAGCAAGTCGGCCGCGCGTTCCTCGGCCTCGGCCTGCCCCGCCCCGCGGATCAGCTGCGGCAGGATCACATTCTCGATCGCGTTGAAATCGGGGAGCAGGTGATGGAATTGATAGACGAAGCCGATCTTCTCGCGCCGCGTCTTCGTTCGCTCGCCCTGATCGTATCGCGTCACGTCATGGCCATCGATGCTGATCGTCCCGTCGAACCCGCCTTCGAGCAGGCCCACGGCCTGCAGCATCGTTGACTTGCCCGACCCCGACGGCCCGAGCAGCGCGACGATTTCGCCGCGTTTCAGATGGGCATCGACCCCGCGCAGCACGTCGATGGTGACGTCGCCCTGCGTGAAGCTGCGCTTCAGTGCGTGAAGCTCCAGAACCTTGTCACTCATAACGCAGCACCTGCACGGGGTCGGTATTGGCGGCTTTATATGCAGGATAGAGCGTCGCGAGGAAGCTGAAGACGATCACCATGATGACGATCGCTGTAATCTCGAACGGATCGGGCTTCGACGGCAGTTCGGTAAGGAAACGGATCGACGGATCCCACAGCGGCTGGCCGGTCAGGAACTCGACCCCGCGCAGCACGCCCTGGCGGAAATAGAGCAGCGAGAAACCGACGATCATCCCGGCGATCGTTCCCGCAACACCGATCGAAAGCCCTATCGCCATGAAGATACGCATCACCGCGTCGCGCGGCGCGCCCATCGTGCGCAATATCGCCATGTCACGCGTCTTTGCGCGCACGAGCATGATCAGCGACGAGACGATGTTGAATGCGGCGACGAGGATGATCAGCGACAGGATCACGAACATCGCGACGCGCTCGATCGACAGCGCCTCGAACAGGCTCGCGTTCATCGAACGCCAGTCGGACACGACCGCCTGCGCCGCGACCTTTTCGGCGAGCGGCCGCAATATTTCGCCGACCTTGTCGGGATCGCTGGTCTTCACCTCGATCATGCCGACCTGGTCGCCGGTTAGCAGAAGCAATTGGGCATCTTCCATCGGCATGACGACATAGGCCTTGTCGAAATCATAGACGCCGATCTCGAAAATCGCGGTAATCCGATAGCTGATCTCGCGTGGCACGGTGCCGAAAGGGGTCGAGCGCCCTTGCGGATTGATGATCGTCAGGTTCGATCCAACCGTCGCGCCCAGATTGCGCGCCAGTTCGCTGCCGATTGCGATATTGCCCGAACCGGGGGTCAGCGTATCGAGACTGCCTTGCAGCACCTTACCATTCAGTGTTTCGTTGTTGCGGATGTCGGGCACCAGCATGCCGCGCACCAATATCCCTTCGACGCGCCCGCTGAAGCTTCCGAGCAGGGGCTGCTCGATCAGCGGCGTCGCCGAAACGACGCCGGGCGTCGCTTTTGCCTGCTTCAGCACGTCCTGCCAGTCGTCGAGCCGCCCGCCAAAGCCCTGCACGACCGCATGGCCGTTGAGGCCGACGATCTTGTCGAACAGGTCGCTGCGCACGCCGTTCATCACGCTCATCACGATCACCAGCGCTGCGACGCCGAGCATGACGGCTGTGAAGCTGAACGCCGCCGCGACGAAGATGAACCCTTCGCCGCGCTGCGGAAGCATATAGCGTTTGAAGATGGTGCGTTCGTACGGACGCAGGATCATGGAGCGATGTGCCTTTGCGGCGCATGAGGAATGACACGCATAGCGCCGCTTTAGGCAGCCCTGCCACCGCTGGCAATGGTCGCCGGCATGGCGTCAAACCGCAAATGATTTGCTGAATGTGTTGCCGATAGGTCACAGCGCCCGGCAAAAGCAGGACCAACTGCCCGTCAGAGAGTGACAAAGCCCCCCCGCGGACCTACCCACGCTGCTTCTGGTTCAACGCGGCCCAAAGGCCCGGCTCCAGGGAGTGCAGGCCTTTCGCCAGGCCTGCAACAAAGGGGGATGGCGAGTGTTCGTCACAGGCGCCCGGGTTTCGCAAAGCGAGGCCCGGGCGTTGTGATTCAGGGCCGATCATAACGAGCTCCAACATCGTCATTCCCGCGAAAGCGGGAACCCAGTTGTGACGCTGGCTCGCTAGGTTCCCGCTTTCGCGGGAATGACGAGCTTTTGTTACCCCTCGCTCTCGCTAATATCCTCGAGCATATCGGCATCGAGCACGCGCACGCGCCCCTGCTCGAGCGAAATCACCCCCGATTCCTCCCAGCTCTTGAGCTGGCGGTTGATATGCTCGCGGCTCATCCCGGCAAAATTGCCGAGTTCGGTCTGGCTGAGTTCGACGCGCTGCGATGCCTCGACATCCTTGCGAATCAGGCGCTTGAGGTAACGCGCAAGCCGCGGTCCCGACGCGTAAGCACGGTCGCTTTCGATCGTCTGATCGGCAGTGCGCAGGCGCCGTGCGAGCTGCTGCATCAGCGACCAGGCGAATTCGGGATGGCTGGCGGCGAAATCCTTGAGCGCATTGCGGCCAAGCTGGAGCGCGCTTCCCGCGCTCGTCGCGGTCACCGATGCGGTGCGCTCGCCGCCGTCGAGCAGCGCGATCTCGCCCAGTATCGCGCCGGGTTCGGCATAGGCGAGCACGATTTCGCGCCCGCCCGAGGTCAGCATCGACACACGCGCGGTGCCTTCGGTCAGGATCAGCATCATGTCGCCCGGGTCGCCCTGGACGAGCAATTCCTTGCCCTTGACGAAATTGACCTGCACCGCGCGGCTGGCGATTTCGGCCCAATCTTCGACCGAGAGCCCGGAAAAGATGCTGTCGGGGCCCTGCAACTCGGCGAGTCTCGCGTGATCCATGCCCCTACACCCCTTTTTCCCGGCGCTAGACCAGCCGGCTCTGCTTCACCGCCGCTTCGATGAAACCCGCGAACAAGGGATGCGGATCGAACGGCTTCGACTTGAGTTCCGGATGGAACTGCACCCCGATAAACCACGGATGGTCCGGGCGCTCAACGATTTCCGGCAGCATGCCGTCGGGCGACATGCCCGAAAAGACGAGACCGCCCTTCTCCAGGCTTTCGCGATAGGCGTTATTGACCTCGTAGCGGTGGCGATGGCGCTCGCTGATGTCGTTCGCGCCATATACGCTCGCGACATGGCTGTTCGGCGACAGTTTCGCCTCATAGGCGCCAAGGCGCATCGTGCCGCCCAGATCGGTGTCGGCGCCGCGCTTCTGCAAGCCTTCGTCGCTCATCCATTCGGTGATCATCCCGACGACGGGCTCGTCGGTCGGGCCGAATTCGGTGCTCGACGCGTCGGCGATGCCGCTCGTGTTTCGCGCGCCCTCGATGCACGCCATCTGCATGCCGAGGCAGATGCCGAAGAAGGGCACATTGCGTTCGCGCGCGAAGCGGACGCTCGAAATCTTGCCTTCGGACCCGCGTTCGCCGAAGCCGCCCGGGACGAGAATGCCGTGCATCGGTTCGAGATTGGCGGCGAGATCCTCGTCGCGCTCGAACATTTCGGCGTCGAGCCAGCGGATGTTGACCTTGACGCGGTGCGCCATGCCACCGTGGACCAGTGCTTCGTTGAGCGACTTATACGCGTCGGGCAGCGACACATATTTGCCGACGACGCCGATCGTGACTTCGCCTTCGGGGTGCTGCTTGCGGTCCATGATGTCGTACCAGCGCGACAGATCGGGCGCGGGCGCGTCGTGGATGCCGAACGCGCGCAAAACCTCTGTGTCCAGCCCTTCGCCATGGTACTGGACCGGGACCGAATAGATGCTGTCGGCGTCGAGCGCCGGGATCACCGCTTCCTTGCGGACGTTGCAGAAGAGCGCGATTTTCGCGCGTTCGCTTTCGGGCAGCGGCTTTTCGCAGCGACAGAGCAGGATGTCGGGCTGGACGCCCAGCGACGCGAGTTCGCGCACGCTGTGCTGCGTCGGCTTGGTTTTCAGTTCGCCCGCGGCCGCGATGTACGGCACCAGCGTGACATGGACCGAGATCGCGTTTTCGCGTCCCTCTTCATTCTTGAGCTGGCGGATCGCCTCGATGAAGGGCAGCGATTCGATATCGCCGACCGTCCCGCCGATCTCGCACAGCACGAAATCGAGGTCGTCGATCTCGGCGCGCGCAAATTCCTTGATCGCGTCGGTGACGTGCGGAACGACCTGCACCGTCGCGCCCAGATAGTCGCCGCGGCGCTCCTTGGCGATGATGCCCTGATAGATGCGGCCCGAGGTGACATTGTCGCTCTGCCGCGCGGCAACGCCGGTAAAGCGTTCATAATGCCCCAGATCGAGGTCGGTTTCGGCGCCGTCGTCGGTCACATAGACCTCGCCGTGCTGATAGGGCGACATCGTGCCGGGATCGACGTTCAGATAGGGATCGAATTTCCGGATACGGACGCGATAGCCGCGCGCTTGCAACAAGGCGGCGAGGCTAGCCGCCATCAAACCTTTGCCAAGCGAGGAGACCACGCCGCCGGTGATAAAAATGAACCGCGCCATGGGAGGAAAGACTTACTCAACGGGAGGGGGACGGCGCAAGCCGTCGAATCGCATCCGGCGGAAATATTTTCCGCCGGGCGGGTTACAGGTGGAGGCCGAAGCCGCCGGTTATTTCTTGGCGGGTGGTGCCTGCGCCGGTGCCGGTGCGGCTTCCTGGCTCGATGCCGCTGCAGCTGCGGCCGCCAGCGGATCGTCACTCGCAACCGCGGGCGCCGTTCCAGCGGGTGCAGGCTGCGCCGGAGCGGTCAGTGACGAAGCCGGAGCCGCGCCGCTCGTCTGCGCCGTTTTCGACAGCGAGGTGTCGATCGTCGAGCCGCTGCGACCAACCGAGGCCATCGCCGCCAGCACGATCGACAGCGCGACAAAGGCCGTCGCGAGGACCGTCGTCGCACGGGTCATGAAATCCGCCGCACCGCGCGCCGAAAGCAGGCCCGCGGGGCTGCCGCCGACGCCCAGACCGCCACCTTCCGACTTCTGCATCAAAATGACGCCGATCATCACCGCAGCGACGAGCGCCTGCAGGACGAGGATGAAGGTGAAGAGACTGGACATCAAATTTTTCCCGAACTTGCGCGGCCTCAAACGGACCGCGCCCGCGGCGCACATAGAGACGAAGCGGCTTCGCTTCAAGCCACCTTCCTAAGATCCTCCCTGCGGCGAAGCCGTGGGGAGGTGGCAGCGCGAAGCGCTGACGGAGGGGCTATAACGCTGCCCCTCCACCATCCGCTACGCGGACGGTCCCCCTCCCCACCGCTTCGCGGCAGGGAGGACCAGGGTCAACCCAACCCCGCCGCCGCCGCCACAATCGGCACGAACTTGGCGGCGGTCAGGCTCGCGCCACCAACCAGCGCCCCATCGACATCACCGGCACCGAGCAATTCGGCGGCGTTCTCGCCATTGACCGACCCGCCGTAAAGAATGCGCATATCCTCCGCCGCACCGCCGAACCGCGCCGCGAGCGCGCCGCGGATCGCGCCGTGCATCGCCGCGACATCGGCGACCGTCGGCACAAGCCCGGTCCCGATCGCCCAGATCGGTTCATAAGCGATGGCCAGCCGGTGCGGATCGAAGCTTTCCGGCACCGATCCAGCGATCTGCGCGAGGACATAGTCGATCGCGCCGCCCGATTCGCGGACCTCGCGCGGTTCGCCGACGCACAGGATGACCGACAAGCCGGCGGCAAGGCCGGCTTCGGCCTTGGCGCGCACATCGTCGTCGCTCTCGGCGAAACCTTCGCGGCGCTCACTATGCCCGACGATCACAACGCTCGCGCCGATGTCGGCGAGCATCTCCGCCGCGACCGATCCGGTGAAGGCGCCTGACGTAGCACTGTGGCAATCCTGTCCGCCGACCGCCTTGCCCGGCACAGCGGCGACCATGGCGCCGATCAGCGTGAAGGGCGGGCAGATCGCTACATCGACGACGGCATGCTCGTCCGCCGCGGCGAAGATCGCCTGCGCTTCGCCGATTGCCGCCGAAAGCCCGTTCATCTTCCAGTTGCCGACCACATATTTGCGCCGCGTCATTTGTCTGCGTCTCCCTCTATTCGAACCTTGCCCTCGCCCTAGCGGCGCATAGGCGCGATAGGCAAGCCGCGTCGCGCACAGGCGATAAAGCCCCTTTCCGGCCTTGATGCGGCCCCGCCTCCCGCCTAAAGCAGCGCGCAATCGCGCGTGACCCGCGCCCTGCCGGAAAGAATGCCCGCTCCATGATTACCGCTATCCGCGCCATGTTTGCCTCGACGATCGGCAAATTCCTTGCCCTCGGCTTCGTCGTCCTCGTCGGCCTCGCCTTCGCGCTGGGCGATGTGACGGGCAATTCGAGTTTCGGCGGGCTCGGCGGCGCCAACGTCGCCAAGGTCGGCAGCGAACAGATCGGCGTCGGCGAACTGCGCGACCGGGCACGTCAGGCTTATGACCAGGCGCGGCAGCGCCAGCCGGGGCTGACGATGGCGGCTTTCGTCGAAGGCGGCGGGCTCGACCAGGTGCTCGATCAACTCGTCGAAGGCAGCGCGTTCGACCAGTTCGCAACCGGCATGGGGTTCAGCGTCAGCAAGCGGCTGATCGACGGGCGCATCGCCGATCTGCCCGCCTTTGCCGGCGTGTCGGGCAAGTTCGACCAGAAGGTCTTCGAGAATTTCCTGCGCCAGAACGGCCTCACCGAAACCCAGCTTCGCCGCGACCTGCGCCAGCAGCTCCTGATCGAGCAGCTCGCCGCGCCGATCGCCATGATGCCGCGGATCGCGCCGGGCATGGCGCAGCCCTACGCCGCGCTTTTGATGGAACAGCGCCGCGGACAGGCGACCTTCATTCCGGCGAGTCCCTTTGCGCCGACCGCCGATCCCGGCGACGCCGCGCTGAAGACATATCTGTCGCAGAACAAGGCCAAGTTCACCGTCCCCGAACGCCGCGTGGTCCAGTATGCGCTGTTCGATCGCGCCGCGGTGCCGGTTCCCGCGGTCACCGACGCCGAAATCGCCAAGGTCTATAAGGACAATGCCGCGCAATATGCCGCGAGCGAGACGCGCCGCTTTGCGCAGGTGATCGTGCCCGATCAGGCGGCGGCGACCGCGCTGGCCGCCAAGGTTCGCGGCGGCACCCCGCTCGCTGCCGCGGCGCAGGCCGCGGGCCTCTCGGCTTCGACCACCGGCGACCTCACCCAGTCGGCCTATGCCGCAACGAGCAGCGCCGCGGCGGCCAAGGCTGCCTTCGCCGCCAAGCCCGGCGACCTGATCGGCCCGACGCAGACCGGCCTCGGCTGGACCGTCGCGCGCGTCGAGGATGTGACCGCGAAGCCCGCGCGCAGCCTCGCCGACGCCAGCGCCGAGATTCGCACCGAACTTGCCAAGAACAAGGCGAACGAGGCGATCGTCGATTATTATAACGCGATCCAGGATGCCGTGAACGGCGGCGCGTCGGTCGAGGAAATCGCCGCCGACCGCAAGCTCCAGTTGGTCGAAACGCCCGCGATCCTGCCCAGCGGCCGCGCCCCCGCCCAGCCCGCTTTCGTCCCCGCGCCCGAACTGGCGCCGCTCGTCGCGCAGGCTTTCCAGGCCGCCGGCGAAGGTGAAGGCCATATCGCGACGCTCGTCGAGAACGAGAAATTCGCGGTCTATGCGGTGAAGTCGATCACCGCCGCCGCGCCGCCGCCGTTCGCGCAGATCCGCGCCGACCTGCTCAGCGAATGGCGTTTTGCCGAGGGGCAGAAGGTTGCCCGCGGCAAGGCGCGCGCGATCGTCAAGGCGGTCGAAGCCGGCAAGAGCCTGAACGAAGCCGTCGTCGCCGCCGGCCCCAACATCGGCAATGTCCAGACGATCGGTGGTCGCCGTGCCGAACTCGGTGCTGGCGGCAAGCCCGTTCCGCCCGAACTCGCCCTGCTCTTCTCGATGGCGAAGAACAGCGTCAAGACGCTCGAAATCCCCGGCAACCGCGGCTGGATGGTAATCGCGCTCAACGACGTTCAGCGGCCCGATCCGAAGTCGATCGAACCCGCACGCGTCGCCGCGATCGCGCAGCCGCTCGCACCCGCCTTCGGCAACGAGCTGATCGAGCAGCTCGCCGCCGAAGCCAAGCGCCGCGTCGGCGTGACGATCAACAAGGATCTCGTGAACCAGCTGCGTGCCGAGCTGACCGGCACCGCGCCGGTCTCCGAATAAGGGTGAGTCTCGAGGGAAGAGCCGCAGCGCTCGAAGCGCTGGCGCAGGGCCGCGGCGCGGTCGTCTGGCAGCGGCTGATCGCCGACATCGAAACGCCGGTTTCGGCGGCGCTCAAGCTGATCGAGCCGGGGCGCGGCGACTGGGTACTCGAATCGGTCGAGAGCGGCGAGACGCGCGGGCGCTACAGCCTGCTCGGCCTCGACCCCGACCTGATGTTCGAGGTCACCGGCGACGCGGCGCGGATCAACCGCGACTGGCGCCGTGACCGCGATGCGTTCCAGCCGCTGGAAACTCCGGCGCTCCAGGCGCTGCGCGACCTCGTCGCCGAATGCCGCTTCGACGTGCCCGACAGGCTGCCCAAGGCGCTCGCGACGCTTGTCGGCTTCTTCGCCTATGAAACGATCGGCCTCGTCGAGCGCATCCCGCGCGCGCCGGGGCCGGGTCTCGGCTTGCCCGACATGGTCTTCGTGCGCCCGACGACGATCCTCGTGTTCGATCGCCTCGCCGACGAACTCTTCCTGATCGCGCCGATCTGGCCCGACGACGGTGCGCCGATCGACCGGATGATCGAGGCGGCGCAGGACCGGCTCGACACCATCGCCGCGCGGCTGTCGAGCGTCAGCGCGCACACCGACCGCGCGTCGACCGACGCGCTGCCGACCGATATCGCCGCGAACCCCGCGACCACGCCTGCGCATTTTGCCAAAATGGTCGCGACCGCGAAGGACTATATCGCCGCGGGCGATATCTTTCAGGTCGTGCTGTCGCAGCGTTTCTCGACGCCGTTCGACCTGCCGCCCTTCGATCTCTATCGCGCGCTCCGCCGGATCAACCCCTCGCCCTTCCTCTATTTCCTCGACCTCCCCGGCTTCGCGCTGATCGGTTCGTCGCCCGAGATTCTCGTGCGAGTGAGGGACGGCGAAATCACCATCCGCCCGATCGCGGGCACCCGCCCGCGCGGCCGCACCAGCGCCGAGGACGCCGAGAACCGCGAGAGTCTGCTCGCCGACCCCAAGGAACGCGCCGAGCATCTGATGCTGCTCGACCTCGGCCGCAACGACGTCGGCCGCGCCGCGATCGGCGGGACCGTCACCGTAACCGACAGCTACACCGTCGAATTCTACAGCCACGTCATGCACATCGTCTCGAACGTCATCGGCCGCATCGCGCCCGACAAGGACGCGATCGACGCGCTGTTCGCGGGTTTTCCCGCGGGCACCGTCAGCGGCGCGCCCAAGGTCCGCGCGTGCCAGATCATCGCCGAACTCGAAGCCGATGCACGCGGACCTTACGCGGGCGGCGTCGGTTATTTCGCGCCCGACGGCAATATGGACAGCTGCATCGTGCTGCGCACCGCAATCGTCAAGGACGGCGAAATGCATGTGCAGGCGGGAGCAGGCATCGTCGCCGACAGCGATCCCGCCTATGAACAGCGCGAGTGCGAGGCGAAGGCGGGTGCGCTGTTCGCGGCGGCGCGCGAGGCGGTGAAGCTGGCGGGTACGCCGGGGTACGGGCAATAGCTTGACGGGTGCCGAGCGGACGCTAGCGTCCGGCCATGCATAAATATCTTGCCCCGCTCGCCCTGCTGCTCGTCGGCCCTGTCCCCGCTCACGCCCAGGCCGTCGAGGGTGCTGTCGAAGGCGATGCAATTCTCAAGGATTTCGCCTTCGCCAACGGCGAAAAGCTGCCCGAGCTCAAGATCCATTATACGACGCTCGGCACGCCGCAGCGCGATGCCAAGGGCGATGTCACCAACGCCGTGATGATCCTCCACGGCACCGGCGGCACAGGAAAGCAATTCTTCCAGCCGCAATTTGCAAGCGAGCTTTTCGGCCCCGGCCAGCCGCTCGACACGACGAAATATTACGTCATCCTGCCCGACAATATCGGCCACGGCGGCTCGTCGAAGCCGAGCGACGGGATGCGCATGAAATTCCCGCGCTACGACTATAATGATATGGTCAGCGCCCAGCATCGGATGCTCACCGAAAAGCTCGGCGTGAAAAAGCTGAAGCTCATCCTCGGCACCTCGATGGGCTGCATGCACGGCTTTGTTTGGGGCGAGACCTGGCCCGATTTTGCCGAAAAGCTCGCGCCCTTCGCGTGCCTGCCCGTCGAGATCGCGGGCCAGAACCGCATGTGGCGCACGCTGTCGATCGACGCGATCAAGGCCGATCCGCTGTGGAAGGACGGCAATTACACCGATCCGCCCGCGGCGGGCCTGCGCACCGCGGCCTCGCTCAGCATGATCGCGGGCGCCAATCCCTATGCGCTGCAGGCGCAATATCCGACGCGCGAAGCGGCCGAGAAATACAAGGATGAGGCGTTCGCCCGCACCTATGGCCGCAACGATGCGAACGATACGATCTACCAGCTCGACAGTTCGCGGACCTACAACCCCTGGCCGAACCTCGAAAAGATCAAGGTGCCGGTGCTCTGGATCAATTCGGCCGACGATTTCATCAACCCACCCGCCTATGGCATCACCGAAAAGGCGGCCGCGCGGCTGAAGACGACGAAGTTCATCCTGATCGCGGCAACCCCCGAAACCAAGGGCCACAGCACCCACACCTGGGCGAAATTCTGGAAAGACGATCTTGCGAAACTGATGGCCCAATAGGTCCCTTTTTTCCGTCATCCCCGCGAAGGCGGGGATCCCGCTATTGATGCGCGGACGAAGCCGGGAAGGAAGCGGGATTCCCGCCTTCGCGGGAATGACGAAGGAAGAGTTGAACCGTCAAAAGCTTCTTGTTCTTTCCCCACCGCTCCAAAATCGTTACGGCCCGACCCATGATCCTCGTCATCGACAATTATGACAGCTTCACCTTCAACCTCGTTCACTATCTGATCGAGTTGGGGGTCGACGTGCGTGTCGAACGCAACGACGCGCTGACCGCGTCGCAAGCGCTCGCCACCGGCGCCGACGCGATCCTGATATCGCCCGGTCCCTGCACGCCGAACGAAGCGGGAATCAGCCTCGACCTCGTCGCGGCCTGTGCCGAAGCGCGTCGCCCGCTGCTCGGCGTGTGCCTCGGCCACCAAGCGATCGGCCAGCATTTCGGCGGCACCGTCCAGCGCGGCCATTTGATGCACGGCAAGACCTCGCCCGTGTGTCACGACAACAGCGGGCTCTACGCCGGCCTGCCCTCGCCGTTTCAGGCCACACGCTACCACAGCCTCGAGGTCGTCGACATTCCCGCAAGCCTCGTGATCAACGCGACCAGCGACGACGGCGCGGTCATGGGCTTCCGCCATGTCGACCTCCCGATCCACGGCGTCCAGTTCCACCCCGAAAGCATCGCGACCGAACATGGCCATGCGATGCTCGCCAATTTCCTGAAAATTGCGGGGTTGCCGGTCGGCGAACGGAAAGCCGCATGAGCCGTTTCGGTCCGTTTCCCGATCCCGCCGGCCTGCTCGAACATGACGAGGCCGCCGATGCCTTTGCAACGATGCTCGACGGCGGTGCCAGCGACGAGAATATTGTCGAATTCCTCACCGCGCTCTCCGACCGCGGCGAAACGATGGTCGAAATCGCCGCCGCCGCGCAGGCGATGCGCGACCGGCTGATTCCGATCGATGCTCCTGCCGGCGCGATCGACGTCTGCGGCACCGGCGGTGACGGCCATCATACGCTCAACGTCTCGACCGCCGTGTCGATCGTCGTAGCGGCGTGCGAGGTTCCGGTCGCAAAGCACGGAAATCGTGCGGCTTCCTCAAAGTCGGGCGCGGCCGATACGCTGGAGGCGCTCGGGCTCGATATGGAGCGCGCCGACAGGCAGGCCGAGGAACAGCTTGCCGACCTCGGCATCTGCTTCCTCTTCGCGGGGACGCGGCATCCCGCGATGAAGCGCATCATGCCGATCCGCAAGGCGATCGGACGCCGGACGATCTTCAACCTGATGGGGCCGCTCGCCAATCCCGCGCGCGTCACGCGCCAGCTCGTCGGCATTGCACGCCCCGCCTATGTCCCCGTCTATGCCGAGGCGCTGCACCGGCTCGGCACCGAGCATTCACGCGTTATTTCGGGCGACGAGGGGCTCGACGAACTCTCGCTCGCGGGCGGCAACGAGGTCGCAGTGGTCTTGCCCGAGGGCGTGCGCATGCAGCGCAGCGTGGCCGCCGATGCGGGGCTTCCGACGCGTTCGCTCGCCGAAATCCGCGGCGGCGACGCCGAATATAACGCAAAGGCGCTGCGCCGCCTGCTCGAAGGCGAGCCCGGCGCCTATCGCGACGCGGTGCTTTATAACGCCGCCGAAGCGCTCATCGTCGCGGGCGTGGCCGACACACCGCTCGAAGGCGTCGAGGAAGCCGCCGAGGCGATCGACAAAGGTCTTGCCAACGCGCTGCTCAATTGCTGGATCGCCTATAAATGAACAAGCTCACCCAAATTCTCGAAACCAAGGCCGACGAAGTCGCCGAGCGCCGCGCCGCGCGCTCCTTGGCCGACCTCGATGCAATCGACGCAGGCCCGGTGCGCGGTTTCGCCGCCGCATTGCAGGCAAAGATCGATGCGGGCGACTTCGGCCTGATCGCCGAAGTGAAGAAGGCTTCGCCTTCCAAGGGACTGATAAGGGAGGATTTTGACCCTGCCAATCATGCGCGCGCGTATGCGGCGGGTGGGGCGGCGTGCCTCTCCGTCCTCACCGACGCCCCTTATTTTCAGGGGCATGAAGATTATCTGATCGCAGCGCGCGCTGCCTGTCCGCTCCCCGCGCTCCGCAAGGATTTTATGGTCGACCCCTGGCAGGTCGCCGAAGCGCGCGCGATCGGCGCCGACGCGATCCTGATCATCGTCGCCGCGCTCGACGACGGCGCGATGCGCGAGATCGAGGCCGCAGCGATCGAGCGCGGGATGGACGTGCTCGTCGAGGTGCATGACGAGGCCGAACTCGACCGCGCGCTGGCCCGGCTCCAGTCGCGACTGATCGGCGTCAACAACCGTGATCTCCGCACCTTCGAAACCGACCTCGCCGTCACCGAACGTCTTGCAAAGCTGGTCCCGCCGGGCACCCTGCTCGTCGGCGAAAGCGGTATCGCGAGCCATGCCGACTGCGAAAGATTGGCGGAGAGCGGTGTCCGTGCCTTCCTCGTTGGCGAAAGCCTGATGCGCCAGGATGACGTCACGGCGGCAACGCGCCAGCTGCTCACGGGCGCCGCGGCGTGACGCGGCCGACGCACCTCGACGAAAGCGGGGCTGCGTCGATGGTCGATGTCGGCGCCAAACCGGCGACGCAGCGTCGCGCGGTCGCCGGTGGGCGGATCACCATGTCGCCGTCCGCGCTCGACGCAATCCGCAGCGGCAATGCGCCGAAGGGCGACGTACTCTCGACCGCACGCATCGCCGGGATCATGGCCGCAAAACGCACCGCCGACCTCATCCCGCTTTGCCATCCGCTCGCGTTGACTAAGGTCGGCATCGATTTCGCGTGGGAAGACAGCGGCATATCGGTCATTGCTACCGCGCAGACGACGGGCCCAACCGGGGTCGAGATGGAAGCGCTCACCGCGGCGTCGGTCGCGCTGCTCACGCTTTACGACATGGCAAAGGCGCTCGACCGCGCGATGATACTCGGCGACATCCGCCTGCTCGAAAAGAGCGGCGGGCGCTCGGGCGACTGGCGCGCCGAATGAGCGGGCTGCTTCCCGTCGAGGAAGCGCAAGCCCGGCTGCTCGCGCTGCGTGCGCCGCTAGCGAGCGAAAATATCGCCTTTTCCGAATCGCTTGGCCGTTATCTTTCAAGCGATGTCATCGCTGTGCGCGACCAGCCCTCCGCGCCGCTGTCGGCGATGGACGGCTATGCGATCCGTTTCGACGATCTGCCCGGGCCATGGTCGGTCATCGGCGAGGCGGCCGCCGGGACCGCACCCGACAGCATTGTGAAAGCCGGCGAGGCGATGCGGATTTTCACCGGCGCGATGCTTCCTGACGGCGCCGACACGGTGATCGTCCAGGAAGACGTCACCCGCGACGGCGCGCGGCTAACCCTGAAGGGCGATGGTCCCGGCACGCGCGGCCGCCACATTCGCGCGCGCGCCGCCGATTTCGCCGCGGGCGATTGCCTGCTGCCGGCGGGCACGCGCCTGACCCCGGGCGCCATCGCCGCGGCGGCGATGAGCGGTGCCGGCCAGCTTGCCGTCGGCCGCCGTCCGCGCGTCGCGATCCTCACCACCGGCGACGAACTCGTCCAGCCGGGACACCCGCTCGCCCCCGGCCAGATTCCCGACAGCAACGGCGCGATGCTCGCCGCGATGCTCGTCGGCGAGGTTGCCGAAACGATCCTGCCGCACCATCTCCGCGACGACCGGGCGACACTTGCAAAAATTCTCAAGGAGTTGGCGCGACGTCACGACGTCATCGTCACCGTCGGCGGCGCCTCGGTCGGCGATCACGACCATGTCCGCGGCGCGCTCGAAGACGCCGGCGGCCAGCTCGATTTCTGGAAAATCGCGATGCGCCCGGGCAAACCGCTGATCGCCGGCACGATCGGCGATGCGATCCTGCTCGGCTTGCCCGGCAATCCGTCGTCGGCCTATGTCACCGCGACATTGTTCCTTCTCCCGCTCGTCCGCCACCTTGCCGGCGCGCGCGATCCTTTTCCCGCCGTGCACCGGGCACCGCTCGCCGCGGCGCTGGCCGAGGGTGGGACGCGCCGCGACTATCTTCGCGCGCGACTCGAGGGCGGGCAGCTAACTCCGCGCTTCGGGCAGGAAAGTGGGCTCACGCTGCCGCTTGCATCGGCCAATGCCTTGTTGATCCGCGACATTGGCGCGGCGGCGCGCGCGGCAGGCGACATGGCGGACTATATCGTCATCGCTTGACAAGTTCCGCTTTGTTCCACTATCGTTCTCAATATGTCCGGAACTGGCATCATGGAGAACGACCGATGTTGACCGCAAAGCAGCATGAGCTGCTCCACTTCATCCAGGAACGTCTCGACACGAGCGGCATCTCGCCCTCGTTCGAGGAGATGAAGGAGGCGCTGGGCCTGAAGTCGAAATCGGGCATACATCGCCTGATAAGCGCCTTGGAAGAAAGGGGCTTTCTCCGCCGCCTGCCCAACCGCGCACGCGCGCTCGAGGTGCTCAAGGTGCCCGAGGCTGCGAAAGCCACGACGCCGGGACGTGAAAATGTCATCCCGCTCCGCAAGGCGCCCCCGGCACTCAAGCCGATCGCGGCCAACGACATCATCGAGGTTCCGCTGCACGGCAAGATCGCAGCAGGCGTACCGATCGAGGCGTTCGAGGATCACAACAATCTCGCCGTCCCCGCCGCGCTGCTCGGTTCGGGCGAACATTATGCGCTCGAAGTGTCGGGCGACTCGATGGTCGAGGCGGGCATTTTCGACGGCGATTATGCGCTGATCCAGAAAGCCAGCACCGCGCGCGAGGGCGATATCGTCGTCGCGCTGGTCGACGGGCAGGACGCAACGCTCAAATATTTCCGCCGCGAAGGGCAGATGATCCGCCTCGACCCGGCGAACGCTGCCTATGAACCGCAGCGCTACCCCGCCGACCGCGTCATCGTGCAGGGGCGCCTGTCGGGATTGCTTCGTCGTTACCACTAAGCTGCTGCGGCAAGCGCCAAGGATGCCCGTCGCCCGCTTTGAGCGTGGCGACGGCTTCGGGCTTTTCGCCCAGATAGAGCGCCAGCCCGCCGCTTGTCGCGAGGCTGTCGCGATCGATCGTCATCCAGCGCCCCGCGCACTCGTGCGGTAACCAGCGGTCGCTGATCACGACGTCGGCGGCTGTGCAGGCCGCCGCCATTTCCGCACCCTCGATCCGGTCGCGGCCACGCGAGGCGAGGATGATGCGCCGCGCAGCGCCCTCGCCTTGGCTCCAGCGGCAGAAATCGCGATTGCACTCGACATGATCGAGTTCGGTAAGGGCGGCGAGCGGAGCATCGACCCCGGCGGCCTCGGCCATGCTGTCGCGCACATAGTCGCCCGCCTTGTCGCGGAGCAGCGCATAGCTGCCATCGGGCATCGCGGCGGCGATATGGCGGCCGTCGCCGGTGACAAGCAGGTCGGGGCGCGGCTGGACAAGCAGCGCCGCCATGCCGATCGCCAGCGGCACCGCGCCGATGCGGCGCCACCCTGTCTTCCAAAGCAGCAACCAAAGCCCTCCGAATACCGCCAAGGCAAAACCCCAGCGCGGAAAGCCCGGCATCATGGCGACCGCACCCGGCGCATCGGCGACACCGTGCGCCAACCCGATCAGTGCGAGCAGAGCCTGTTCGGTAATCCACCAGAAGGGCGCGCCGAGCCCCACGCTGTCGAACAGCAAGGCGAGCGCCTCGGCGGGCATGATGACAAAGGTTGTCAGCGGTATCGCGACCACATTGGCGAGCGCGCCGTACAGCCCCGCCTTGTGGAAATGGAACAGCGCGATCGGCGCGAGCGCGATTTCGACGACAAGGCCGGTAAGGAGCAATCCCGCCACGCCGCGTCCCAAGCGGATCACCATTGCCTCATCCCGCCGGGCGAGGAAGGCGTGCATCGGCCGACTTTCATGCAGCGCAATGATCGCGGTGACCGCTGCAAAGCTCAGCTGGAAGCTTGGCCCGGCGAGCGACTCGGGGCGCCAGATCAATACGATCAACGCGCCCGCGGCCACCAGCCGCAGCGTCAGCGCCTCACGGCCCATAAGAAAAGCGATGAGCACGAGCAGCGCGGCGATGAACGAGCGCAGGGTCGGTACCTCGGCCCCGGCGAGCAACGTATACCCGCCGCCGGCGAGCGCCCCGGCGGCCGCGGCGAGGGGCAGGACATAGCCCGCCAGTGCGAGCCTCTGGCTGAGCGCGAGGAGCCGCATCGTGAGCAACATCGCAAAACCGACCACGGCGGTCACATGCAACCCGCTGATCGACAGAAGATGCGCCAGTCCGCTGCGGCGCATCGCCTCCTCGTCCGCTTCGCTGATAGCGCCGCGATCGCCTGTCACCAGCGCCGCAGCAATGCCTCCTGGAGATCCGTCGATCTGGTCGTGGATATGCGCGCTAAGCCGCGCTCGCAGCGGCGGGGTTACGGCGCCTTTCGCCGGTACGCGCGAAACTTCGCCCAGCACTGTCCCGACGGCCCCGATCCGGTCGAACCAAGCTCGCTGCGCAAAATCATATCCGCCCGGCAGGCTCGCGGTCGGTGGCGGCATCAGACGCGCCCTGACCCCAATCGTTTCGCCGTCGGTAAGGGTTGCCGCCTGCTCGCTGCGCAGGGTCAATCGCACGCGCGGCGGCAGGTCGGAACGGTTCTGCGGCAGAGCGAGAATGCGAATTTGGCCCTTGGCGGGCAGCGGCTCGGCGCGCTCGACGATCGCGGAAAATTCGGTCACCACCGGTCCCGCCAGAACCGGCGCCGCGACCCAGACGGCGCGTGTCCAGATGAGCAGCACGCCCGCCGCCATCACGCTGCATCCCACGACAACAAGCCGTCCGAGGCGGCTTTGCCAGCCGATCAGCAGGCCCGCGCACAGGCCGCCCGCGAGCAAGAGCAGCAACCCGATCCAGTGCGCCGTCGCGGGTAGCGCGAACCAGGCTGCGATACCGGCGCCGAGCGCGACCGGCAGCCAGAGCCCGATCCGCTCGCGCTCGGCTTCCAGCCGCGTTTCGAACGCGTTACCTGCACCGCGCCAGATACTTGTCCAGCGCGCGGCAATGGGCGTTTGAAGCTGCCTTGTCGCCATGCTAGGGGCACCCCCGATCCCCGCCCAGAATGGCGGCAAATTGAGTGAAAGAGGCCATGGTGGCAACCGAAAACCAAACCAAAGTGGCAGAAGCGAATCCCGAGGCAAGCGGCGCCGACGTGGTGACGCGTTTTGCGCCCTCGCCGACCGGTTTCCTGCACATCGGCGGCGCGCGCACCGCCTTGTTCAACTGGCTGTTCGCGCGGCATCATGGCGGGAAATTCCTGCTTCGCGTCGAGGATACCGATCGTGCGCGTTCGACCGACGCGGCGATCGACGCGATCATCGACGGGATGCAGTGGCTCGACCTCGACTGGGATGGCGAGACGGTGTTCCAGTTTGCGCGCGCGCCGCGCCATGCCGAGGTTGCGGCGGAACTGCTCGCGAAAGGCGAAGCCTATCGCTGCTACCTGACGCAGGACGAACTCGCCGCGATGCGCGCCGAGGCGCAGGAAAAGCGCCTGCCCTTCCGCGTCCGCAGCCCTTGGCGCGACCGCGACGACGGCGACCCGTCGGTTCCGCACGTCATCCGCCTGCGCGCGCCGCAGGACGGCGCGGCGACCATCGCCGATAAGGTTCAGGGCGATGTGACCGTCCAGAACGCCGAACTCGACGATTTCGTCCTGCTGCGCAGCGACGGCACGCCGACCTATATGCTCAGCGTCGTCGTCGACGATAATGATATGGGCGTGACGCATGTGATCCGCGGTGACGACCATCTCAACAACGCGTTCCGCCAGCTCGCGCTGATCCGGTCGATGAACTGGCGCGAGCCGGTCTATGCGCATGTTCCGCTTATTCACGGCGCCGACGGCGCGAAGCTGTCGAAACGCCATGGGGCGCTCGGGGTCGACGCGTATCGCGATGAAATGGGCTATCTGCCCGAAGCGGTGAACAATTACCTCCTCCGCCTCGGCTGGGGACATGGCGACAATGAAATCATCAGCCGCGCGCAGGCGACCGAATGGTTCGACCTCGCGCATGTCGGCCGCTCGCCGTCGCGTTTCGATTTCAAAAAGCTCGAGAATCTGAACGGCCATTATCTCCGTGAGGCTGGCGATGCCCGGCTCGCCGATCTGGTGGCGCCGCGGGTCGAAAAGCTGGTCGGCCGCGCGCTGGACGGCGCCGATCGCGAACTGCTGACGCGCGCAATGGAGTCGCTGAAACCCCGCGCCAAGACGCTCGACGAAATCGCCGATGGCGCAATTTTCCTGTTCCAACCCGACCCGTTGCCGGTGGACGAAAAGGCGGCCGAGGTGCTAAGGGCCTCGCCCGAAGGCCTGCTTGCCGCGGTGACAGAGCGGCTGCGCGGGCTGAACGACTGGACGATAGAAGAGCTGGATGCGGCCGTGCGCGCCGAAGCCGAAGCCGCCGAACTGGGGCTCGGAAAACTCGCGCAACCCCTACGCGCTGCACTAACCGGCCGAACCATTTCCCCAGGAATTTTCGACGTGCTGCTGTTGCTCGGACGAGATGTCAGTCTGGCCCGACTTGACGCAGCGCAACATTATCCGGCAGGGGCGTAGCCACTCTCTCTCCCCGCTGTCAGTACAGGGAATAAAATATGACCGACACCGCGAAAATCACGCTGGGCGACACGACCGTCGACAGCCCTGTCCTGTCGGGCACCGTCGGCCCCGACGTCGTCGATATCCGCAAATTCTACGCCCAGACCGGCGCCTTCACTTACGATCCCGGCTTCACCTCGACCGCGAGCTGCGAATCGCAGATCACCTATATCGATGGCGACGAGGGCGTGCTGCTGCACCGCGGTTATGCGATCGGCGATCTCGCCGAACATTCGAGCTTCATGGAAACCTGTTACCTGCTGCTCAACGGCGAACTGCCGAATGCGCAGGAACTGGCCGATTTCGACACGACGATCACGCGCCACACGATGCTGCACGAACAGCTCGCGACCTTCTATCGCGGTTTTCGCCGCGACGCGCACCCGATGGCCGTCATGTGCGGCGTCGTCGGCGCGCTCAGCGCTTTTTATCACGACTCGACCGAGATCCACGATCCGCACCAGCGGATGATCGCCAGCCACCGCCTGATCGCAAAAATGCCGACGATCGCCGCGATGGCTTACAAATATTCGGTCGGCCAGCCCTTCGTCTATCCCGACAATTCGCTGAGCTACACCGGCAATTTCCTGCGCATGACCTTCGGCGTGCCCGCGGAACCGTATGAGGTGAACCCGGTCGTCGAACGCGCGCTCGACCGTATCTTCATCCTCCACGCCGATCACGAACAGAATGCGTCGACCTCGACCGTCCGCCTCGCGGGTTCGTCGGGCGCCAATCCCTTCGCGTGCATCGCCGCGGGCATCGCCTGCCTGTGGGGCCCCGCGCATGGCGGTGCAAACGAAGCCGCGCTCAACATGCTGCGCGAAATCGGCCGCCCGGAACGCATTCCCGAATATATCGCGCGCGCGAAGGACAAGGACGATCCGTTCCGCCTGATGGGCTTCGGTCACCGCGTCTATAAAAACTACGATCCGCGCGCGACCGTGATGCAGAAGACGGTGCGCGAAGTTTTCGAAGCGCTCAAGGTCAACGACCCGGTGTTCGAAGTGGCGTTGCAGCTTGAGGAAATGGCGCTCAACGATCCCTATTTCATCGAGAAGAAGCTTTTCCCGAACGTCGATTTCTATTCGGGCGTGATCCTGTCGGCGATCGGTTTCCCGACGACGATGTTCACCGCGCTCTTCGCGCTCGCCCGCACCGTCGGCTGGGTCGCGCAGTGGAACGAAATGATTTCGGACCCCGCGCAGAAGATCGGCCGCCCGCGTCAGCTCTACACCGGCGCGGCGCATCGTCCGTTCGTCCCGGTGGGCCAGCGCTAAGCGCTCAAAGATCGGAAATTTCGAGCGGCGGCGCAGGCGACTGTGCCGCCGTTTCGATTCAGGCTTCGCGCGCCGGCAGGCTCAGCGTAAAGCGCGCGCCCTGGCCCGGCGCGCTGTCGACGGTCAGTTCGCCGTCCATCGCGCGCGCCAGGCGGCGGGCGATATAGAGGCCGAGGCCCGAACCGCCGCTGTCGGTGCGGCCGAGCCGCTCGAACTTCTCGAACACCACGGCCTGCTGCTCGGCGTCGATCCCCTGCCCCTGGTCGGCGACGGTGACCATCGCGCGGTCGCCGTCACGGTCTACGCGGATCCATATCTGCGAATTATCGGGCGAGTAGCGGATCGCATTGCCGAGCAGGTTGAGCAGCACCTGCAAAACGCGGCGAAACTCGCCGGTGGCCGGCGCCCGGTCGTCGGTCCGCGGCGCATCGATGCGGATGCCCTTTTCCTCTGCCTTCATGCCGAGCAGGCCCACCGCGCGGCGCGCCAGATCGCCCAAGTCGATTTCGTCGGCGGCCGCCTTGAACCCGGGCCGTTCGATATTCTGAAGATCGGCCAGATCGTCGACGAGGCCGAGAAGGTGCCGCCCCGCATGCGCAATATCGCCGGCATAGCGCGCATAATCGGCGCGGATCGGGCCGTCGAACTGCCCCGAAATCGTCTCCGCCGTCGCGATGATGCGGCTCAGCGGGCCGCGCAGCGCGCCATCGATGCGGCGGCCGAACTGCGGATCGGACAGCGGGAGCGATCCGAACGCCGGATCGACGAGCGCCCCGCCCCCCTTCGGTTCGGCGGGCACCTGATCTTCGGCGACGACCGCAAGCCCGCGAAACCCCGTGAAACGCCCCGTGGCGTCGAACAAGGCTTCGCCCGACAAAGTCATCGCGATACCCGCCGCCTGCACGCGCTGGCTTTCAAAGCGCGACTGGCGCGCGAGCGCGCGCAAGACAGGAAAGCGCCCGTCTTCGTCGGGCTGGAGCTCGAACAGTTCCGACAGCGAGCGGCCTTCCCAACCGCCCGGAATGGCGGGCGCATCGGGCGCGGCGTGCAGCGCTACCAGGCGCAGCTGTTGGTCGCATTCCCACGTCCAGCTTTGCGGTACGGCGGCGCTGTCGGCAATCACAGGCACCTGCGGCTGCATCACCGGGCGTGTACGCCAGTCGCTGATCTCGAGACTCGCGCCGTCTGCATCGGGCGTGATGCGGACGAGCGCGTGGATGTCGCTATGGTCGTCGGCGGCGTATAGGGGCCGGCTGATGTCGCGGTGAAGCCGCTGCGCCAGCGCGACGAGCCGCGCGAGGTGCGGCAGCGCGAGCGGCTTATCGAGCCCCGCGCCCGCACGCTGCTGCAGGCGCAACAGCGGCGCATCGGCGCTGACCAGCACCCCCGACCGATCGATCCGGCCCCGGATGATGCGCTCACTCATCGCTGCTCGCATCGGCCACCGCGCGTGCGGGCAGCATAACCAGCGACGCCTCGATCGGCGCCAGCGCCGCGTGATCGAGGCGCAGCGGTGCGAGAAGCGATGGCAGCGCGGCGCTTTCGGCGGTCAGGAGCGTCATCGCCATATCGTCATAGGCGCGGCGGTGCGCCGCCGCGGCGAGAGCGATCAGCGTCGGCCAATTGTGGCGTGCGATCGCCGCGGCCGCCGCGGCGGGCAATGCAGCACCCAAAACCTCGTAATAGGCATGTCCGGCGTCCGCCATACCGGTTTCGTCGGCCTGCCGTTCGATCGCGATGCGGACCGCATCGCCCAGATCGGCGGCACGTCGCTTGTCGCCGCTCACCTCGGCCAGCCGCCACGCGGCGATATCGAGCAGCAAGGCGCGGAAAGTTTCGCCGTCGAGATCGGCGATCGCCAGCGCCGGGTTGCCCAGCGCGTCGAAGCGGCGGCGGTCGGCGATCTGCAGCGCGAGATAAGCGCGGTCGATATCGGACAGCGGCACGCTCTCCGCTGGCGCATCGGCGTGGGCTGTTTCGGGTTCGGACAGAACCGGCGGCGGGCTGGTTCGTTGCCCCGATTGCTCGCGCCAGCGATGCTCCTCGGCGCGCGCGAAACAAACGCCCGCCAGCCGCGCGGCGCATGGCAATCCGCCGCGAAGCCACTCGTTCCACAGGAGGCCCGGATCAATACGGGGATCGAGCCTTGCCGCGACATCGACGACCAGTCGGCGCGCGACGCCCAAGGACAGCGCGCGCTGCTCCTCGGTGAGCCGCCCGGCAGCCGGCGCGGCCAGATAGCCCGCCAGTTCGCGCAGGCGCGCAGACAGCGTCGGCGACGGCGTCTCGGTGCCGGGAGAGGAGACGGATTCACTCATGCGTATCCGCCAATAACAGCATAGCGTTAATAGGCGTTAAACCTTCAAACGCATATGTTTTAACGTGTTTCCGGGCGCCGCGCGAGGCGCAGCCAGAGCAGGATCTGGAACAGCGCGAGCAGAGGCAGGATCGCAAACATCAGCGGTGCGAAGCCGAACAACAGCGCGGGGGCGAGCATGATCCACGCCTGATCGGCGTCGGGAAGCAGCCAATGGAATCGCCGGCGCTCGCCCGAATCCTCGTAAAGCCAGCGCGCGAGCAGGATCGTCGCGGCGAGGCACGGCGCCATCGCGGCCTCCGAAAACAGCGGCATTTTGTGCTCCGGACCGGCGAGCGACAGGAGCCACGGGAAAATGGCGAGCAGCACCCAGGCAAAGGTGCGGATCACCTCGCGGGTCCGGTCCTGCGCCGCGCTTTCGGCGCGAAACGCCGACAGGAAACGCATCGCGGCCAGGCCAAGCCCGCCGAAGATCGCCACCAAAGCGCCTGCGGCGGCAAGCCCGGTCGCCGCCAGCAACCCAACGATCACCCACAGCAACGCGGTGACATAGGGCAGATAGCGCGCGGTGGCGGGCGATTTGACCAGCAAGGGTCCGACAAGCCGGATCAGCGGCATCATGATCGCCGAACGGCCGAGCCCCATGCCGCCATATTCGACCTGTTGCAGGCTCGACTGCTCGATCAGCGCCGCGGTGGGGCGATCGGCGACGATCGCGATCTCGCCCTGTTCGAACAGCGCGGGCTCGCAATAGAGCCGCCGCGCGCCCGATTGCACCGCGAGGCGCAGCAGCGTCAGCATCATGTCCCATTCGCCGGGCATCGCGGCGAGTTCGGCGACCATCGGCTCCGAAATGCACGCAAGTCCGCCCCAGCGGCGGGTCGCGTCGATGCGCTCGAACCCCTGCGTCAGCGGGGTATCGCCGGTCACGAGGATCGCCGGCGACCCGGGCCGGGCGATCGCCGCATAATGCGTCCCGCCCGCACGCAGGCCGTCGGCGACCAGGATGATACGATCGTCGGGCTCGACCAGCCCCATCAGGTCTGCGGCGGCGCGGACCGCTGTCACCTTCAGTCCGCGGCGGCGGATACGGTCGCACGTCGTCAGCAATTCGGCGGGGACCGCGCCGACCGCTACCGCGATATGCGTCACGCCGACGTCGGAAAGACGCGCCGCCTGCCGCTCGATCAGCGTCTCGCCCGCCACGGTGACGAGCGCGCGGAGCGACCCGTCGGCCAGCGTTTCGCTGGCGCCGACCAGCGCAATCAGGGCCATCGGCGCCGGGGGTATATAACAGCGGTCATAGGCGCGCAGCTTTAGGGACGACGAAGCGATTGGCAAGCCCCGCGATAGGGCCCGATGACGTCACGCCTTCACCCCGTTTTCCCGCACTTTACGCGCCATTTCTGCGCGCAAAAAAATAGCGGAAAAATGACCGAATCGCTGGCCTTTCCACCCACCATCGGCTAGGAAAAAATCATCTCCCGAAAAGCAGAAAAAAGGCCGGGTCTTGACCGAAGAAAATACGCCTACGCCGCCGTCCGAGGATGGCGTTTCGCCGATCAACATCGTCGACGAAATGAAGACGTCATACCTCGATTACGCGATGAGCGTGATCGTCAGCCGCGCGCTCCCCGACGTGCGCGACGGGCTGAAGCCGGTGCATCGCCGCATCCTTTACGCGGCGCAGGAAGGCGGCTTCATCCCGGGCCGCCCGTACAAGAAATCGGCGAAGATCGTCGGCGACGTGATGGGTAACTATCACCCGCACGGCGACAGCGCGATCTACGACGCGCTCGCGCGCATGACGCAGGACTGGTCGCTTCGCGTGCCGCTGATCGACGGTCAGGGCAATTTCGGCTCGATGGACCCCGATCCGCCCGCATCGATGCGTTACACCGAAGCGCGCCTCGCCAAGACCGCGATGGTGCTGCTGAACGATCTCGACAAGGATACGGTCGACTTCCAGCCCAACTATGACGCCAGCCGCGAGGAGCCCACCGTGCTCCCGGCGCGCTTCCCGAACCTGCTCGTCAACGGCGCCGGCGGCATCGCGGTCGGCATGGCGACCAATATCCCGCCGCACAACCTCGGCGAAATCATCGACGCGACGCTGGCGATGATCGACCGCCAGCTCGAAGGCGGCGAACCGGTCACGCTCGAAGAATTGATGGCGATTGTCCCCGGTCCCGATTTCCCGACCGGCGCGATGATGCTCGGCCAGGGCGGTGCGCGCAACGCCTATGCCACGGGCCGTGGTTCAATCATGATGCGCGCGACGCACATCATCGAAGAAGGCCGGAACGACCGCCAATCGATTGTTCTGACGTCGATTCCTTTTCAGGTCGGCAAGTCGGGGCTCGTCGAGAAGATCGCCGAAGCGGCGCGCGACAAGCGCATCGAGGGCGTCGCCGACATTCGCGACGAATCGAACCGCGAAGGCGTGCGCGTCGTCATCGAGCTGAAGCGCGATGCCACGGCAGAGGTCGTGCTCAACCAGCTCTGGCGCCACACCCCGGCGCAGTCGAGCTTCCCCGCGAACATGCTCGCGATCCGGGGCGGACGCCCCGAAATGATGGGGCTGAAGGACATTCTTTCGGCCTTCATCACCTTCCGCGAGGAAGTGATCACCCGCCGCTGCAAGTTCGAACTCGCCAAGGCGCGCGACCGCGCGCACATCTTGCTCGGCCTCGTTGTCGCGGTCAGCAACCTCGACGAAGTCGTCCGCATCATCCGCGGCTCGAACTCGCCTGCCGCCGCCCGCGAAGCGCTGCTCTTGCGCGAATGGCCGATCGGCGAAATCGCCCCTTACATCCGTCTGGTCGAAGCGATCGAGGGCGAGATGGAGGAAAGCGCCACTTATCGCCTGTCCGAAGTACAGGTGAAGGCGATCCTCGACCTGCGCCTTCACCGCCTGACCGCGCTCGGCCGCGATGAAATTGGCAAGGAACTCGGTGAGTTGGCGACCGAGATTGAGGAACTGCTTTCGATCCTCGCCGACCGCGTCAAACTCTATGGCGTGATGCGCGAAGAGCTTGTTGCGGTGCGTGAAGAATTCGCGACGCCGCGCCGCACGCTGCTCGCCCCCGCCGCCGACGGCATCGACGACGAGGATCTGATCGAGCGCGAGGAGATGGTCGTCACCGTCACCCTCGACGGCTATATCAAGCGCACCCCGCTCGACACCTTCCGCGCCCAGCGCCGCGGCGGCAAGGGCCGCGCCGGCATGGCGACGAAGGATGAGGATGTCGTCACCGAGCTGTTCGTCACCTCGACGCACACGCCGGTGCTCTTCTTCTCGACCGCGGGCAAGGTCTACCGCATGAAGGTGTGGCGCCTGCCCGAAGGCGGGCCCGCGACGCGCGGCCGCCCGATGATCAACCTGCTGCCGCTCGCGCAGGGCGAGACGATCTCGACTGTGCTCCCGCTGCCTGAAGACGAGGCCGAATGGGGCAAGCTGCACGTCATGTTCGCAACCGCGAAGGGCAGCGTGCGTCGTAATAGCATGGACGCTTTCACCAACGTGCCCTCGAACGGCAAGATCGCGATGAAGTTCGAAGGCGAGGACGAGGATGATCGCCTGATCGGCGTCGCGCTCCTCGACGAAAGCGACGATGTCCTGCTCGCGACGCGCCAGGGCAAGGCGATCCGCTTCGCCGGCGACGACGTGCGCGAATTCCAGAGCCGCAATTCGACCGGTGTGCGCGGCATGCGCCTCGCCGAGGGCGACGAGGTGATTTCGCTCTCGATTCTGCACCGGGTCGGCACCAGCGGCGACGAGCGCGAAGCCTATCTGCGCGCCGCACCGTGGAAAGATAATGAAAATGAGCCGACGCTCGATGGCGAGCGCATGGCCGAGCTGGCCGCGCGCGAACAGTTCATCCTGACCATCTGTGCCAACGGCTATGGCAAGCTCTCGTCCGCCTATGAATATCGGCGCACGGGCCGCGGCGGTCAGGGCATCACCAATATCGATAATATCGCGCGCAACGGCCTTGTCGTCGCCAGCTTCCCCGCAACCAAGGTGCATCAGCTGATGCTGGTGACCGATCAGGCGAAGCTGATCCGTATGGGCCTCGATTCGATGCGCGTCATCGGCCGCGGGTCGGCGGGCGTACGCCTGTTCGACGTCGCCAAGGACGAGCATGTCGTCTCGGCGGCGCTCATCGAGGAAAGCGACGAGGAAGAGGTCGAAGGCACCGAAGACGAAGCAACGCCCGAGGCCGAGACCCCGACCGAGACGGCGCCCGAATGACCGCTGCGACGGCCTTCAAGGTGCTGACCCAGCAGCAATGGGTCGATTTCGAGCGCGAACGCGTGTTTCGCGGCGCACCGGTGGATATCGCCGATGGCTATATCCACCTGTCGACCGCCGAGCAGCTTGAAACGACGATCGCCAAATATTTCGCCGGGCAAAGCTGCCTGATGATCGCCGAGGTGGACCTGACCTGCCTCGGCGACGCGATCCGCTGGGAGCCGGCGCGTGGCGGCGAACTGTTCCCGCACATTTACGCGGAGCTGCCGATCCACGCGGTCGTGGGGTTGCAGAAACGCGACCAATAAGTCGCCCCCTTTTGAAAGAGGGAGACGGCTAGAACGCGAGCGAGGCCTCTTTTAATCGAACGCTCGTCGGCGTTGGTCGCATCTTGCTTCGCGCACCGAAAAACTCCTACCAGTGTCGGGCTTTGCACCGTCCGTGCATGGGGGAGATAGAAGATGCGCCTCGTTTTGATTGCCGCCCTGCTGGCTTCGGCCGCATCCGGTCCGGTTTATGCGCACGAGACGGCCGCCCCCGTCGTACAATCGAAGCCCGTCCCCAAGGAACAGCTGCTGAAGCCGCCCGCCGACGCGGTGCAATATGTGGTCGTGTCCGAAGCTGGCCAGCATGGCAGCCAGTGGCGCTGGCAACTACCCGACGGCCGCACCGCCTATCGCTGGTCGCAGGAACTGCGCGGCTGGATCACCGAGATGGATCAGGTGACGACCTTCGGCCCCGGCGGCGCGATCGACGCGCTGACCGTCCGCGGCGTCACGACGTCGGGCGACGCCGCCGAGGAGTTTCGCGTCGCGAATGGCCGCGCAACCTGGAAAACGGCGAATGACTCGGGCGAAGCGCCCGCCGGTGGCTGGTACATCCCCGCCGGCGGGGTCGGCATCGCGAATGCCCCGCTGATGGACGCGCTCGCCGCAGCGGGCGACGCCGGACTGAATTTCCTGCCCAGCGGCAAGGGGCGGATGACTTTCGGCCCGACACAGGTGATCCAGGGGCCCGGCGGCCCCAAGAAGGTCCAGCTCGCCTTCGTCAGCGGCATCCTGCCCTCGCCGCTCCCCGTCTGGCTCGACGAGAACAAGCGCTATTTTGCCGACATCAGCTATATCTCGGTGATCCCGGCGGGATATGAGGGGGCGCTGAAACAGCTGCGCAACGCACAGGAAGCGGCGACCGCCGAAGCCGTCGCCGGCATCGCCAAGCGCTTCCTTTCCCCCGCCGCAAAAGCCCCCGTGCTCTTCGACAATGTCCAGTTGTTCGACGCCGACAAGGGCGTGTTTCTTCCCGCTCGCGCGGTGCTCGCGCAGGGCGGCAAGATTGCCGCCATCGGCGCCGCTGGATCATTAAAGGCACCGGCGGGAGCACAGATCATCGACGGGCGCGGCAAGACGCTGGTGCCGGGCATCTGGGACAGCCATCTTCATATCGGCGACGATTGGGACGTGCTCTCGAACATGGCCAACGGGATCACCAGCTTCCGCAGTCCCGGGACGACCTTCGACCGTGCGGTCGAGGCGACCAAGCGCCGCGCGGACGGCAGCCTGCTGATGGGCGAACCCTTCATCTCGGTCATCATCGACAAGAAGGATCCGCTGGCCGCGCAGGGCGCCGAGGTGGTCAGCAGCGCCGAGGAGGCCATCGCTGCGGTGCAGCGCGTCAAGGCCGCGGGCCTGTGGGGCGTCAAATTTTACACCTCAATGAATCCGGCGTGGATCGCGCCCGCCGCCGCCGAGGCGCACAAGCTCGGCCTCCACGTCCACGGCCATGTCCCCGCGACGATGAAGCCCAGCGAAGCCGTCGCCGCGGGCTATGACGAGCTCACCCATCTCAATTTCGTGGTGATGGAATCGATGCCGCGCGAGGTGATCGACAAGGCGAACACGCGGCAACGCGTGGAAGGACCCGCACGCTATTTCAAGGATGTCGATCTCGACGGACCCGTGATGTCGCGTTTCATCGCCGACCTTGCCGCCAAGAAAACGCTCGTCGATCCGACGATCGTCATCTTCGAAGGCATGCTGACGCAGGACGGCGGGAAACCCCAACCCGCCTACGCCCCCTATATGGGCATCATCTCCCCCGTCCTCGAACGCTCGGTGTTCACCGCCGGCGGTTATCCGCTGGTCGAAGGGCTGACGCGCGACGATTACCGCAAGAGCTATGCGAAAATGGTCCAGTTGGTCGGAAAGCTGCACAAGGCGGGCGTGCCCATCGTCGCCGGCACCGACGGCTGGGGGATCGAACTCATCCGCGAGCTCGAAATCTACCGGCAGGCCGGGTTCAGCCCCGCCGAAGCCATCCAGAGCGCCACCATCGTCCCCGCGCGCGTCGTGGGCGCCGACAAGCGCACCGGCTCGATCGCGGTGGGCAAGGAAGCCGATCTGGTTTTAGTCGACGGCGACCCCTCGACCGACCTCAGCGCGCTCCGCCGCGTGGTGACGGTCGTGAGCGACGGCTATGTGATGGACGCAAACGAACTGCGGAAAGCCGCGGGTTACAGCGGCACGCCGAAGTAGCGGTTGACCGCTATCGACGCCCGAACCCAAATCAGCGCTGCCGGGCCTTCCACGCGCGAACCGCCGCCATCGTCTTTTCGACATGCGCCTGCGGCTTGCTGTCGGTGTAGCTCAGCAGGATCGTTCCGTTCGGCGCTATGACATAGGATGTCCGGTTGGAGAGCGTCGTACCGTCGGGGCGCTGCATCGTTGAATCATATTTCGCGGCGATCTTTGCACCCGGATCGGCGGCGACGGCGAATTTGTCGCGGCATTCGGATTTGGAAAATTCCGCGACGCGTTCGATGTTGCCGGCGGTGACGCCAACGACGCGGGCGCCCAGTCGGTTGAAGTCGTCGCTCGATTCGGCAAACAGGTGCGCTTCCATTGTACAGCCCGGCGTAAAGGCAGCAGGGAAGAAATAGAGCACGACGGGTCCCTTCTTCAGCGTCTGCTTCAATGACAGGACGAAGGGTTTGCCGCCCTGCGCAGCGTTCAGGGTGAAGTCGGGCGCCTTCGCGCCCTGCTTGAGGGCGGCTATACCCTGCGCCGGAATAGCCGCGAGCGACAGGCCAAGGCCAAACGACATCGCAATCTTCATCACGGTTTTCATCTGCGGTTCTCCAGCTTGGACATGGCGCATGTCCATATTCGCCGGCATGGGGCAAGATCGCGGCGCCGGATCAAGATGATGAAAAAAAGTGGCGGCGTCTACATCGATCGTCCGTGCTGCACGGCCGCGCCAAAAGCGGCCTGCCTGCGACTGGCCAATTTAGCCTTGGCCGTGCGACGCCAATCGCGTTACCGATGATTCTGATAATAACAGAGAAAGGGGTCCGGTGCGGCTATCACGACGGGAATTCTCATGGGCGTTGGGGGCCAGCCTGGTTGCGGCACCGGCGGCACGCGCGGCGATCCAGAGCGGCACGGGCGACGCGGCGCTCACCGCCTTTCTCGACGCCGCCTTCGAGGCCGAGCTGGCGCTCGATCCCGAACAGCTGACCCAGCTCGGCCGCAAGGAACAGCAGGACCGGCTCACCGACCCCAGCGATGCGGCGGCGACGGCGCGGCTCAAGTGGCGCGGGGATAATGTTGCCGCGATGAAGCGGCAATTCGATCGCGCGAAACTCGGCGAGGACGCGCGGGTCTCCTACGACATGTGGGTGCTCGAACTCGAGCGCGCCGAGGCGTCGACGAAATGGCGCGGGCATAATTACATCTTCGACCGCAACGGGCCGCATACCGGTCTGCCCAATTTCCTGATCAACCAGCACCGCGTCGACACGGCGGCCGATATGGAGGCCTATATCGCGCGGGTCACCGCGCTCGGCCCGACGCTCGACGCCTATCTCGAACGCGCCAAGGCCTCGGCGGCGAAGGGCGTGCGCATGCCCGGCTTCGCCTATGACCAGTCGATCGAACTCGTCGGGCGTCTTATCGCCGGGGCGCCGTTCGGCGCTGGTGCGGACAATGCGCTGTTCGCCGATGCCAAGACGAAGGCGACCGGCCTCGTGACCGCCGGAAAGATCGACGCCGCCGCGGCCGATCGCTACATCGCGCAGGCGGCCGCGGCGATGACCGGGTCGATGAAGCCCGCTTACGACCGGCTGCGCGCATGGCTCACCGCCGACCGGTCCAAGGCGTCGGCCGAGCCGCGCGGCGCGGGCTCGCTCCCTGATGGCGTGGCTTATTATAACGCGATGCTGCGCCTTCAAACGACGACCGACATGACTGCCGACGACATCCACGCGCTCGGCCTGTCGGAGGTTGCGCGCATCCGCGCCGAGATGGAGGCGCTGAAGGCGAAGATCGGATTTGAAGGAAAGCTTGAGGATTTCTTCGTCTTCCTGCGCAGCGACGACCGCTTCTATGTCGCGAATGACGACGCGGGCCGCGCGATCTATCTCAAGAAATCCGAGGATTATCTCGCCGGCATGCGCGCGCGGCTGCCCGAACAATTCGGACGGCTGCCCAAGGCCGACCTGATCGTCAAGCGCGTCGAGGCGTTTCGCGAGGAACCGGGCGGCGCGGCGCATTATTCGCCCGCGGCGCTCGACGGGTCGCGGCCGGGCATCTTCTATGTCCATCTCGCCGACACGCGCGCGACGCCGACCTATGAAATCGAGGGCACCGTCTACCACGAAGGCCACCCCGGCCATCATATGCAGATCGCGCTCGCGCAGGAAATGACCGGTACGCCCGAGTTCCGGAAGAATTATTTCTATGGCGCCTATGGCGAGGGCTGGGCGCTCTATGTCGAACGGCTCGCAAAGGAGATGGGTTTCTACACCGATCCCTACAGCGATTTCGGACGGCTGGGTCGCGAGATCTGGCGCGCCATACGCCTGGTGGTCGACACCGGAATCCACGCCAAGGGATGGAGCGAGGCGGAGGCACTGGCCTTTTACACCGCCAATTCGCCGCAGCCGATCGCCAAGATCCGCTCCGAAATTCGCCGCTATTTCGTCACCCCGGGTCAGGCGACCTCGTACAAGGTCGGCATGCAGCACATCCTCGCATTGCGCGACCGCGCGCGGACGGCACTGGGCCCACGATACGACCAGCGCATGTTTCACGAGATCATCCTCGGCCGGGGCTCGGTGCCGCTGCCGGTGCTCGAAGCGCAGATCGACCGCTGGATCGCCGCGCCCGATTGACCCCGCGCCCCGATCGGCGCAGCATCTGACGATGACGCTCATCATCACTCCCAGCGGTCAGGCGTGCGGCGCGCGCGTGACCGGCGTCGACCTGACGCAGCCGCTCACGCCCAAAACCATTGCCGAAATCCGTTCGGCGTGGCTCGACCATCATGTCCTGGCCTTTCCCGATCAGAAGATGAGCGAGGACGATCTTGAGCGTTTCACCGGCTATTTCGGCGGCTTCGGCGACGATCCGTTCATCCGCCCGATCCCGGGCCACGAGCATATCATCGCGGTGAAACGAAAGGCGGACGAGACCGCACCGCTCTTCGCCGAGAACTGGCACAGCGACTGGAGTTTCCAGGCGCGGCCGCCCGCGGGCACCTGCCTGTTCGGCATCACCATCCCGCCCGTCGGCGGCAACACCGAATTTTCGAACCAGCACGCCGCGCTCGACGCGATGCCCGCCGACCTTCGCGCGCGCATCGAGGGGCTGCAGGCGATCCACAGCGCCCGCGCCGGCTACGCCCCCTCGGGTATGTATGGCGCGAACGACAAGGATCGGAGCATGGACATACGCTCGGGTGAAGAGGCGCTCGATACGCAGCTTCACCCGTTCGTCCGCGCACATCCGGAAACGGGTCGCCCCGGCCTGTTCGGCTGCGCGGGCTATATCATCGGCTTCGACGGCCTCGATGAGAGCGAAGGTTTGCCGTTGCTCTACGAAATGATCCAGTGGCAGGGGCGCGAGGAATTTCGGTACAGCCACATATGGGAACCCGACATGCTGATCATGTGGGACAATCGCTCGGTCCTCCACCGCGCGACCGGGGGCTACGACGGCTACGACCGCCTGCTGCACCGTACGACGATAGCCGCGTGGGACGGATAGAGAAACTTCGGCGATAGCCCATGCGTTGCTTGCCGCAGAAGGAGCAACATCATGACTCTCGCCCCCAACACCCTCGTTCTTGTCGCCGATGGCCGAAAAGCCCTGTTTCTGCGCAATCAAGGCGACGCGCGGCAGATCGATCTGCGCACCACGTCACATCAGGAACGCGACGATCGCAAGGATAGCGACATCAAGACCGATGCCTCGGGCCAATCGCCCGCCCCCGCCGGGACCGGCCTTAGCGGCGGCACGATGGGCGAACCCGATTTCCACCAGCAGGAGGAAGACCGCTTCGCACGCGACCTCGCCGAAAAGATCAACGCGATGGCGCTGGCAGGCAAGTTCGACGCGCTGGTCGTGATCGCGCCCGCGCGCACGATGGGCGAACTGCGCCCGCTCTGGCACAAGGAGGTGAGCGCCCGCCTCGTCGGCGAGCATGTCAAGGCCATGACCGACCGCCCGGTTTCGGACATCGAGGCGCTGCTCGTCGGCGAAGCGGCGCCGCCTTCCTGATCAGCCGCGCGCTTCTTTCGCGAGGGTGCCCACCACGCCCCATGCGATCAACGCCTGCCCCGCGAAATAGAGCGGCCAGACGAGCCACATCGTCACGTCCTTGGACAGCACCGCGCCCTCGCCCGCAAAGATGAAGAGATCGCTGGCCAGGAACATCATCGCGCCCATCCCGGTGCGATAGCGCGGAAAGCGGCTGGTCCATGCGGCCGCCGCCATTGCGGCGACGAACAGCGAATAGACGGCGGCGTGCCACCAGCCCGCCGCGGGGCTCAGCATCGCCCAAACGATCACCAGCGTCGCGGGCATCGTCAGCCAGCCCAGCAGGCGCTGCGACGGCGTCATCTGCACCCGCCTAGTCATCAGATACAGGGTGATCGCGATGATATGTCCGACCACGAACGCCACCGCCCCGGTCTCGAGCCCCTTCGCATCGAGCAGATAATCGCCGAGCGCGCCGAAGCCGAGGGCGGCCGCGATAAGCCAGCCTGTCTTCTCGCGGGCATTCACCGCCGCCCAAACCGCGAGCAAGCCGACGCCGCTTGTCTTCCAGGCCCAGATTGCGGGGCCGTCGAGCCGCAAGAAAACCGCGACGAAAAAGCTGATCCCGCCGGTCAGTGCCAACAGCCACAACCAGCGCGCCCGATCCCAACCTTGCTCCCCGCTCATCATCCGTCCCTTTGCATCTTGTCTTCAACGGGCCTAGTGCGCGGCGGATCAAGTGCAAGTCAACGGCCAAGGTTAATTGGAAAGCGCGTAAATGAGCTACGACATTCACATCATCGGCGGCGGCCTCGCCGGATCCGAGGCCGCGTGGCAGCTCGCCGAGGCGGGTTTTCGTGTCCGCCTCTCCGAAATGCGCGGCGGGGGCGACATGACCCCGGCGCATCAGGGCGACGCACTCGCCGAAATGGTCTGCTCGAACAGCTTTCGCAGCGACGATGGCGACAGCAATGCGGTCGGCCTGCTCCACCGCGAAATGCGCACGCTCGGCTCGATCATCATGCGCGAGGCCGATGTCCACAAGGTGCCCGCAGGATCGGCGCTCGCGGTCGATCGCGACCTTTTCTCGGGCGGCGTGACGCATGCGCTCGAAAATCACCCGAACGTCACCATCGTGCGCGAGCGCATCGATACGCTGCCGTCGGAAGGCTTGACGATCGTCGCCACGGGCCCGCTTACCGCCGCCGGCCTCGCCTCGAGTATCGGCACCGCGACGGGCAAGGATGCCCTCGCCTTTTTCGACGCGATCGCGCCGATCGTCTACCGCGACAGCATCGACATGGATGTCGCGTGGATGGCGAGCCGCTGGGACAAGGTCGGCCCGATCGGCGACGGCAAGGACTATATCAACTGCCCGATGGACAAGGATCAGTATCACGCCTTCGTCCAGGGGCTCGTCGATGGCGACAAGACCGAGTTCAAGGACTGGGAAAAGGACACCCCCTATTTCGAAGGCTGTATGCCGATCGAGGTGATGGCCGAGCGCGGCCCCGAAACGTTGCGCTTCGGCCCGATGAAGGGCGTCGGTCTCGACAATCCGCGCACCGGGCGCTGGCCTTACGCCGTCGTTCAACTGCGTCAGGACAATGCGCTCGGCACGCTGTGGAACATGGTCGGTTTCCAGACCAAACTGAAGCACGCCGCGCAGGTCGAATTGTTCCGGACGATTCCGGGGCTTGAAAAGGCCGAGTTCGCGCGCCTCGGCGGCCTCCACCGGAACAGCTTCATCCGCTCGCCCGAATTGCTCGACGCGCAGCTCCGCCTCAAATCGGCGCCGCACATCCGCTTCGCGGGGCAGATCACCGGCTGCGAAGGCTATGTCGAAAGCGCGGCCATCGGCCTGATCGCCGCGCGCTTTGCCGCCGCGGAACTCGCCGGACGCGACCTCGCACCGCCGCCGCCCGAAACCGCACTCGGCGCGCTGCTTGGCCACATCACCGGCGGCGCTGATGCCGCGAGCTACCAGCCGATGAACGTTAATTTCGGCCTCTTCCCGCCACTTGCCGAGGATGTGCGGAAGAAGGACCGTAAGCTGGGATATACGCAGCGCGCCGGCGCTTCACTCGCCGAGTGGATCAAGGTCGCCGACGGCGTTTCTGCATAGTGTTCCCCGGCGCAGGCCGGGGTCCAGAATTCATGGGCCCCGGCTTGCGCCGGGGAACAACATCAACAGCTACACTTCGGTTTCGCCGCCTGCTTCGGCGCCGTCGTCGAGAATTCCGCGCGCGTCAGATCGCCCGACCCGTCGCCATCGGCCCCGGCGAAGCGCTGTCCCGTCGCCGCCGCCCATTCCTCGAAGGTCAGCAGATTATTGCCGTCCTTGTCGAGCTTGCGGAACGCCGCGGTGCGCGACGACATCAGCTCGACGCGGCTGATCCGGTCGTTGCGGTCGCGGTCGAAGCGGTTGAAACGCCGCTCCTCGCGCGACGCCTCCTTGGCGGCGGGCAGCGCCGGCGGCGCGGGCCCGCGCTTGGGCGCGCCGGCTGCAGCGACCGGAATCGCCGGCAAGGCGGGAGGCGGATCGGGCAGCACCTCTTCCTCTGCAATCTGCGTATAGCCCTTCCACATGAAGAGCCCGCCGGTCAGCAACAGCGCGCTCGCTACACCGCCAATCAGAAAACGGGAAACTGCCATACGCCCCTCCGCGCCGGTTGATCGGGGATTGCTATCACGGCGGCGCGGAAAACGACAATAAACGCCGCCATTATGGCCACGAATTTTAATCGGCAAATTTGTTCAAAATCCTCTCAATAATTGCTACGTCCGATCAATGCACAATTACCTCCCCTCGCTGAAACAGATGCAATATCTCGTCGCACTGCACGAACACGGCCATTTCGGCCGCGCCGCCGACGGCTGCAACGTCACCCAGTCGACGCTGTCGGCGGGCATCCGCGAGCTTGAAACGCTGCTTGGCCAGACGCTCGTCGAACGCACCCGCCGCGTCGTCCGCTTCACCGGGCTGGGCAACGCGATCGTCGAAAAGGCCCACCGCGTGCTGCGCGAGGCCGAGGAACTCGCCGACATGGCCGCCGCCGCCGCCGCGCCGCTCGTCGGCGAACTCAGGATGAGCGTCATTCCGACGATCGCCCCCTTCCTCCTCCCCGGCCTGCTGCCGCGGCTCCGCAAGGAACGCCCGTCGCTCAAGCTGTTCCTGCGCGAAGAACCGAGCGCGCAGGCGTGCGAATCGCTGCACCACGGCACCGTCGATTGCGTCCTGCTCGCGCTCCCCTACGCGTGCGGGGACGTCGAAGCCGAGAATTTGTTCGACGACGCTTTGTTCGTCGCTTTCCCGGGCGACCAGTCGGAGGACCTGCCCGCGATGGTCAGCGCCGACCAGATCGATCCCACGCAGATGCTGATGCTCGAGGATGGCCATTGCCTGAAGGACCACGTCCTCGCCGCGTGCAACCGCCCCGAACTACGCGCCGGCGCCCGGATGATGGGAACCTCGCTCCACACGCTGGTGCAGATGGTCGACAATGGCCTTGGTATTACGATGCTGCCGCAAATGGCGATCGAGGCGGGCATCCTCGACCACACCGACATCGACACCCGCCCGCTCGATTCGGAGCATGACTGGCGTACGATCGCGCTGGTGTGGCGCAAGGGAAGCCCGCGCGCCGACGAATTCCGGATGCTCGCGGACATTTTCCGCAAACATCAGGCGGATTAAAGCCAACCAAACCCGTTCGCATCGAGCGAAGTCGAGATGCCCCTCGGCCGCGCGCTATCCGATGGGTGTCTCGACTTCGCTCGACACGAACGGAAATTGAAGTCAGCCCCAGCGATCCGCGCGCGCGTTATCGCCTTCGCGCGGTTCGACCCACTGAACGCGCCCGTCGGCAAAACTCTCGCGCTTCCACAGCATGACGTCGGTTTTCAGCCGGTCGATCAGAAACTCGCACGCCGCCAGCGCCTCGGCGCGGTGCGGACTGCTGGCGAGGATGAACACGATCGTCTCGCCCGGCACCATCGCGCCGACGCGGTGGATCAAGGTCAGCGCCGAAAGGTGCCAGCGATCGGCTGCGGCGTGCGCCAGATCAGCCAGCCCCGCCGCGGTCATCGCGGGATGATGGTCGAGGAACAGCTCGGTCAGGTCGCCGTCACCGCGCACCCGCCCGACAAAACTGGCGCTCGCGCCATGCCCGCCCGCGTCGTGCAGGTCGAGTTCGGCGGCGATATCGATCGCCGCCGGCTGGACCGCTACGCGGATCATCCGCCCGTCACCGGCGGAAACAGCGCGACCTCGCGCGCCCCGGCAAGCGGCGCGTCGAGGCCCATCATCACGCCGTCGATTGCGGCGCGGATACGCTGCGGTTCGGCAAAAGCGATTTGCCCGCGCGCATCGCGCGCTGCAAGCCATGCAACCAGGCTGCTCACATTGCTTACGCTAGCGGGGAGGTCGACGATCTCGTCGGCCACTCCCATGCGTTCGCGCACCCAGGCGAAATAGGCGATCTCCAGCGGCATCCGATGTTCAATCCATATGCTTCAGGCCGACGCGCAGATAGTCCCAGCCGGTGATCAGCGTCAGCACCGCGGCGCCCCACAAGGAGGCAAGCCCGACGGTCTTGATCCACGCCATTTGCGGCAGCGCCCCCGCCAGGATCAGCGCCCCGAACGCGACGAGCTGGAACGTCGTCTTCCATTTGGCGAGCTGCGTCACCGGCATCGACACCTGCAGCGTCGCGAGGAATTCGCGGAGGCCCGATACGATGATTTCGCGCAGCAGGATCATCAGCGCGGCGATGACATGATAGCCCGAAATGTCGCGGGTGAAAACCAGCAGCAGGATCACCGCCGCGATCATGATCTTGTCGGCGATCGGGTCGAGAAAAGCCCCGAGCCGCGACACGATGCCGCGCGAGCGTGCAACATAGCCGTCAAAATAATCGGTAATGCCCATCAGGCAGTACAGGCCAAAGGCGAGCGCATAGTCGATCGGCTTCGGCTGGTGCGACCCTTCGACCACCCCGGGCCACAGCAGGAACAGCAGGATCGGCACCGCCAGGATACGCGATAATGTCAGGATGTTAGGAAGGCTGAGCATGGTCGCTGTCGGCGTGTCCGTTCCAAAATGGGCTTTGACCCCGAATGCCCTAACCGATAAGCCCCCCCGGCGACAACCGAATTGCCTGAGGCGGCAGCCGGTGTTGACATGTCGGGCTGTAAAAATGGATTTTCAATGACCGGTTCCTTTGCGCTGCTGAAACAACGCAGGTTCCTTCCCCTCTTTGTCACGCAGCTCCTCGGCGCCTTCAACGACAATCTGTTCAAGAACGCGATGGTGCTGTTCGTCGTTTACGGCGTGTTCAACGACGAAGCGTCCGAAACATTGTTCAGCGCGGTCGCGACCGGCCTGTTCATCCTGCCCTTCTTCCTGCTCTCGGCGCTCGCCGGGCAGCTCGCCGACACGCGCGACAAGGCGCGGATCATCCGGATCGTCAAATTCTGCGAAATATTGATCATGATCGTCGGCGGCGCCGGGCTGGTCCTCGCGTGGCTGGGTTTCGCGGTCCATTTGATCGCGATCCCCCTGATGATGCTCGCGTTGTTCGCAATGGGCATCCACTCGACTTTCTTCGGCCCGATCAAATATGCGATCCTGCCGCAGCATCTGAAAAGCGACGAAGTGCTCGCAGGGACGGGGCTGGTCGAGGCCGGAACCTATATCGCGATCCTCGCCGGCACGATCCTGGCCGGGGTCATCGATGTCGAATGGGCCGCACTCGGCGTCGTGCTGGTCGCCGCGCTCGGTTACTGGACCGGTCGAAAGGTGCCCCCGGCGCCGCCCGAACATGAAGAAACCGGCATCGACTGGCATATCGTCCGCTCGTCGATCACGCTCGTCCGCGGCACGATGCACATCCCGCGCCTCTATCTCGCGATCCTGTCGATCAGCTTTTTCTGGACGATCGGCGCGGTGCTGTTCATCCAGTTTCCGCCGCTGGTGAAGAATATCCTGCACGCCGACAAGAGCGTCGCCAGCCTTTTCCTCGCAATCTTCTCGATCGGTATCGCGATCGGCTCGGTCGCGGTGAACCGGCTGCTGAAGGGGCAGGTATCGGCGCGATACAGCCCCGCCAGCGTCATCGTCATGGGCGTGTTCGTCGTCGCCTTCTATTGGGTCTGCCGCAACTGGGAGCATGATCCCTCGGGCGTGATGTACGGCATATCGGGTTTCCTGAACCACGCCGACGTCATTCCGCTTCTGCTCAGCCTGCTGGGCATCGCGATCAGCGGCGGCATGTTCGTCGTGCCGCTCTACGCCTTCCTCACGACCACCGTGCCGAAGGACCAGACCGCACGCACCGTCGCCGCGAACAATATCGTCAATTCGGGCGCGATGGTCGCGGGATCGCTGCTCGCGATGGGGCTGGGCTTTGCCGGTGTCGGCGTCGTCGACCAGTTGCTGATGAGCGCCGCTATGTGCCTGGTGTCCGCCTGGCTCGCGCAGAAACTGCACCGCGCCTGCGATTGATCGAATTCAGAGCAGGAACATCATCGTCGCGGTAAAGAAGATCGCGAAGCTCTGAAGAAACAGACGGAAATCATTGGCCGAAAAGATCGTGACGGGCTCGCGATGTGCTGCGAGCGCGGCGCGGAGCTCGCCCTGCCAGTCCGCCGGCGCGCTGAGCCGCGCGATGACCAGCTGCCGCTTGCCATGATCGCGAACGCGGCCGCGAATGTCGATCTGATCGCTCGAGTCCATGCAGGGAAGCTAGGGCCATGTTAACGAGTCGATAAGGTTAAAAGAGAGTTAACGCGGCGCCGTCCCGCACTGGCACGCTTTTCGGGATTCGCCCTAACGCGCGGGCATCGGTCGAACGCGGATCTGGCGGCCGTCTTTCGCTCCGCTCTGGAATGGCTTGCACCTTGTAGGCTTCATGCGCGGCCCCAGGCACAGCCGCACCTCGTTCAGCCATCCCTGCCGGTCGACCGACACGGCGATCATCGGCGCGGTCACGCCCGGATTGACAGCGGAAAAAGCGCGGCGGACGCTGGCGGCGTTTTGCGGTTTGGCGGCGAGCGCCTTCATGTCGGGAAAGCGGACGGCGCGGAACAGGATTTCGGCCGAGCGAAAATAGGCCGCGGGGTTCGGACTCATGCAGGTGCCGTGCTTCGCCCATTCGTGCTGGAGCAACTGCGCCGACGGCGTCATGCACATATGCTTTTTCAGCACCGGCTGCGGTACGATCTTCGCCGGGCGGCACCATTGCGGATAACCCGGACTATCGGTTTCGGGCCATAGCCCGTGCAGCACCCAGCCGAAACGGCCATTCTCGCCCGAACATTGAAAGCGATCGCGTACGTCCTTCGGATTGCGGACGTCGGCGCAATGCTGAGGCGACCAGCTCATGGCTAACAGATAGCCGGTGGTCGCCGGATTACGGACGGGTTCGCCGCGCTTTGGCTGTTCAAGGCGCGGAACCGGAATCCGGTCGGTTATGCTGCACGCCAGCGCTTGCGCCTCGGCCGCCGTCGGCGACAACAGCAGGCCGAGAACGGCGAGACTAGGCCAGCGCAAAATCGAGCCCGATGTCCGCCGCTGGCGCCGATTGGGTCAGCCGCCCGACCGACACATAGGTCACACCGGTCTCGCCGATCGCGCGGATCGTATCGAGTCGCACCCCGCCCGACGCTTCGGTCGGCACCTTGCCAGCGACCAGCGCGACGCAGTCGCGCAGCTGATCAAGACCCATATTGTCGAGCAGCAGGTGCGTCGCTCCGGCGTTCAGCGCCGGCCCGACCTGCGCGACGCGATCGACCTCGACGATGATGTCCGCGATTCCTGCAGCGACCGCGCGGCGCACCGCTTCCTCGACCGAGCCCGCGACCGCGACATGATTGTCCTTGATCATCGCCGCGTCCCACAAGCCCATGCGGTGGTTGGTCGCGCCGCCCATGCGCGTCGCATATTTCTCGACCACGCGCAGGCCCGGGATCGTCTTGCGCGTATCAAGCAGCGTGGCGCCGGTTCCGGCGAGTGCGTCGACATATTGGCGAGTCATCGTCGCGATACCCGACAGATGCTGGACGGTGTTGAGTGCCGACCGTTCCGCCGTCAGCATCGCGCGCGCATTGCCTGACAGGCGCATCAGGTCGCTGCCCGATGCGACCTGCGCGCCCTCCTCGACCAGTATCTCGATCTCCATGGCGGGTTCGAGCGCACGAAAGAATCGCTCGGCAATCGGCAAGCCTGCAACGGTGATCGCGTCGCGGCTGTCCATCACCCCGCCAAAGCGTGCATTGGCGGGAATCGTCGCCATCGAGGTGATATCGCCCCCCGCCCCCAGATCCTCGGCCAATGTGGCGCGGACGAAGGCATCGAGGTCGAAATCGGGCAAGGAAAACTGGGTCATGAACCCCGCGATAATCCGCCTGCCCAGCAAATCAACTTGACGTTTACGTCAACTGACGCTGACATGGGTGCAAATAGACAAATGGAGAGGTCCCCAATGCAATCCCCGATCTGCGCGATGCTCGGCATCGAATTTCCGTTGCTAGCCTTCTCGCACTGCCGTGACGTCGTCGTCGCGGTGTCGAAAGCCGGGGGCATGGGCGTGTTCGGCGCCGCATCACTGCCCCCCGAGCGGCTTGAGGAAGAGCTCGCGTGGATCGACGAGCATATTGGCGGGCGCCCCTATGGCGTCGACCTGATCGTCCCCAACAGCTTCATCGGCAAGGGTGAGGCGCCTTCCTCCGCCATCGCGAAAGTGCCCGAGACGCATCTGAACTTTGCCGCCGGTTTGCTCGAAAAACATGGCGTCGATCCAGCGGGCTTGCCCGAGGCGATGGCGGGTCGGCAGAGCTTCGGCGACAATATGCATGAGGACGGCGCAGCCAAATTGCTCGAGGTCGCCTTTCGTCACCCGATCGCGCTGATCGCCAACGCGCTCGGCGTGCCCCCGCCGTTGATGCTCGAACTCGGCAAGCGTCACGGCGTGCCCGTCGCGGCGCTCGTCGGGACGCGCGACCATGCGCTGACCCAGGTCCGCGCCGGAGTCGATATCCTCGTCGTCGCGGGCGGCGAAGCGGGCGGGCATTGCGGCGAAGTCGCAACGATGGTGCTGGTGCCCGAAGTCGCAGCGGCGGTCGAAGCCGTCGGCGCTAGCACGCCGATCCTCGCCGCGGGCGGCATCGTCACCGGACGCCAGATGGCGGCAGCGATGGCGATGGGCGCGCATGGCGCATGGACCGGATCGGTATGGCTGACGACCGCAGAGGCCGAAACCAATCCGGTGGTGAAGGAAAAGATGCTCGCCGCGTCGTCGCGCGACACCATCCGGTCGAAGAGCCGCACCGGCAAACCCTCGCGCCAGCTCCGCTCGCCATGGACCGACGCATGGGAAGCCGAAGACGCGCCGAAACCGCTGCCGATGCCGTTGCAATCGCTGGTCAGCGAACCGGCGCTGCGCAAGGTGGATAAATTGTCCGAAGGCGGCCACGAAGGCGCGAAGGCGCTCGCGACCTATTGGGTGGGCCAGGGCGTTGGCCTGATGAACGAGGCGATGGGCGCCGGGCAGGTCGTTCAGGAGTTCAAGCAGGACTGGGTCGTGGCCTGCGAGCGGCTTAATGGCTTTATCGGCGACTAGGCAAAAAAAATCCCCGCCGAAGCGGGGATTTTCGTAGATCAGCTGACGGTCGCCTTGACGATTTTGCCGGGCTCGCGCGGCGGCTCGCCCTTGGGCAGCGCGTCGACATTTTCCATGCCTTCGATCACTTCGCCCCAGACAGTGTACTGCTTGTCGAGGAAGCGCGCGTCATCGAAGCAGATAAAGAACTGGCTGTTGGCGCTGTTCGGGTTCTGCGCTCGCGCCATCGAGCAAACGCCGCGGACATGCGGTTCGCTGCTGAATTCCTGCGGCAGGTCGGGAAGCTCGCTGCCGCCCATGCCGGTGCCCGTCGGGTCGCCGCCCTGCGCCATGAAGCCCGGAATCACGCGGTGAAACACGACGTCGTCGTAAAAGCCCTCGCTGGCGAGGCCGGTGATGCGCTCGACATGCTGCGGCGCGAGGTCGGGACGAAGGCGAATGACAACATCGCCGGTCGACAGCGAAAGGGTGAGAGTGTCGGACATGGTAGAACTCCTGCGGTCTATGTTGGCGGTCCCATAGCCGGGGCGGCGGCCAAAGCCACGCATTAAATCGCGAAAAGGCGTTCGCGGCGTTGCTATCCGCGGGCCGCAGCACTAGGGGAAAGCTCGAACGCCGCAACTTTCAGGGAGGACCGCGCGATGGACAAACGCGAAGAATCCCTGCCGCCGGAAGATGTTGTCATCGCCGATGACCGCGACCGCGAACAACCGGCACGCGAAACCGACACCGAACTCGACGAAGACGACCGGCTGAGGCCCGAATTCGTGCGCGACGTGATCGAGTTGGCCGAAGCCGGCGAAGGTGAAGCGGCGCGCGAACGGATCGGCCGCCTCCACCCCGCCGACATCGCCGACCTGTTCGAACTGGCGCGCGCCGACGAGCGCCCGATGCTCGCCGCGGTGCTCGGCGACATGCTGTCCGCCGACGTGCTGGCGGAAATGAACGATTATGTCCGCGAGGAACTGATCGATCTTCTCGCGCCGGAGCAAGTCGCCGAACTCGCGTCCGAACTCGATACCGACGACGCCGTTGCAATCATCGAGGATATGGAGGAGGACGAGCAGCAGGCCGTTCTCCAGGCGATGGAGCCCGAAGATCGCGCCGCGATCGAGGATGCCCTCTCCTTCCCCGAGGAATCCGCCGGGCGCCTGATGCAGCGCGATCTGGTCGCGGTGCCCGAACATGTGACCGTCGGCGACGTGATCGACCGGCTACGCGAAGATGCAAACCTCACCAGCGACTTCTGGGAAATTTACGTCGTCGACCCCCGGCACCGCCCGGTCGGCACGTGCCAGCTAAGCTGGATCCTCCGTACCCCGCGCGACATCGCGATCAGCGACGTGATGAAACGCGAGCAGACGCTGATCCCGGTCGACATGGATCAGGAAGAGGTTGCGCTGCGCTTCCAGAAATATGCGCTGATCTCCGCCGCGGTCGTCGACAAGGGCGGCAGGCTCGTCGGCATGATCACGGTCGACGACGTCGTCCACATCATTCAGGAAGAGGCGGGCGAGGATATTTTGCGCCTGTCGGGCGCGGGCGACGGCGACATCAACGAACCGATCCGCGAGACATACAGCGCGCGGGTGCGCTGGCTGATCGCCAACCTTGGCACCGCGCTGCTCGCTTCGTCGATCGTCGGATTTTTCGGCGGCGCGATCGAGCATATGGTCGCGCTGGCGGCATTGATGCCGATCGTCGCGGGCGTCGGCGGCAATGCGGGCACGCAGACGCTGGCGGTCACCGTGCGTGCACTCGCGATGAACCAGCTCACCGACTCGAACAGCTGGCGTGCGATCTGGCGCGAAATGAAGATCGCGTTGCTCAACGGCGGGACGATAGCCCTAATCGCGGGGACCGCGACTGCGCTATGGTTCGGCAATCCGCAGCTTGGCTCCGTCATCGCCGCGGCGATGGTCGTGAATATCTTCGTTGCCGGTGTCGCCGGGGTCGCGATCCCGCTGCTGCTCGATCGACTTGATCAGGATCCCGCGGTTGCGAGTTCCATTTTTGTCACGATGACGACCGATTCCATGGGATTTTTGGCCTTCCTGGGCCTCGCCGTGCTCAGCGGATTGACCTCTATCTGAAGGCAAGCCGTTGAAATTCAAGCGATTCAAAAAGACCCGAAAAAAAATTCATTATCGCAATTTTTTTTCGGAACTTATCCGCCGCTTTGGTCGTTTCCCATTTCGAGCAGCGGTCATCGCCCCCCCGCAGCGCTGCTCAGCAACATTGGCCCGGCCCGCATTCCCTCCCCCCCCTCGAAAGCGTGCCGGGCCATTTTGCAACAAATCCTGAGAGGTAGAAATATGACGAGTTACCGCGCAATCCTTCTCGCCCTGATGGCAAGCTTTCTGGTCGCTGGCTGTAACACGGTAAAGGGTGCCGGTCGCGACATCGAATCTGTCGGTCAAGCTGGCAGCGATGCCATCGACTAATCGGGACTGAGACTAACTTACCCTAAGCCTCTTCGAGAGGCTCGACAGGCGCCTCTTCGGCGCCTGTTTTGCGTCGGCGCTGGGTAAACCAGATCGCGAGCAGCGACATTTCGTACAGGAACACCAAAGGCACCGCGAGCAGCAGCTGGCTCAAAATATCGGGCGGCGTGAACACCGCGGCGATCGCAAAGGCCGCAACGATCATATAGCGCCGCGCCGAAACCAGTTGCTCGCGCGTGACCAGCCCCGACCGCTCGATCAGCATCAACAGGATCGGCAGCAGGAACGCGATGCCGAACGCCATGATGAATTGCATCGTGAAGCTCAGATAATTGCCGACCGAGGGCAGCGCTTCCTGCGTAATCCCGCCAATGTCGCCCTGATATCCGAGCAGGAATTTGAGTGCGATCGGGATGGTGATGAAATAGGCGAAGCTGGCGCCGATTGCGAACAACACCGGTGTTGCGAGCAGGAAGGGCAGCAGCGCGCGCTTTTCCTGCTTGAAGAGACCCGGCGCGACGAATTTCCACAGCTGGTTCGCGATCACCGGAAAGGCGATCATCATTGCCGCGAACAGCGCGACCTTGATCTCGACGAAAAACGCCTCGAACAGCTGGGTATAGATTAGCTTCCCCTGCCCCGCGCGAACGAGCGGCTGGACGAGAATGCCGAAAATCGGCTTGGCAAAATAGAGGCACACGCCAAAGGCGAGGCCGATCGCGATCAGCGATTTCAGCAAGCGCGAACGCAGTTCGATCAGATGATCGAGCAGCGGCATCTTGCCGCCGGCGCCATCCTCATCTGTCGCGGTTTCGTCGGTCACGGCAGCGGGCCGTCCTTCGGCGGTATCGCATGCGTTTCGGGCGGATTGGCCGCAGCCGCTTCGTCGATCCCGGCTTCTGTCACGGGCTCGGTCTTCGTGGGTTCGGTCGATGCTGCATTCGAAGGTGTTGCCGGCGATGCGTTCACATCGTCGATGCGCGGGAATTCGCGCATGATCGCGTCATTCTGCTCGCGCCATTGCTTTTCAAGCTCTTCGAGTTCGGCTTCGCGCATCATCGTGTCGAGCCCGGAGCGGAAATGGCGCGCCATGCCGCGCGCTTTCGCCATCCATTTGCCGACAAAGCGCATCGCCTTGGGCAGATCCTTGGGGCCGATAACCACCAAGGCCACCAACACGACGAGCAGCAACTCGGTCGGCGCGACGTCAAACATGACCTAAAACTTCCCCCGCAGGCAGACGGCGATCAGAGCTTGTCGTGCTCGGCAGTCGGGGTCGAAATCGGGGTGGCATCGGGCGCTCGCTGGCCCTCGATGTGCTTGGGTGCGGGCGTCGTCGGCGCGTCGTCTTCCGACATACCCTTCTTGAAGCTTTTGATGCCTTTGGCGACATCGCCCATCATGTCCGAAAAACGGCCCTTGCCGAACAGCAGCAGGACGAGAATCCCGACCACGAGCCAGTGCCAGATGCTGAAGCTACCCATCTTAAATTCTCCTTGAGGCCGTCATCTAAGCCTCTTCGCCGTCTTTTACTAGGTCCAGTTCGCCCATCGCTTCCTCGAAAGCGAGATCGACCGGGTCGAGCAGTCCCGCCGCACGCAAATCCTCGATTCCCGGCAGGTCCTTGCGGCTCGTGAGGCCGAAATGTTGCAGGAACGCGTCGGTCGTCTTGTAAATCAGCGGCCGTCCCGGCACCTCGCGGCGCCCCGCGGGCGCGACCCATTCGGCCTCCATCAGCACGTCGAGCGTGCCCTTCGAGGTCTGGACACCGCGGATCGCCTCGATTTCGGCGCGGCTGACGGGCTCGTGATAGGCGACGATGGCGAGCACTTCGGCCGCCGCGCGCGATAGTTTGCGCGGATCGTCGCGTTCGCGGCGGAGCAGGTGCGCGAGATCGGCAGGTGTCTGGAAATGCCAATGCCCGCCGCGCTCGACGAGTTCGATTCCGCTTCCCGCATGGCGTGCGGCGATCGTCTGGATGATCGCGCGCACCTCGCCCGGCGTCATTTCGTCGCCCAGCCGTCCGGCAACCTGCCGCGCGTCGAGCGGCGCGTCGCTCGCGAACAGCATTGCTTCTATTGCGCGTTCGAGATCGTCGATCATGCCCCGGATGCCTTCAGATAAAGAGGTTCGAACGCGCCATCCTGTTTCAGGTCGACGCGCCCCTGCCGCGCGAGTTCGAGCGCGGCGACGAAACTCGACGCGATCGCCGAGCGGCGCAGCGGGCCGTCATAGTCGGGCGGCAGGAAATCGGACAGCTCGGCCCAGTCGAGCTTTACGCCGATCATCCGCTGGAGATGATGGAGCGCCGCATCGAGCGTGATCACCGGGCGCCGCGACACCATATGCACGACGGGCTCGGAGCGCAGCTTGACCTGACCATAGGCCGACAGCAGATCGTAAAGGCTGGCGTCCCAGCGCCGCACCTTGATGTCGCGCAGCCCCTCGGGCTTCGCGCGCAAGAAGACGTCGCGGCCGACGCGGTCGCGCGCGAGCAGCCGTGCCGCCGCCTCGCGCATCGCGGCCAGCCGCTGCAGCCGCAATTGCAGGCGCAACGCGAGTTCGTCGGGCGACGGGTCCTCAAGCGGGTCCTTGGGAAGCAGCAGCGCCGATTTAAGATAGGCGAGCCACGCGGCCATGACGAGATAATCGGCCGCGACTTCAAGCTTCAGCTCGCGCGCCTCGGCGATGAAGGTCAGATATTGCTCTACCAGCCCCAGGATCGAAATCTGCTTGAGATCGACCTTCTGGCTGCGCGCAAGCGTGAGCAAAAGGTCGAGCGGGCCTTCCCAGCTTTCGAACGAAAGCTGCAAGGCATCGTCGCGCTCGGGCGCTGCCGGTACGATTTCGAAATCGAGCGGCAATTCCTCCATCGGCGATCAGGCCGTCGCCAACAGCGCGTCGCGCTGGTCGACCAACGTCGCGAACGCGCGCGCGTCGCTGTCGCCCGAAATCCGGTCCATCGCGCCTTCGAGGCGCGCGCGCGACACGGTGCTGATCGGGTCGAGCGCATTGGCGATGCCGACCATATCGTCCATCTTCGCCCAGCAGTTGAGCGCGATGTCGCACCCTGCAGCAATTGCATCGGCGGCGCGCGAAGGCACGTCGCCCGAGAGTGCCTTCATGTCGAGATCGTCGGTCATCAGCAGCCCGTGAAATCCGATACGCTGGCGGATGACGTTGTCGATGACGATCGGCGACAGCGTCGCGGGCCGGTCGGGGTCCCACGCCTCGAAAATGACGTGGCACGTCATCGCCATCGCCGCATCGCGCAATGCCGCAAAGGGCGCGAGATCGGTCTGGAGATCGCGGTCGGGCGCGGCGACGATCGGCAACGCTTCATGCGTGTCGAGCAGCGCGCGGCCGTGGCCCGGGATATGTTTGACGATGCCGACGACGCCGCCGGCCTGCAAACCGCCGAGGATCGCGCGGCCAAGCGCGGCAACACGCATCGGCTCGCTGCCGAGCGCGCGGTCGCCGATGACATCGCTCGCACCCGGCTGACGCACGTCGAGCAGCGGCAGGCAGTCGACCGTAATCCCAACCTCGGACAGCATGGCAGCAAGCGCCATTGCGTTGAGCCGGGCGGCTTCGATCGCACTTGCGGGCGCGCGGTCGTAGAGCGCATCGAACGCCGCGCCGCTCGGAAAAAGCGGCCATTCGGGCGATCGCATGCGCGCCACGCGCCCGCCCTCCTGATCGATCAGGATCGGCAGATTGGCGCGCCCGTCGAGATCGCGCAGTTCATCGGTCAGCCGCCGCAGCTGCTCCCGATTTTCGATATTGCGCCCGAACAGGATATAGCCCGCGGGATCGCTATCGCGAAAGAAAGCGCGCTCGTCGTCGGTGAGGGTCAGGCCCGACAGGCCGAAAATTGCCGGTATCATCGTGCATCAAACTCCATCGATCGCCGACCCCTCAGGCGATGACCAAGCGGCAACCATGCCATGGCGACGGATTTGCACCAACAGAGTCTGCGGCCAAGCGGGCCGAATCAGCGAACGACGACGCAATTTTCACCGGCAACGCGCAATTTTCCGCACAAATTCTTGGCATTGGCGGCTGTCCCTGCCGAGACGCGCAGCCGATAGACGGTGCCGTCGCCAACTTTCGCGGGCGAAACCGATTTGTTGAGTTCGGCAAGATAGGCAAAGCGCTTCGACAGGTTCGTCCATGCCTTCGCCGCCGCGGCGTCGCTGCTGAACGCGCCGAGCTGGATCATCGCCGCCCCCGATGCCGGAGCGGCCTTGGGAGCGTCGGCGGTCTTCACCGGCGCTGCGGCGGGCTTCGCCTTGTCCGCCGGCACCCCCTTTGTGGCAGCGGCTTTCGTGGCGGCGGCCTTGTCTGCTGCGACCTTCTTTACCGCGGCCTCGCGTTCTTGAGGCGTTACAGCGGGCTCTTCGGGCATGCGCGTCGGGTCGACCTTGCCCGCGGGTTCGGCGCCTTCGCTGGCGGAGAAGCTGGCATCGCCTTCGCCCTCGAACGCCTTGGCGCCGTCATTCTTCGGCGCGACCTTATAGTCGCCGTCCTGCGCCGCGATCAGTTCGCCGTCGCTGCGCGTGCCGCCATTCTGAACCCACCACAGACCGCCGAGGACCACCCCGATCAGCAAGAGCCCGCCGAGCACCATCACGAGCAGACGGGCGGGCGACACCTCGCCATCCTCCTCGAATCCGTCGGCAGCCTCGAGCCAGGGCAGACGATCCTCGTCATCGAGACCGAGACCTGCATCCCCCTGCTCTGCGTTCTTGTCGCCGGCCATCAGTTCATCTCCTCGAGCGCCTCTACCCCCATCAGGGACAGCCCGTTACGGATGACTTGCCCGATTCCGTCGGCCAAATAAAGGCGCGTCGCGGTCAATTCGGGGTCATTGTCGAGAACGATGCGCAAACTGGGGTCATCGTTGCCGAGATTGTACCAGGCGTGGAACGCCGCCGCGACATCGGCAAGGTAAAAGGCGATCCGGTGCGGTTCGCGCGCCGACGCGGCGGCTTCGACGATCCGCGGGAACTGCGCGAGCAGTTTCACCAGCCCCAATTCATGCGCATTGAGGCGCGCGGGAGCGGGCTCCGGCAGTACGATCCCAGCATCCGCGGCTTTTTTGCGCAGCCGCGAAATCCGGGCATTGGCATATTGCAGATACCAGACGGGGTTGTCGCGCGACGCCTCGACAACCTTGGCGAAGTCGAAATCCATCTGCGCGTCGGCCTTGCGCGTCAGCATCGTGAAGCGCACCGCGTCCTTGCCGACCTCGTCGACGACATCGGCGAGCGTGACGAAATTGCCCGCGCGCTTCGACATTTTGAACGGCTCGCCATTTTTGAGCAGCCGCACCATCTGCACCAGTTTGACGTCGAAACGCGTCTTGCCGCCGGTGAGCGCCGCGACCGCGGCCTTGATCCGCTTGACCGTCCCCGCGTGGTCGGCACCCCAGATGTCGATCAGTTCGTCGGCATTCTGGCTCTTCTGGAAATGATAGGCGAGATCGGCGCCGAAATAGGTCCAGCTGCCGTCCGACTTCTTGATCGGGCGGTCCTGATCGTCGCCGAACTGCGTCGAGCGGAACAGCGGCAATTCGACTGGTTCCCAATCCTCGGGCGTCTCGCCCTTCGGCGCCTCGAGCTGTCCGTCGTAGACGAGGTCATGGTCGCGCAGCCATTTTTCGGCGGCGGCGGGTTTGCCCTCGGCCTGCAATTCGGCTTCGGACGAGAACAGGTCGTGATGGATACCGAGCTTGGCGAGGTCGGCGCGGATCATGTCCATCATCGCGCTGACCGCCTCCGCGCGGAACAGGCCGAGCCACGCGCTTTCGGGCGCACCGACGAAGCGCTCGCCATATTCGGCCGCGAGTTTGCCCGCGATCGGCATCAGATAATCGCCCGGATACAGCCCCTCGGGGATCGCGCCGATATCCTCGCCGAGCGCTTCACGATACCGCATGTGCACCGAGCGCGCGAGCACATCGACCTGCGCGCCGGCGTCGTTGACATAATATTCGCGGATCACTTCATGCCCGGCATATTCGAGCAGCGCGGCGAGCGCATCGCCGACGACCGCGCCGCGGCAGTGGCCGACATGCATCGGGCCGGTCGGGTTCGCCGAGACATACTCGACGTTGACGCGCCGTCCCTGCCCGATCGTCGAACGGCCATAGTCGCCGCCCTCGCTGAAGATCAGCGCGAGTTCGTCGCGCCAGCTGTCATCGACGAGACGCAGGTTGATGAAGCCCGGCCCCGCGACGCTCGCCTCGGTCACTTCGTCGAGCGCGCCGAGTTCGGCAACGAGCAAATCGGCGAGCGCACGCGGGTTCATGCCCGCGGGCTTCGCCAGCACCATCGCGGCGTTGGTCGCGACGTCGCCATGCGCGGGATCGCGCGGCGGTTCGACGCTGATCGCGCTGCGGTCGAGGCCACCCGGTAGGGCGTCGCGGGCGGCAAGCGCGTCGAGCGCGGCGCCGATGTGGTCGGAAAAGCGGCTGAACAGGGTCACGGGGCTGGCCTATCTTCGATCAGGAAAGTCTTGCGCGCGCCCTATAGCAGCTGGGCGGGCGCGAAAAGCCCCGCGTCGCCGATCGGCGCGCGGGGCGTGAAGATGCGAACGGCGCCTGGCGCCGCCGCGGCCCTATCGTCGGACGTTATATTCGAGCTGTTCCTGCGTCAGCTGGAAGCCCACGAGCAGTTCGAAGCTCGACCGCTGCACCGCGGCGCGCACTTCGGGAAGGCTCAGCGGATCGACCGCTGCGTCCTGGTCGCCCGCCTTGCGCTTGCGCGTGATGCGTTCCTGAATGTCGGCGGGCAGCGTTGCCGCGGCGCGATCGACATAGGCCGAAGCCTGCGCACGACCGGTGCCGCGCACCTGCCCTTCGGCAAAGGTCACTGCGACATTGCCCAGCCGTTTCGCGACAACCGCGGTGCCGCCCTGCAGCACGGTGGCGTAATAGGGCAAGGTCACGGTGCGCGCGGGTCCGGCATCGCGGCGCGTCGCGACCACGTCGAAGCTCGCGAGCTGGTAAACCTTTTCCGCGGCGTCGTTGCATACCGGCGTCACATTGGTGATCGCGGCGACGACATCGACAGCGCGCGCATCACGGCTCGTTGCGGGGTCGAACAGCGTGATGTCGCCGGTGTGCAGCGGCACCGCGACCGCGGGACATGCGGTGCGGGTGGAGGTGATGCCGACGCCGCCTGCGAGGTCGATTTCATTGTCCTTCGCGCAGCCCGCCACCGTCGCCATGGCCGCCGTGCCGCACAGCACGGTCAGGAACTTACGGGACGGAAACGAAATGGACATCATGATAAACGAGCTTTCCAAACAGGCGCTTTGACAGGCGTCGGGACAGTTGATCCCGCTTCATGCGCGCCGCTTCTTATCGGTGCGATGAACGCGGCGCAACAAAGAGAACAAGAATGCGAAGGGGGATGAAGCGGCTTTACCCCGGATGGCTTGCTGCGCTAGAGCGCGCGCATCATGAACGCTCCCCATCCGATGACGCAAGCTGAAGGCAGCGAAGCGGCAGAACTCAAGGTTTTGATCGCGGCGCCGCGCGGGTTCTGCGCTGGGGTCGATCGCGCGATCCGCATCGTCGAACTGGCGCTGCAGAAATATGGCGCGCCGGTCTATGTCCGGCATGAAATCGTCCACAACCGCTATGTCGTCGACTCGTTGAAGGCCAAGGGCGCGATTTTCGTCGAATCGCTCGACCAGGTTCCCGATGGCGTGCCCGTCGTGTTCAGCGCGCACGGCGTGCCCAAAGCGGTGCCGGCGAAAGCCGAGATGCGCGGGCTCGACTATATCGACGCGACCTGCCCGCTGGTGTCGAAAGTCCACCGACAGGCCGAGCGCGCGCACGAGACGGGACGCCATATCGTCTTTGTCGGCCATGCCGGCCATCCCGAAGTGATCGGCACGCTGGGTCAATTGCCCGAGGGCGCGATGACGCTGGTCGAATCGGTCGACGACGTCGCGGCGCTGTCGCCGCCCGATCCCGAGATGCTGTCCTTCCTGACCCAGACCACCCTGTCGGTCGACGACACGCGCGACATCATCGCGGCGCTCCAGCATCGTTTTCCGGCGATCACGGGCCCGCGCGGCGAGGATATTTGTTACGCGACGTCGAACCGCCAGGATGCCGTGAAAGCGATCGCAGGCGAATGCGATCGCATGATCGTGATCGGTGCACCCAACAGCTCGAACAGCCTGCGGCTTGTCGAAGTCGCCGAGCGGCTGGGGACCCCGGCGCATCTCGTCCAGCGCGGCACGGACATCGACCCGGCGTGGCTGCACGACATCGCGACACTCGGGATCACCGCCGGCGCGAGCGCGCCGGAAACACTGGTCCGCGAGGTGATCGACGCCGTCGCTTCGGTTCGTCCCATCATCGAAGACGTGGTCGTCACCGCCGAAGAGAATATGGTCTTCAAACTGCCGCGCGGGCTCGAAGCCGCCTGATGGCTGTCTACACGCACGTCGAGCCCGACGATCTTGCCGCTCTCGTCGCCCGATACGACATCGGCACCGTCGTGTCGTGCAAGGGGATCGCCGAAGGCGTCGAGAACAGCAACTTCCTGCTCGAAACGACGGGCGGGCGTTTCATCCTGACGCTTTACGAAAAGCGGGTCAGCGAGGGTGACCTGCCCTTCTTTGTCGACCTGCTCAACCATCTCGCCAGCCAGAACTGCCCGGTCCCGGCGATGATCCGCGACCGGGGCGGCGTCGCGATACAGCAGATCTCTGGCCGCGCGGCGTGCGTCATCCAGTTCCTGCCCGGCATTTCGCTGACGCAGCCGACCCCGGCCCAGTGCGAAGCCGCAGGCGCCGCACTCGGCGCGATGCACCGTGCGCTCGAGGGCTATACTGGTGCGCGCGCGAACAGCATGGGCCATACTCACTGGCGCGCCGTTGCCGAAGCGACCGGCGACCTTGATGTCGTGTTGCCGGGGCTGCAATCGATCGTCGATGACGAACTGGCATTTCTCGACGCGCATTGGCCCGATGACCTGCCCGCGCATGTCATCCACGCCGACCTGTTTCCCGACAATGTGCTGATGCTCGGCGACCGGGTCACCGGCCTTATCGACTTCTATTTCGCCGCGAGCGACTTCCGCGCCTATGACCTGGTCATCACGCATGCGTCCTGGGCCTTTTCCGCCGACGGAAAGCAATGCGACCCCGCGCGCGCGGAAGCACTAATGCGCGGCTACGCGCGCGAAATCACGCTGTCGGACGCTGAGGTTGCTGCGTTGCCGCTGCTGGCGCGCGGCGCGTCGCTGCGCTTCCTGCTGACGCGCGCGCACGACTGGGTGCATACGCCCGCCGACGCGCTCGTCACGCGCAAGGATCCGTCGCCGTTCCTTGCCCGCTTGCAGCGCTACAGCGCTCCCGACGCCGCCAGCCTGTTCGCAGCCGGATGAGCGAAAACACCGGCAAGACCGTGATCGTCGCCACCGACGGCGCGTGCAAGGGCAACCCCGGCCCCGGCGGCTGGGGCGCCGTGCTGCGCTGGGGCGACGTCGTGAAAAAGCTGTCGGGGGGCGAACCCGACACGACGAACAACCGCATGGAATTGATGGCCGCGATCGAAGCGCTCGCCGCGCTCAAGCGCAGCTGCAACGTCGAGTTGTCGACCGACAGCGTCTATGTCCGCGACGGCATCACCAAATGGATTTTCGGCTGGCAAAAGAACGGCTGGAAAACCGCGGCGAAAAAGCCGGTCGCCAATGCCGATCTGTGGCAGCGTCTCGTCAAGGAAAACGCGCGGCACAAGGTCGAATGGATTTGGGTCAAGGGTCACGCGGGTCACGGCGACAATGAACTCGCCGACCAGCTGGCGAGCGACGCCGCCCTCGAAGTCGCGCGGGCGCGCAGGGCACCCGCGCGTTAGGGTCGAGACCTACTAATTGCGCGTTCGAGGCGTCGAAATGGCGAAGATATCGGGTTCGGGTAGCATCGCTACCCGCAAGGTCACGCGGACACGAGATCGAAGCCATTTCGGCGTCCCTTCGGGATTTGACCGATTTTGTCCATTGCGTCGTCGGCAAGTCTGGAAATATCGACATATTCCTGCGCCTTGCCTCCTCGCACCGAACAAAATCGCTTCAAACCTCGATCGCGCAATTAGTAGGTCCCGCCCCTGGGCATCACTCGGCTTCGCGGACTTCGGCGCCCGGGCCGTTCTTCAGGATTGAGTCGATGGCATTCTGTGCGGAGGCCTTGCTGCTATAGCCTTCGGTCCAGAAGATGGGTTCGCTATTATATTTGAAATAGGCGACAAATTCGCCGGCCTTGTTCTTCTTGATCTCGAAATAATGGGCCATGCCATCCTCCACAGGTCGGGCCGTGCCGGGGGTGGTACGGCCAAGCCCATGTTAATGCGGTCGTTTCGCTGTGCAAGCGGCTAGATGATTCAGGCGAAGCGCGATGGCGCGAAGGGCGTCGGATCGACGCGGCCAATGGCGCCGCCGGGCGGCGGGGCGCCAAGCTCAGCCGCAAGCAAAGCGGCGATCGCCGGCGCGGTCTGGATGCCGAAGCCCCCCTGCCCTGCGCACCAGATGAAGGCGCGCTCATGCCGATCGGCGCCAAAAACCGGGATGCGATCGGGCGCGAAGCTGCGCAGCCCCGCCCATTTGCGCTCGACCGCAACGACCGGCCAGTCGACCACCGACTGCATCCGGTCGATCGCGAGCGCGACGTCCAGCTCTTCCGGCGCCGCGTCGTGCGGTGCGGTCGGCGTCTCGTCGTGAGGGGTCAGCCAGACGCGCCCCTCGCTCTGACCCTTGAAATAGAATTCGCCGCCGACGTGGATGACGAGCGGAAGGTCGGCGGGAACCGGAACGCCCAGCCGAACCTGCATCACCGTGCGGCGATAGGGCTGGATGCCGACCGGCGCGATGCCGCACGCGGCTGCGACCTCGTCCGCCCATGCCCCGGCGGCATTGACGATCAGCGCCGCGCGGACCTGCCCGCTGCCCAGTTCGACGTCCCAGCCGTCGCTGACACGGCGCGCCCGCCGCAACGGCGCGCGCGTGACCAATGTTGCGCCGGCGCGCTTTGCCGCGCGAAGATAGGCCGCATGCAGGCCGCCGACATCGATGTCGCGGCACGCCGCCTCATAGGCGGCTTCGCTCCATTCGGGACGAAGACCCGGAACCATGCGCGAAACCGCCTCGCCCGACATTCTTGCAACATCGACGCCCTGCGCCGCGAATTCGGCAACGAAGGCGTCGACCGCCGCGGCCTCGGACCTCTGGCCCAGCGTCAATGCGCCGCGCGGCGACAGGAAGCCATGATCCGAGAATTCGGGCGGCGGACTGTTCAACATCTCCAGCGATGCGTGGGTCAGCGGCTGAACCCCCACCCCGCCATAGCTTTCGTGCCAGAAGGCCGCTGACCGGCCCGTCGCGTGATAGCCGGGCGCGTCCTCCGCCTCGACCAACAGGACGCGGCGCCAGGGGGCCAGCGCCGCCGCGAGGCTTGCACCCGCGATTCCGGCGCCGACAATCAGCACATCGGTGGCGGAAGGCGGCGCGTCGGTCATGCCCGCCGCATATCGGTTGGACCGCGGAATGCAAGCCGCAGCGTCCCCGCCGACATGGTTACGCTTTGGTAAGCCATGTTGCGTAGGAGAAAACCGATGGATAACGGCACAATCTCGCTCGGCCTGATGGCCTTACTCGGCCTGCTGATGATTGCCGCGGCGATCAGCGACGTCCGGTCGCGCACCATTTCCAACGAGCTCAACGGCGCGATGGCGCTGCTTGCAATCCCGTTCTGGATTACGAGCGGCCTCGCGCTCTGGCCCGATGTGCCGCTTCAGCTCGGCGCCGCCTTCGCGGTCTTTCTCGTCTTTGCCGGCCTGTTCGCGATCGGCGCGATGGGCGGCGGCGATGTCAAGATGATCGGCGCGGTGATGCTCTGGATCCCGCTTCCGCTGTTCATGCCGACCCTGATGGTCATGGCCATTGGGGGTGGCGTCCTGTCGGCGGTGATGCTTATCCATATGAAATTGCGCCCTTCGGACAAACCGGTCGAGGTTCCCTATGGGGTTGCCATCGCCGCTGCGGGCCTTTGGGCGCTTCACCAACAATATCTTAACCAGTTTCAGGTTATCGGATGACCTGAGGGAAAAGCACGACCGTCTCTGGTGGGTGCAGGAGGGCGACAAATCGTCATGGATACGCGAAAGATTATGCTGATCGTCGGCGCGTTGGTGATTGCCATCAGCGCAGCGTTCGGGGTCAACCAGATGATGCGCGGAGCAGCCACTCCGCAAGCGCGTGCAGCCGCGGCGCCGGACATTACCGGTCCGATGATCCTTGTCGCGACGCGGCAACTGCCCGTCGGCACGATTGTCGGCCCGGACAGCTTCCGTTTCCAGCCCTGGCCCAAGGAATTGGTCGAAAAGGCCTATTTCATGAAGGACAAGACCGACGTGAACACGTTGGTCGGCACCGTCGTGCGCTATCCGATCACCGCCGGCCAGCCGCTGACGCAAGGCGCACTCGTCCATCCCGATGATCGCGGCTTCCTCGCCGCGGCGCTTGGCCCGGGCATGCGTGCCGTTACCGTCAAGGTCAGCCAAGAACAGGGCGTCGCCGGTTTCGTCTTTCCGGGCGACCGCGTCGATGTGGTGCTGGCTCAGACGATCTCGGTCGAGGAAGGCAGCAGCTATCCCGACAAGCAGATATTCACGGCCGAGACGATCGTTCGCAATGTCCGCATATTGGCGACCGATCAGCGTTATGACGCCGAGGATGAAACCGGGAAGACCCCGGTTCGCACCTTTGGCTCGGTAACGCTCGAAGCCACGCCGGAAATTGCCGAGAAGATCGCCGTCGCGCAGGACATGGGCAAATTGTCGCTCGCACTGCGTCCGCTGGCCGAAAGCGCCGGCGAACTCGATGCGGCCATCGCGTCGGGCGACATCAATGTGCCGGCCAAGGGCGGCTCCGCGGCGGAAAAACGGATGCTGGCCGAAGCCGCCGCACGTCCGGTCGCCAGCCGCTCGACAGTGACCACGGGCGGCGACGTGTCGCGCTTCTGGATCCCGGTACGCGGCCGCGTGAACTCCTCGCGGGCGCCGCAGGCTGCGACGAATGGCGGCGGCTTCATGCCGTCTAATGGGGGCGCCGTGTCCGTTCCGACCGGTCCGGTCGTGCGCGTGACCCGCGGCGACAAGATGACCGAAGTTCCGGTTGGGGGTAAGTAAGATGAACAGCACAGCCAAATTCAAGGCGGCGGCTCTGGCCCGCACCCTGGCCATCGGCCTGGTGGCAGCCACGCTGGCAGCGGCACCTTCGGCGCCCGCCATCGCCCAGGCCGTCCAGAATGCCAGCAGCAGCATCGAGCTCTCGGTGGGCCGTGGCCGCCTGGTCAGCCTTCCGGCCTCGATGTCCGACGTCTTTGTCGCCAACGACGAAGTCGCCGACGTCCAGGTGCGTTCGGGCCGCCAGCTCTATATCTTTGGCAAGAAGCCGGGCGAAACCAGCATCTATGCCACCGACGCCAGCGGCCGTGTCGTTTTCTCGACCGTCGCCCGCGTCGGCAACAATATCGAGACGATCGACCAGATGCTGTCGCTCGCCATGCCCGACGCCAGCATTTCGGCAAACACGATGAACGGCTTCGTGCTGCTCACCGGTACGGTCCAGTCACCCGACGATGCCGCCGAAGCCGAACGGCTCGTCCAGGCATTCGTCGGCGAGCCGACCAAGGTCTTGTCGCGTCTTCGCACGGCCACGCCGCTACAGGTCAACCTGCAGGTCCGCATCGCCGAAGTGAACCGCTCGCTGGTCAAGGAAATCAGCGGCAACCTGCTGACGCGCGATACCGATGGCCCGCTTGGCAACGGCTTCCTCGGCGGCGTGTTCGGCGGCCGCAGCCCGGGTGAGATCACCAGCATCCCTGCCCCGACCGCGGTTTTCCCGGGAAGCCCGGCCGCGCGGCCTTACGATCCTTCGACCGGCCTGCCGCTTCCCCCTGGCCAGACAACGCTGGGCACCAATTACCGGTTCGATACGCCCGCCGGCAAGCGGAGCCTGGCCGGTGCCGGCCGCCTGTTCGGGCTCGACCTGATGGCTTCGCTCGACATCGGCGAGCGATCGGGTCTGGTCGCGACGCTGGCGCAGCCCAATTTGACCGCCATTTCCGGCGAAACCGCCGACTTCCTTGCCGGCGGCGAGTTCCCGGTTCCGGTCCCCGGCAATTTTGCCGGTACGACGATCGAGTATCGCAAATATGGCGTCAGCCTCGCGTACACGCCGACCGTGCTGTCGAATGGTAGGATCAGCCTGCGCGTTCGCCCCGAAGTATCCGAACTGTCGACCGAAGGCGCGATCGTGATGCAGGGGTTCCAGGTTCCCGCGTTGACGATCCGCCGCGCCGAAACGACGGTCGAACTCGGCTCGGGCGAAAGCTTCATGATCGCCGGGCTGATGAACAATCGTTCGATCGGCGCGATCGACAAGATGCCCGGTCTCGGCGACGTTCCGCTGCTCGGCATGCTGTTCAAATCGGACAGCTTCCGCCGCGGCGAAACCGAACTCGTCATCGTCGTGACCCCCTATCTGGTCCAGCCGGTGTCGGCGAACGACATCAAACTGCCCACCGACGCCTTTCAGGATTCCGACGACCTGCAGCGGATTCTGCTCAACCAGACGAGCAACGGCGTGACGGGCGGGGACCGGCCGAAACCGCGGCTCGACACCTCGGTCGGCGACGCCGATCGCCCGCGGGGCAGCGGCGACGCGTCGCCCGGCTTCAGCATCAAGTGACGCGCTGGATTTCAGGAGCAAAGTGATGAAAAAAATCGCAACTTGGACGATCCTGGCTCTGGCCACGTCGCTCGCCGGCTGCACTGGCGCGGCGGTCAGCAACCGCAGCCTCGATTCGGTCCACCAGCCCGTCGTGCGGAATGCCATCTATCAATTCGATGTTGCCGCTTCGAACGGCGAGCTGCCGCCCAGCGAACAGGGCCGCCTGCAAGGCTGGCTCGATTCGATGGGGGTCCGCTATGGCGACCGCGTCGCGATCGAGGATCCGTCGGCCTATGGCGCCGGCTCAGCGCTGGCGACCGTTCGGTCGATGGTCGAACGCCGCGGGCTGCTGCTCAGCAGGGATGTCCCGGTAACGACCGGTGCCGTGCCGCAGGACCACCTGCGCGTCGTCGTGACGCGGGCGACGGCATCCGTACCCGGCTGCCCCAATTGGGAAAGCAAATCGTCGATCAACCCGACCAACTCGACGTCGTCGAATTATGGCTGCGCGGTCAACAGCAATCTCGCCTCGATGGTCGCCGATCCGAACGACCTGATCAAGGGCGCCAGCAACACGGGCAGCGATCCGACGGCGGCGACGCGTGCGATCCAGACCTATCGTACCAAACCCCAAACCGGTGCAGGCGAATTGACCAAGGCACCTACCAGCGGAGGCAGCCAGTGAACGCTCCTTTCAAATCAGCAGGCGCGCGTGATCCCTTCAACGCCTTCGTTTGCGACGACGATACGCTGGAGCTGATCCGCGCCGCGGTCAACGACATGGGCTGGCCGATCGAAAAATGTAACAAGGGCGGACTGCGCAACGCTGTGCAATCGCTTTCGGTCTCCGCCAGCCCGAACATCCTGTTCGTCGACATGTCGGAATCGGGAGATCCGATCAACGACATCAATGCGCTGGCCGAAGTCTGCGAACCCGGCACGGTCGTGATCGCCGCGGGCCAGGTGAACGACGTTCGCCTGTACCGCGACCTTCTGTCCAGCGGCATCCAGGATTATCTGCTGAAGCCGCTGTCGCTCGACCAGGTCCGCGAATCGTTCACCATGGCGCAGGCCATGCTGTCGGCGCCGAAACATGCCGACATGCACGACGACAAGCCGCATCATATGATGGGCGTTGTCGGTGTGCGCGGCGGCGTCGGGGCGTCGCTGGTGGCGACCTCGCTCGCCTGGGCGATCAGCGAACAGGCGGGCCGCCAGACGGCGCTGCTCGATCTCGACATCCATTTCGGCACGGGCGCGCTGACGCTCGACCTCGAACCGGGGCGCGGCCTGATCGACGCGATCGACAATCCCAGCCGCATCGACGGGCTGTTCATCGAACGCGCGATGGTGCGAGCGTCGGACAAGCTTAGCCTGCTGTCGGCCGAAGCGCCGATCCATCAGCCGGTGATGACCGACGGTTCGGCCTTTTTCCAGCTGGAAGAAGAGCTGCGTTCCGCCTTCGAGATGACGATCGTCGACATCCCGCGCCAGGTGTTGATCCCCTTCCCGCACCTCGTGTCGGAAGCCGGTACAATCCTGCTCGTCAGCGATGTGACGCTCGCCGCGGCGCGCGACACGATCCGCCTACTGTCCTGGTTCAAGCAGAACATCCCGGGCGCGCGTGTCGTGCTCGTCGCGAACAAGTTCCAAAACGCCATCGGCGAGCTGTCGCGCAAGGAATTCGAATCGTCGATCGAACGACCGATCGACATCGTCATCCCGTTCGACCCGAAGCTGGTCGCCCAATCGGCAAAGCTCGGCAAATCCTATGCCGAAACCTGCAAGGGCACCAAGTCGGCGCAGGTGTGGAGCAACCTGATGCGCATCATCCTCGACGGCGCCGATGTCGAAGCCGAGGAAGCGCAGATCGTCGCCGCGAAGAGCAAATCGGGCGGCTCGCTGCTCGGCAAGCTCGGGCTGACGAAAAAGGGTGTGAAACAGGCGGCGTGACGGTGCGCCTGACGGGCCGTCATCACCTCCAGCGATAGAAGCGGACATCAGCTGACCATGAATCTGCCAGTCATCCTTATCATCGCCGGAGCTTTCCTGGCCTTTTCGATCCTCGTGATCCTGCTTGGCGGGCCTTCGTCCGGCAAGGCAAAGACGCGGCGACTGGCAATGGTCAAGGACCGCCACGCGGCCTCGACCGAAGCGGTGGTGGCAGCACAGATGCGCAAGACGATCCAGTCGGGCCGCAACGGCGATTCATCGCTGATCGCTTTGTTGCCGCGCCGCGACGAGCTGGAAAAGCGCATCCGCCGGACCGGCAAAAACTGGACGCTTACACAATATATGTTCGCGTCGATGATCGTGTTCGTCGTGGCAACCGGCGGCATGCTCATCGTGCGCGCGCCGTTCCTGATGGCCGCGTTGGTTGGATTGCTCCTCGGGCTCGGCTTGCCCTATCTTGTCGTCGGCATGACGATCAACAGGCGTGTCAAGGCGTTCAACGCCCGCTTTCCCGATGCTATCGATTTGCTGGTACGTGGCCTGAAATCCGGTCTGCCGGTCACCGAAACCTTTCAAGTGGTGAGCCAGGAACTTCCCGGGCCGGTCGGGGAGGAATTCAAGGGCGTCGTCGAACGCATCCGTATCGGCAATACGATGGAAGCGGCGTTGCAGGAAACGGCGGAAATGCTCGGCACGCCCGAATTCCAATTCTTCTGCATCACGATCCAGATCCAGCGCGAAACGGGTGGCAACCTCGCGGAAACGCTGGCCAATCTGTCCGACGTTCTGCGCAAGCGCGCGCAAATGAAGCTCAAGATCCGCGCGATGTCGTCCGAAGCAAAAGCTTCCGCCTATATCGTCGGCGCACTGCCCTTCTTTGTGTTCGGCGTCGTCTGGACAGTGAACCCCGGTTATCTGGCGGGCTTTTTTGTCGAAGAGCGCCTCATCATTGCGGGGATAGGCGGCCTGATCTGGATGAGCATCGGCGCCGGCATCATGGCCAAAATGGTCAACTTCGAAATCTGACGGGGGCATAGAAATGAACAGCGGCCTCCTTCTCTCTTCGGCTTTCTCTGGTGCACAAGCCGGACCGAAAATCCTTGGTATCGACGTCGTATGGGCCGGTACAATGCTCGCGGCGGTCGGCGTCTTTGCCGTCCTGTTCGCGATCTACAACGCGTTGACCGTTCGCAATCCGATGACCAAGCGCGTCAAGGCGCTGAACGATCGGCGCGAGCAGTTGAAGGCGGGCATCACCGCCTCGACAGCGAAACGCCGCGCACGGCTTGTCCGCAAGAACCAGACCGCCGACAAGATGCGGACCTTCCTTGGCCGGCTCCAGGTGCTGCAGGAAGAACAGGTCAAGGAGGTTCAGCAAAAGCTGGCGCAGGCCGGTATCCGGTCGAAGGATCTCGCCGTGGCGGTCATTTTCGGCCGCATGGTCCTGCCGATCCTCTTCGGCGGCCTCGCTCTTTTCCTGATCTATTGGGTCGATATGTGGCCCGACCTGACGTCGTTCAAGCGGTCCATGTATACGATGGGCGCCTTGATACTCGGCTACAAGGCACCCGACCTTTTTGTGGATAATAAGCGCCAGAAGCGTACCCACGCAATCCGCAAAGGCTTGCCCGACGCACTCGACCTGCTCGTCATCTGCGCCGAAGCCGGTTTGACGGTCGACTCCGCCTTTTCACGCGTCTCGAAGGAGCTGGGCCGCGCCTATCCCGAACTCGGCGAAGAATTCGCGCTGACGTCGATCGAGCTCGGCTTTCTGACCGAACGCCGCCAGGCTTTCGAAAACTTCGCCTATCGCGTGAATCTGGAATCGGTAAAGGGCGTGGTCACGACCATGATCCAGACCGAGAAATACGGCACGCCGCTCGCCAGCGCGCTTCGTGTCCTGTCGGCCGAATTCCGCAACGAGCGCATGATGCGAGCCGAGGAAAAGGCCGCACGCCTGCCCGCTATCATGACGGTGCCGCTCATTCTGTTCATTCTGCCAGTGCTGTTCATCGTCATTCTTGGCCCGGCGGCCTGTTCGCTGAGCGACGCCATGGCCGGCGGCAGCCTCGGCGCCAAATAGCCGGGCAACACCGGCACAAATCGGGAGAGGGCGGAAGCAATTCCGCCCTCTTTTGCTATCAGCCCACGCTCTGTTCGATTGCGCCGAAGATGCTGTGATGCCGGTCGTCATCCATCCAGATGCGAACCGTGTCGCCCTTTTGCATGAACGGAGTCTTGGGCTCGCCCTGCTGGATCGTTTCGACCGTCCGCACTTCGGCGAGGCAGCTATAGCCGAGCCCGCCGGCGGCGATCGGCCTGCCCGGCCCACCATCGGCATCGCGGTTCGACACCGTGCCCGACCCGATGATCGTGCCCGCACCCAGGTCGCGTGTCTTTGCCGCATGGGCGATCAGCGCGCCGAAATCGAACGTCATGTCGACGCCGGCGTCAGCGCGGCCGAGCGGCTGGCCGTTCAGATCGACCGACAATGTGCCGTGCAGCTTGCCGTCCTTCCAGCGATCACCCAGTGCATCGGGCGTCACGAACACGGGCGACATCGCGCTCGACGGCTTCGACTGGAAAAAGCCGAAGCCCTTGGCGAGTTCCGCGGGGATCAGGCCGCGCAGCGACACGTCGTTAGTCAGACCGACAAGCAGGATCGTCTCGCGCGCCGCGGTGGCATCGATCCCCTTGGGTACATCGCCCGTCACGACCACGATTTCCGCCTCCATATCGCAGCCCCAGGCGGGGTCGCCGAGCGGAATCGCGTCGCGCGGAGCCAGAAACGCGTCGCTGCCGCCCTGATACATCAGCGGATCGTGCCAAAAGCTGTCGGGCATTTCGGCGCCGCGCGCCTGCCGCACCAGCGCGACATGGTTCACATAAGCGCTGCCGTCGGCCCATTGATAAGCGCGCGGCAGGGGCGACGCGGCGTCATGTTCGTGAAAGCGGTCTTTCGGGATCGCGTCGTGATTGAGATCCTCTGCCAGCGCCGCGAGGCGGGGAGCGGCATAGGCCCAATTGTCGAGCGCCGCCTGCATCGTCGGGACGATCTGGCCGGCGTCGGCATACCAGGCAAGGTCGTCCGAAACGACGACCAGGCGTCCGTCGCGGCCCTGTTTGAGCGAAGCTAGTTTCACGGGAACTCCTTTGGCTGACGATGCGGCTGAACCGACATCGCCTCAAAGGAGCGAAAATCAGCGCGTCATCGTGATCGATGCGAAACAGGTAAAGCCGCTCTGCCCCGCCTGCAAGCGCCGGATATATTGGAGATAGGCTTGCGACTGGTTGTACGTCGTACCGGGCAGCGTCTGCCCACGGAATGCCCGCTTTACTTCCTCGCCCGTGAAGGGGCGGACCGAGCCCGGAAACGCGCCCTTGGTGCCCGGTGGGACCAGTTTGCCGGCGGTGCTGATATATTTGCCGGCGCCCGTCGGGCCGGGAACGGGAATCTGGCAGTTCATCACCGACACCGCAGTCTGCGCAAAGGCGGGACGGATCGTCAGCGCGGCGGAAACGCCAACGGCACCGAGCGCGAGCATCTTGCGCCGCGACGGGATGGCTTCGTCCGTCTCCATGGCGTTTTCGGCGGGAATGTCGCTATTTTCCATGTCGCGCGCATAACCCAATGAAGCGCCAAGGAAAAGCAAAAGACGGGTCGTCGCCTTGCCCTTCCCGCTTTGGGACATTCGCGGCCAGGACGTTAATTGCCGTAAACATCCTTGCGCATCGTCACCTCTTCGTGCGAGGCGCAACGGCGATGTTCGATCGCCTTTCCAGCCTGGTCATCGCTTTGACGCTGGTCGCCATCGCAGCGATTTTCGCCACGCTGACGGGCGGCGATCCGCTGTCGATCGCCATCATGGTGCTCGCGGGCTTCCTCGCCGCCGCGACAGTCTACGGCGCGCTTCCCGTCGCCTTGCCCGACACGAAGGGCGCCGGGCCCGAACCCGCGGCCGCCCTGCCCGTCTCCTTGCTCCGCCATCCCGATTTTGCCCATTGGGTCGATCAGGAAAAGGAGCCTTTGATCGGCACCGCCGACAATATCGTCACGATTGCCAACGACGCCGCGATCCGGCTGCTGGGCCGGCATATCGTCGGCGCCGACGTCCGCACCGCGATCCGCCATCCCGCGGCGACCGACTGGCTGTCGCGGATCGACGGGCAAGATCCGCTCGAAACGGTCAATCTGGTCGATTTTCCGCGCCCCGGCCAGCGCTGGACGATGCGCATCGCCGCGCTGTCGGGCAGCGAATATATCATCTTCCTGTCCGACCGGTCGGCAATCGATGCCGCGGACCGCATGCGATCCGACTTCGTCGCCAACGCCAGCCACGAACTGCGCACGCCGCTCGCCGCGATCCTCGGCTATGTCGAAACGCTCCAGGAAATGAACGGCGAGGCCGACGCGCCGACGCGCAATCGCTTCCTTTCGATCATCGATCGCGAGGCGCGGCGGATGCAGCAACTCGTCATCGACCTTTTGTCGATTTCACGCGTCGAGGCCGACCGCTTTCGTCGCCCGACGACCCCGGTCGACCTTGCCATCATCGTCCAGACCACGATCGCGCAGCTGCGCGATAGCGAACAGCCGCGCACCAAAGACATCGTCGCGCGGCTGGGCGACGATCCGCAACCGGTGCTGGGCGACGAAGCGCAGCTCGGACAGCTCGCGCACAATATCATTTCGAACGCGATGAAATACGGTCACGCGGGAACCCCGGTGACGGTCGAGCTGGCGCGCGAGGGCCGCCGCGTGCGGCTGTCGGTCAGCGACGAGGGCGACGGCATCGCGCCCGATCATCTGCCGCGCCTGACCGAACGTTTCTATCGCGTCGACGAGGCGCGCAGCCGCTCGGTCGGCGGCACCGGCCTCGGCCTCGCCATCGTCAAGCACATCAGCGAGCGCCATCAGGGGCAGCTCGACATCGACAGCGAAGTTGGCAAAGGCACCCGCGTTTCGGTGGCTTTTCCCCTGCTCGCGGAGGCATGACGGCGCGCGAATCCAAGCCTATCCTTGACTTTTCATAGCTCAAGCCCCATCTTCGGCAGGCTATCGTCGCCTACGACGGATTTTTTTGCCTGCTTGGCGGACACTTCCATCCTCACGCTACCTGGCGCCATCGGCATATGGCCGGTGGTAACTCCGCTTCCGTGAAAGGAACGACCCCATGCCGATCGGCACTGTAAAATTCTTCAACACCGAAAAAGGTTATGGCTTCATCGCGAACGAAGACGGTTCGGGCGACAATTTCGTCCACATCACCGCCCTCGAACGCGCCGGGATGACGACGCTGAACAAGGATCAGCGCGTTTCCTATGACCTGGAAACCGACCAGCGCGGCAAAGTCGCCGCCGTCAACATCCAGTCGGCCTGATCTTTTGGCCAAAGAGGAACTACTGACCCTCGACGGCCAGATCGATGAAATCCTTCCCGATGGACGCTTTGGCGTCGTTCTGGAAAATGATCATCGGATCATCGCTTACACGGCGGGCCGGATGCGACGTTTTCGCATCCGGTCGGTCGTCGGCGACGCCGTACGCGTCGAAATGACGCCTTACGACCTCACCAAGGGCCGCATCATCTATCGCGATCGCGGCGCCGGTCCGGCGGGAGGCGGCCCCCGCAAGGGCAATCGACGCTGAATACCCAACCAGAATAAAACAATGATTACAGGATATTATGAACTTTAATTTGAATACTTTTCCTTCTCTTCTTCGGCCCTATTCCGCGATCGATGCGCGGGCCGATAAGCCAGCCCGGCGATCGCCGACGCTGACGCGGCGCGAACTTCGCCGCCTGATCGCCCAAATGGTCGACTGACTTTCCCGGTTCAGACCTTCAACCACCTCTACCCTAAGGATTTCCGCCATGTCGAACACCAGCGATTTCTACCTGATCCAGGCGGACAAATGCGCGGCCGACGCGGCGGAAAGCACGCTGTCGCAAGTCCGCGACCGCAATCTGCGCGCCGAACAGGCGTGGCGCACAATGGCCGAACGTCTGATCCAGACCGAAGCCACGCGCGCGCGGCAGGTCGCTGCAGCGGCAGCCAAGGCGGAAGCCAACGCCGACGCCGACTGACGGGCATTCCCGTCAGTCGATGCGGGCCAGCAATTCGGCAATCTTCCCGAACATCTCGTCGATCTGCGCCTTTTCGACGATCAGCGGCGGCGACAGCGCAATGATGTCGCCCGTCGCGCGAACAAGCAAACCATTGTCGAAGCAGGCGTGGAACAATTCCATCGCGCGCGCGGTCGGTGCTCCCGCACGCGGCTCGAGCTCGATGCCCGCGACCAGACCAATCGTGCGAATATCGATGACATGGCGCGCGCCTTTCAGGCTGTGCGCAGCATCCTCCCAATAGCTGCCGAGTTCATTCGCGCGGTCGAACAGGCCATCGCGCGCATAGAGATCGAGCGTCGCAAGACCCGCCGCGCTGGCGAGCGGATGGCCCGAATAGGTGTAGCCGTGGAACAGTTCGATCCCGCCCGGCACGCTGTCGATCACCGCATCGTGGAGTTCGCGCTTCACCGCAACGGCGCCCATCGGCACCGCGGCGTTGGTCAGCCCTTTCGCCATCGTGATGATGTCGGGCGTCACGCCCCATTGCCCTGCCGCCGTCGCGCCGCCAACGCGGCCGAACGCGGTGATCACTTCATCGAAAATCAGGATGATACCGTGTTTGTCGCAGATTTCGCGCAGGCGCTGGAGATAGCCGACCGGCGGGACGAGCACCCCGGTCGAGCCCGCCATCGGTTCGACAATCACTGCCGCGATGGTATCGGCGCCGTGGAGGTCGACGAGCCGCTGGAGGTCGTCCGCCAGTTCCGCGCCATGCTGCGGAAAGCCGCGCGTGAACGCGTTGCGTTCGACGTCGTGCGTGTGACGAATATGGTCGACCCCGGGCAGCCCGCCGCCGAAGGCGCGGCGGTTGTTCACAAGGCCGCCGACGCTGATCCCGCCAAAGCCCGTGCCATGATAGCCACGTTCGCGCCCGATCAGCCGCGTGCGCGTCCCCTGCCCCTTCGCACGCTGGATATTGAGTGCGATTTTTAGCGCAGTATCAACCGATTCGGATCCGCTGTTGGTAAAGAATATCCGGTCGAGCCCATCGGGCATCAGCGCTGCAAGTCGCTGCGCCAGTTCGAACGGCAGCGGATGACCCAGCTGGAAGGTCGGGGCGAAATCGAGCGTCGCCGCGGTGTTCGCGATCGCCTCGGTGATTTCGGGGCGGCAATGCCCCGCGTTGCTGCACCAGAGGCCCGACGTGCCGTCGAGGATGGTCCGCCCATCGGCGCTCTGGTAATGCATGCCGCTCGCGGAGACAAGCTGGCGCGGGTTCGCCTTATACGCGCGGTTGGCGGTAAACGGCATCCAGAAGGACGCTAGATGGTCGTTTTCTCCCCGCATCGCCTCAATCTCCTTCCAGCATATTCGAATGCGACTATCGCGCGGCGCCGAGGATGCGGCGGATGCAGGGTCAAGTCCAGTATGACGAAGATGACGGGGCGCCGATTTCGCGCAAGCAAAGAATCCGGCATGAAATGATACCCGAGATGGCCGGATAACGGCCCCCTCTGGCGCTTCCTTCAACCTTGCGATACGCTGCCCATTCCACAGACGGGTCGAGCCTCGGCCCAATCGGGGGCGCATGTCAGTCAATCTGGAACAATGGATCAGCGACCATAAAATCGACGAAGTCGAATGCATCGTCCCCGACATCAACGGGGTCCAGCGCGGCAAGGTGCTGCCGGCCAAGAAGTTCCTCTCCTCGGTCAAGGACAAGTCGCTCCGCATCCCGGGCAGCGTCTTCATCTGCACGATCGACGGCCATTATCCCGAGGATATCGACGATATCTGGGACAAGGATCCTGACAAGATATTGATCGCTGACCCGACCACGATCTGCGTCGCGCCGGGGTTCACTTCGCCGACCGCATTTGTGATCGCCGATGCCTATAATGGCGACGGCAGCGAGGTCGACATCGCGCCGCGCACAATCCTGAAAAAAGTGCTCGGCCTCTACGCCGAAAAGGGCTGGAAGCCGATCATCGCGCCCGAGGTCGAGTTCTACCTCGTCTCGCAGAACGCCGACCCCGATTTCCCGCTGACCCCGCCGGTCGGCCAGTCGGGACGCAGCGAAACCGCGAGCCAGCCCTATGGGCTCGAGGCGATGAACGAATATGAGGATATCATCGATCATATCTATGACGATTGCGAGCTGATGGGGCTCGATATCGACACAATGATCCATGAAATGGGCGCCGCGCAGCTCGAAGTGAATTTCGAGCATGGCGACCCGCTGCGGCTCGCCGACGAGGTGTTCCTGTTTAAGCGCGTGGTGCGCAACGTCGCGAAGCAGCACAATGTCTATGCGACCTTCATGGCGAACCCGATGGCGGGCCAGCCGGGCAGCGCGATGCATATCCATCAGTCGGTGGTCGATGCGGTGACGGGCAAGAACCTGTTTTCGGTCGCCAACGGCCGCGATAGCGCGATGTTCCGCAGCTATATCGCCGGGCTCGTGCGCTATATGCCGCAAATCTCGCCGCTGTGGGCGCCCAATGTGAACAGTTTCCGCCGCATGCGGCCCGACAGCGCGGCGCCGATCAACGTCCAGTGGGGCGAGGACAACCGCTCGTGCGGGTTCCGCGTGCCCATCTCGGACAAAAACAACCGCCGCGTCGAAAACCGCCTGCCGGGCGCTGACAGCAACCCCTATCTCGCAATCTCCGCCTCGCTGATCTGCGGCTATATCGGGATGGTCGACCGCATGGTGCCGGCAAAACCGATCACCGGCAGCGCGTATAACCGCGCCCGCACCCTGCCGCGAACACTGGAGGCGGCGCTCGATCGCTTCGCTTCGTGCAAGAAGGTTCGCAATCTGCTCGGCGACGATTTCTTCGAAATCTTCTTCGCGGTGAAGGATTATGAGCTCTTCAACTATCAGTCGGTGGTGTCGAGCTGGGAACGCGAACATCTGTTGATGCGGGTCTGACCCGCGCGCCGGCCATGACCGATCCGCTCGCCAACAGCTATTATGCCGCGACCGCGCGCCGGTGGCGTTCGGCATATGAAATAGGCGAAGAGCTTTCGTTCGATGTCGCAGTCATCGGCGGCGGCTTCACGGGGCTGTCCGCTGCCCTCGCCTGTGCCGAGCGCGGCTTCTCGGTGATCCTGATAGAGCGCGAACATGTCGGCTTCGGCGCGTCGGGCCGAAACGGCGGGCAGTTGATCCCTGGCCTTCGCTGGTCGGCGTCCGAGCTTGAGGGTGAATTCGGTCGCGAGCGCGCCGAGGCGCTGTTCAACCTATGCTGGCGCGCGAATCCGGTGAAAGCGCGCATTGAAAAGCACGGCATCGATTGTGACCTCAAGACCGGGCATCTTGAGGCCGCGTGGACGCCGAAAGATTTCGACGCGATGAAGCGCGAGGCCGAGTTTCTGGCGATGCGCTTTGCCTACCAGAGCCACGTCATCGAGAAGAACAACATGGGCGCGCATATTGCCAGCCCGCTTTACCACGGCGGCATCCACGATCCGCAGGGCGGGCATTTCCATCCGCTGAACTATGCGATCGGCCTTGCGCGCGCCGCCGAAGCCGCGGGCGTTTGCATCTGGGAAGATCAGCGCGCCCACAGGATCATCGAGACGCCGGATGGACTGGGCGTGATGACCGATCGCGCGCACGTCGCCGCGCGCTATGTCATCGACGCAACCGATAGCTGGGTCGGCGACGTCGAACCGGACCTCGGCCGCTTCACCGTGCCGATCATGAACTATAACATCGCAACCGCGCCGCTCGCAAATGCCGACGCGCTATTGCCCAGCGATGCCGCGGTTGCCGATAGCCGCTTCGTGCTCAACTATTTCCGCCTCTCGGCCGACAAGCGTCTGATCTTCGGCGGCGGCGAGCGTTATTCGCAGACGCCGCCACGCGATATCGCAGCCTTTGTTCGCCCGTTCATGGCAGAGGTCTTTCCGCAGATCGCCGATGCGAAGATCGACTATGGCTGGGGCGGCGCGGTCGCGGTGACGATGAACCGGCTGCCGCACATCGGGCGGCGCGGGAACGTCTTTTACGCGCATGGCTTTTCGGGGCATGGCGCGCTGGTCACGACGCTCGCGGGCGAATTGATTGCCGAGGCGATGGCGGGCACCGCCGAACGCTTCGACGTGCTGGCGAACCTTCCTTTGAAACCCTTCCCCGGCGGCAAATGGCTGCGCCAGCCGCTCGCGACGCTCGGGCTGCTCTATTATGCGATGAAGGACAAGCTCGGGTGATATCCGATGCTGCTATCGCCCGCGTTGCAAGCCGCGAGGCCGAACGTTTCCGCGCCGCCAACCGCCAAGCCTTCACGCATCACGCGGCGGCGAAGGGCTGGTTCCAGTCGGTTCCCTTCCACTGGATGCGCGACTGGCCGAGCCCGGTGCCGATCGTCGCCGCGTCAGCGAAAGACGCAACGCTGACCAGCATCGACGGGCAGCGCTACGACGATTTCTGCCTCGGCGACACCGCCAGCCTGTTCGGCCATTCGCCGCCGGCCCTCGCCGCCGCGCTGACGAAGCAGGCCGGCGAAGGGCTGAGCTACATGTTGCCGACCGAGCGGGGTGTGGCGCTGTCGCAGCGCCTCGCGGCGATGTTCGGCCTTGAGCTATGGCAGGTCACGACCACCGCAAGCGAGGCCAATCGCGCGGTGATACGCTGGTGCCGGGGAATCAGCGGGCGCCCCAAAATCCTGACCTTCAACGGCGCCTATCATGGCGCGGTCGACGACGCGTTCGTCGATCTGAAGGGCGGCGCGCCCGCTATGCGGGCCAGCCTGGTCGGCCAGGTTCACGATTTGCGCGACACCACCACGGTGATTGAGTTCAATGACGAGGCAGCGCTGGCGACGGCGCTCTGCGGCGGCGACGTCGCGTGCGTACTCGCCGAGCCGGTGATGACCAACGTCGGCATGGTGCGCGATGCACCCGGCTTTCTGGCGACGCTTCGCCGGCTTTGCGACGAGACCGGCACCTTGCTGATCTTCGACGAAACGCACACCATCTCCTCGGGATATGGCGGCCATGGCGTCACGCACGGCCCCACCCCAGACCTCATCGTCGTCGGCAAGTCGATCGGGGGCGGCGTGCCCTGCGCCGTCTACGGATTTTCGGCGGCGGTCGCTGATCGCATGGCTGCGCTGAACGCCTCGCGCCCCTCCGGGCATAGCGGCATCGGCACCACATTGTCCGCCAACGCGCTCGCCATCACCGCGATGGATGCGATGCTGTCGGACGTCATCACGCCCGCCGCATATGACCATATGCTGCGCGGCGCCGCACGCCTCGTCACTGGGCTCGAACAGGAAATTGCCGCCGCCGACCTCGACTGGCACGTCACACAGGTCGGCGCCCGCGTCGAATTCCTGACCTGCCCTACCCCGCCGCTGAGCGGCAGCGAGGCGAAGGCGGCGATGCATCCCAAGCTGGAGGCGGCAATTCACCTGTTCCTCGCAACCCGCGGGATTTTGCTGGCGCCGTTTCACAATATGATGTTGGTGAGCCCGGTCACGTCGGACGAACAAATCGACCGGCTCGTCGGCGTATTTGCCGACTGCGTGCGTGCATTGAAGGAGTAGTGGGGCGATGTCGAAGTCATCGGGCGTGATCGCGCCGCGTTCGGAGGCCGAGGCCTTTTTCAAGGCCAATCCCGACGTCGATTCGATCGAGATGATCTACACCGACTTTGGCGGCGTGCCGCGCGGCAAGCGACTGCGCCAGCATGAGGTGCTTGCCGTCTACGAAAGCGGCCGCATGTTCCCCGGCTCGATCACCGTCGTCGACATCACCGGACAGGATACCGTCGAAACCGGCCTTGTGTGGGAGGATGGCGACGCCGATCGTTCCATGAAGCCGATCCCCGGCACCCTCGTCCGCACCCCATGGGGCGGCGACCATGCCGCGCAATTCCTCGTCGATTTCTACGAGCTCGACGGCACCCCGCACGACCTCGATCCGCGCCATGTGCTGGGCGGCGTGATCGACGCCTTCACCGCCGACGGGCTGACCCCGGTGCTCGCGGTCGAACTCGAATTCTATCTCGTCGACCCGCGTCGTGCCCGCGATGGCAGGGTCCGCCCCGCGCGGCCCGGCTACAGCCGCGACACCCCGCGCAATGTCGAGGTCTATGGCCTGCGCGAACTCGACGACTTCCGCCCCTTCTTCGACGCGCTTTACGCCGCGACCGACGTGCAGGGCTTGCCGCTCGAAAGCGCGATCTCCGAATTCGCCCCCGGCCAGTTCGAACTGACATTGCGCCATAAGCCCGACGCGCTGCGCGCCTGCGACGATGCGATCATGTACAAGCGTCTCGTCAAGGCGATCGCGCAGCAACAGGGCCTCGAGGCGACCTTCATGGCCAAGCCCTTCGCCGAGCAGGCGGGCAGCGGGATGCATATCCATGTGTCGGTCAACGACGACAGCGATACCAACATCTTTGCCAGCGACGATCCCGAAGGCACGCCCGCGCTGCGCCACGCGATCGGCGGGATGATCGGCACCGTCGGCGACGCTTTTGCGCTCTTCGCGCCGCACGCAAACAGCTATCGCCGCTTCAAGGCGAACAGCTATGCCCCCGTCGCGCCCACCTGGGGCGTCAACAACCGCACCGTGTCCTTCCGTATCCCCGCCGGCCCGCCGCCGAGCCGCCATGTTGAGCACCGCGCGTGCGGCGCCGACGCGAACCCCTATCTGGCGGTCGCGGCGGTTCTTGCGGGCATGCATCACGGCATGACGAACAAGATCGATCCCGGCGCGGCGGTCGTCGGCAACGGCTATGACCGCGACAACAGCGGCGATGACAAGCCGCCGTCGAACTGGTTCGCCGCGGTCGACCGCTTCCATGCATCGACCCTGATGCGCGACTATCTGGGTGCGCGCTTCGTCGACATGTTCAGCATCGTGAAGCGCGTCGAGCAGGATCGCTATTTCAGCGTCGTCCCGACACTCGATTACGATTGGTATCTGCGCAACGCATGAAAGTTTCAAAGAAACTTGGTGCAGCGCAAAAAAGCTCTTCCCAAGCCGACTTTATTGAGTCAGCTTGACGTCACATACAGGGAGGCTGCGACATGGACCCGTTCGAACTGATCAAGCAAACCCGCGGGCGCCGCTCGCTTCTTCAAGCGATGGGGGTCGCGGCAATCGGCATCACCTTCGGCGGCTTAGCGGCGTGCAGCAAGGAGGGCGGCAAGAAGCTCTCGAACGGCGAGGAAGCCAAGCTCAACTTCTACAATTGGGACACCTATATCGGCGAGAATACGCTCGATAATTTCAAGGAAGCGACCGGCGTCGACGTCACGATGGACCTCTTCGACAGCAACGACGTGCTGTTCGCGAAATTCAAGGCGGGCAATCCCGGCTATGACGTGATCGTGCCGTCGAACGACTTTGTCGAGCGGATGAGCAAGGCGGGCATGCTGCTGCCGCTCGACCATGCGCAAATCCCGAACAAGAAGAATATCGATCCGGCCTACATCAACGTCGAATATGATCTGCAGCGCAAATTTTCGATGCCCTACACCTGGCTCGCGCTCGGCATCGGCTATCGCAAATCGAAAGTGTCGGCAAAGCCCGACAGCTGGAAGGTCCTGTTCGACAGCCCCGAATATGCGGGCCGCATCGCCTGGCTATCGGAAGCCGGCGACATGTTCCGCCTTTATGGCAAATATCTCGGCAAATCGGTCAATGCGCTGACCCCGGCGGACATTGCGACGATCGAAAAGATGATGATCAAGCAAAAGCCCAATGTGAAGAAATTCCACGAGGACGACGGGCAGGATTTGCTGCTCAAGGGCGATGTCGACGTCGTGCTCGAATATAATGGCGACATCGCGCAGGCGATGCTCGAGGACAAGGATATCGATTTCGTCATCCCGAAAGAAGGCAGCCAGCTCAATTCGGACAATCTGTGCATCCCGAAGGGCGCGCCGCATCCGAAGAATGCGCACGCCTTCATCAACTATATTCTCGACGCCAATGTCGACAAGGAAATCACCGAGACGATCCTCTACCCGACACCCAATGCCGCCGCGAAGAAGCTGATGCCTGACAGCTACAAGAACAATCCGGTGATCTTCCCGCCCGCCGAGGCGCTGGCGAAATGCGAATATGCGCGGTTCAATCCGGAACTGCAGCCGCTTTACGAGGAAGCCTTCACACGGGTCCGGGCGGCCTGATGGCCTGAAGGAGGCATCGGGGGGTGGCCGAACAGGACTGGAAAACGAACAAAGGGGTCTTTGCGGCGGTATCGCTACCGACGCTGTTCTGGATCATCCTCTTCTTCCTCGTGCCCATGGCGATCGTCTGGCTCTACAGCTTTGGCGAGAATAAGGGGCTGACCGAAATCGACATTTCGGGCACGCTCGACAATTACAAGCGCGCGACCGAATGGCTGTACCTGACCATTTTCGGCAAGAGCTTCGCGGTTGCGGCGCTCGTCACCCTAATCTGCCTGATCATCGGCTTTCCCGTCGCGATGGCGATCACCTTCGCCAGCGAAAAATGGCGGCCCTGGCTGCTGCTCGGCATCATGCTGCCCTTCTGGACGAACCTGCTCATCCGCACCTATGCGCTGATGATGCTCCTCGGCACCCAGGGCTTCGCCAACAAAGGCCTCGGCGCGCTGTGGGAGGGAACGAGCTGGATCAAGACGCTCGTCGGGCTCCAGCCGCTCCCGACATGGGAGCCGGTGCAGCTGCTCTTCAACAATTTCGCGGTCGTGTTCGGGCTTGTGTACGTCCATCTGCCCTTCATGGTCCTGCCGCTCTACGCCGCGCTCGACCGACTCGACCGCAGCCTGATCGAGGCGAGCCTTGATCTCGGTGCCGGGCATTTCCGCACGATCATGCGCATCGTCGTGCCGCTCGCCGCGCCGGGTATCGTCGCCGGCGTGATGATCACGCTGATCCCCGCGCTCGGTGCATACCTCACGCCCGACCTGATGGGCGGAACCGACAGCCAGATGATCGCCAACGTCATCGAACGCCAGTTCAAGAAGGCGAACGACTGGCCGTTCGGCGCCGCCCTCTCCTTCCTGCTCATCTATGCGATGTTCGCGCTGATCGCGATCCAGTCGATGCGCAAAAAAGTGCCCGAGGTTCGCTGATGGCGCTCTTCACCCGCACGCCCGTAGCGCCGCTCGAATATAGCCGCACCTTGTGGATGCGTCTCTGGGTCGGCGCGGTGATGGTCTTCCTCTACGCGCCGCTCGTCGTGCTGGTGATCTTCAGCTTCAACGACAGCAAGCGCAACGTCGTGTGGCGCGGTTTCACGACCAAATATTACGAGAAAGCGATGGGCAATGACCAGCTCGTCGAGGCTTTGCTCAACTCGCTGACCATCGCGGCGCTCGCAACGATCGTCAGTCTCGTTCTCGGCGCGGTCGCCGCGGTGATGCTGTGGCGCTTCCGCTTCCCGCTCAAAAGCGCGATCGACGGCACGATCTCGCTGCCGATCATCGTCCCCGAAATATGCCTCGGCGTCGCCTTCCTGATGTTTTTCGCCGCGGTGAACTGGCCGACCGACCTCATCTGGCCGTTCAACCTCGGCGCGATCACCATCGCGCACATCACCTTCTGCTTTCCCTTCGTGACGATGGTCGTGCGCTCGCGGCTCGCGACCTTCAACCGCGAGCAGGAGGAAGCGGCCAAGGATCTCGGCGCGAGCGAATGGCAGGTGTTCCGCGACGTGCTGATCCCGCACATCAAACCCGCGCTTGTTGCCGGCGCGCTTCTCTCCTTCACATTGAGCCTCGACGATTTCGTGATCACCTATTTCACCAGCGGCCCCGACACGATCACCTTCCCGGTGAAAGTCTATTCGATGGTCCGCTTCTCGGTGACGCCCGAGGTCAACGCCGCCTCGACGCTGCTCATTCTCCTCACCGTCGCCCTGACCTTCGTCGCGCTCAAGCTTCAGGGCGTGAAAGCCATTGCGGAAACCCACTGACCATGACCGAAACCGCACGCCCGATCATTCAGATCCAGAACGTCTCGAAACGCTTTGGCAAGGTGACAGCGGTCGACAATGTCACCCTCGACATCAATGCCGGCGAATTCTTTGTGCTGCTTGGCCCGTCGGGGTGCGGCAAGACGACGCTGCTGCGGATGATCGCAGGGTTCGAGCTGCCGTCCGAGGGCAAGATATTGATCGACGGGCATGATATGGCGGGCATCCCGCCGAACAAGCGCCCGGTGAACATGGTGTTCCAGAGCTATGCCGTGTTCCCGCACATGAGCGTTGCCGACAATGTCGCCTATGGCCTGAAGATTGCGGGCGTGAAGGGCGGCGAGATCAAGGACCGCGTCGCCGAGGCGCTCGAGCTGGTCAAGCTCGGCGGGTTCGAAACGCGGATGCCCGACCAGATGTCGGGTGGCCAGCGCCAGCGCGTCGCGCTCGCGCGCAGCCTGGTGATGCGGCCCAAGGTGCTGCTGCTCGACGAACCGCTGTCGGCGCTCGATGCCAAGCTGCGTGCACAGATGCAGTTCGAACTCAGCGATCTGCAGGAAAAGGTTGGCATCACCTTCGTCACCGTCACCCACGATCAGGACGAAGCGCTCTCTATGGCGTGCCGTATCGGGGTGATTAACAAGGGCGAGGTCGCGCAACTCGCGACGCCGTCGGACCTCTACGAATATCCCGCCAACCGCTTCGTCGCCGATTTCGTCGGATCGGTGAACATCTTCGAGGGCAAGCTGACCCTTGACGATCCGGACAAGGCCGCGGTCGATTGCCCGGGGCTCGGCAAGGTGTATCTCAACCACGGTGTCACCGGCCCGCACGGCGCCGATGTGTGGATCGCGCTACGCCCCGAGAAAATCTACCTCCACGTTCCCGGCGAGGGCAAGGCGGTGAAGGCCGCGGCGCAGGACGCGCCCGACGGTTATAATTTTGCGCGCGGCAAGATCAAAGGGATGAGCTATCTTGGCGACATCACCCTGTTCGAGATCGAGCTGGAATCGGGTGTGTGCCTGCGCGTATCCCGCCCGAACCTGTCGCGCCACGACCAGGAGGATTTCACCTGGGGCGACAAGGTGAGCATGCACTGGCGCGCGGATAGTCCGGTGGTGTTGCTTGGCTGACGCGCTCGGCAAAAGAAGCTTTCCTACATTGCGGTCGTGTGAGAGCCTCTCGCTTCGGCTCTTTCTACCCGTTCATATTTCGCTTTGCCAAACGGGGCTTACCCGGCCTTAAAACCACAAAGGACACAAATGCAGTGTCTCCATGCGGGGCTTTTGTGGCTTTAAGGCTCGTTCGGGAACGGATTCCACTTTCGTCACCCCGGACTTGATCCGCGGCCCGTGACTTCGGCGCCGCAATGGATCCCGGATCAAGTCCGGGATGACGAGGTCAATGGGCCTTCTTGCCCGGCAACAAGTGCAGCAGGCCGACGATCACGCCGCCGAGCAGCAGCCCGAATACGCCCGCACCGCCCGCGTTGATCAGCCATTCCCAAACGCCCGCGCCCGGCAGGTTCCCCGCCAACGCATGCGCGAAATCGTGGAGCCCATGCCCGATGTTGCCGATGTGATATTCGTCGAGGCCGTGAATGAAAATCTGGCCGCCGACCCACAGCATCGCCGCGGTGCCGATCAGCGCGAGCGCCGCCAGCAGCTTCGGCATAAAAGCAACCAGCCCGCGCCCGATCGACCGCCGCGCTGCATTGCCCTCTTTCGCCATATGAAGGCCGATGTCGTCCATCTTCACGATCAGCCCGACGACGCCGTAAACCGCGATGGTGATCGCGATCGCAACCACCGCGAGCGTCGCGGCGCGCATCGCGAAATGCTCGTCGAGCACTTCGTTGAGCGCGATCACCATGATCTCGGCCGACAGGATGAAGTCGGTGCGCACCGCCCCCTTCACCATCGCCTCTTCATGATCCTGGTCGGCAACGATCGCGGCGTCTTCGGCAAGACTCGTCTTGTCCTTCTGCAGCGAGTGCAGCACCTTTTCGGCGCCTTCGAAGCAAAGATAGGCGCCGCCGATCATGAGCAGCGGGGTGATCGCCCATGGAACGAACGTCGACAAGAGCAGCAGCGCCGGCAGGATCAGCACCAGCTTGTTGAAGATCGACCCCTTGGTGATCCGCCAGATGATCGGCAGTTCGCGGTCGGGGGTGAAGCCGGTGACGTAACGCGGCGTTACCGCGGTATCGTCGACCACCACGCCCGCGGCCTTCACCCCGGCCTTCGACGCCGCGGCGCCGATATCGTCGATGCTCGCGGCGGCGACCTTGGCGATCGTCGCAATATCGTCGAGCAGGGCAAAAAGGCCGGAGGGCATAAGGTCTTGGTCTTTCCTGTTTAGAGCGCGCGGAGTTTCGGCAGCACCTCATCGAGAGATTTGCGGATGATGGCAACCATCTCGTCGATCTGCTCGGTCGAAATGATCAGCGGCGGGCACATGACCAGGCTGTCGCGGATGCCGCGCACCATCAGCCCGTTGGCAATGCACGCATCGCGCGCCATCGGCCCCGCCGTTCCCTCTGCGCCGCCGAACCGTGCGCGGGTTGCCTTGTCGGCGACGATCTCGACCGCGCCGAGCAGCCCGATCGAGCGCGCTTCACCGACGAGCGGATGATCGTTCAACGTGGCGAGCGCCTTCGCAAGATGGGGTCCGGTGATGCTCCCGGTGCGCTCGACCAGTCCTTCGCGCTCGATGATCTCGATATTCTTGAGCGCCACCGCCGCGGCGACCGGATGGCCCGAATAGGTGAAGCCGTGGACGAAATCGCCGCCGGTCTTGAGCACTTCGACGACATGCGCCGCGACCGCGGTCGCCGAAATCGGCAGGTAACCCGACGACAGCCCCTTCGCCATCGGCATCAGGTCGGGGGTGAAGCCCATCGTCTCATGCCCCCACATCTTGCCCGTGCGTCCGAACCCGCAGATCACCTCGTCGGCCACGACGAGCAGGCCATATTTGCGCGCCACGGCCTCGACTTTGGGCCAATAGCCCTTCGGCGGAATGATCACGCCGCCGGCACCCTGCACGGGCTCACCGATGAAGGCGGCGCAATTCTCGGGGCCGACCTCGAGGATCTTGTCCTCGATCGCCTGGACGCAAGCGTCGCAGAACTCCTCCTCGGTCATCCCCTGCCCTTCATTATAGGCATAGGGCTGGCGGACATGCTCGACGCCCGGGATCGGCAGGTCGCCCTGCACGTGCATCGCCTTCATCCCGCCGAGCGAAACCCCCGCGACGGTCGAGCCGTGATAGGCGTTCCAGCGGCTGATAAAGACAGTCCGCTTCGGCTCACCCTTCAGCTTCCAGTAATGGCGGACCATGCGGAACACGGTGTCGTTCGCCTCGCTGCCCGAAGCGTTGAAGAAGATATGCGGCAGGCGATTGCCCGTCAGGCCGGCGATCTTCGCGGCGAGCGTCACCGTCGGCGGCGTCGCGGTCTTGAAGAAGGTGTTGTAGAAGGGCAGCTCGCGCATCTGCGCCGCTGCCGCATCGACCAGCTCCTCGCGGCCATAGCCGACATTGACGCACCACAGGCCGGCCATCCCGTCGAGGATGCGGTGCCCGTCGCCATCGTGGATATAACAGCCCTCGGCGTGCGTGATGATGCGGCTGCCGCCAAGTTTTTCGATCTCGGCCCAGTCGGCTTGTGCTGGAAGATGGTGCGCGACGTCGAGGCGGCGCAGTTCGGCGATGTCGTGATTGCGGGGCATGGAAAATCTCCTGAATTCAAAAACCGTTCGCATCGAGCGAAGTCGAGATGCCCCTCGATCTTGCGCTGCGATAATGGGTGTCTCGACTTCGCTCGACACGAGCGGAACGAGCGTTCCGGTTAGGATCAGGGCGAAAAGCAGAGCCGCGCGAGATAGCGGTCGTACCGGGTGACGCGCCGGTTCATAGCTCGCCCCGCAGCGCCTGTCCGAGCAGGCGGAAATAGGTCTGGCTCTCTTCATTGCCGTCGACCGCCCATTCGGGGTGCCACTGGACTGCCAGCAAGGGTGCGCCGTTCGGCCGCGCGCTGAAAGCCTCGACCAGTCCGTCGGGCGCACGCGCCTCGACCGACAAGCCGTCGGCGAGCCGTCCGATGCCCTGATAATGGACCGAATTCACATCGAGCGATTCCGCCCGATAGGCCGACGCCAACATGCCGCCATCGACGAGGTCAACATGATGCCGATGATCGAACATCGCATCGAACAATGTCCCGTCGGGCGTATGGTGGCGCAGCAGTTCGCCGTTCGTCGCGGTGTCGCGGCGCAGCGTCCCGCCGAGCGCGACATTGATGTCCTGGAACCCGCGGCAAATGCCGAATAACGGCCTCTGCGCCGCGATCACCGCCTCGACCAGATCGCGCATCATCCGATCGCGATCGGGATCGAACGGCCCCTCCCCTGCATCTTCCTCACCATAACGTGCCGGCTCGACGTTCGATGGCGAGCCGGTGAGCAAAACGCCGTCGAGCCGACCGACGATCTCGTCGGCGCGCATATAGTCCGGAAGCGACGGAATGAGCAGCGCGGCACAGTCGGCATGGCGCATCGCGGCCTTCGCATAGCGGTTCATCACCGCCTGCGCATATTCGGAGCCGACCTGCCGGTTACAGGCGATGATGCCGAGGACGGGACGGGCGGACACGAGCGATGGAATCCTTCAGAAATCGAAGTTCCATTGCTGCCGATTTTCGCCGCCCGATGCCAGCGGTATTTGCGGATTCAGGTGTATTGGCGCGCGAACGCCGCCGCGGCACCAAACAGGCCGGGCTGTGGATGGGTGATGAGCTTTACCGGCAGCGCGGACATAAAGCCTTCGAAACGCCCCTTTTCGATAAATCGTTCGGGGAAACCCGAACGCACCAGACTGTCGCGGATGCGCAAGCCCAGCCCGCCCGCAACTACCACCCCACCGGCACCTTGCGCCAATGCAAGGTCGCCCGCGACGCTGCCGAGCGACAGGCAGAAGCGATCGACCGCCGCCGCCGCCAGGCTGTCCTCGCCGCTCAGTGCGTTGGTCCAGATCGCCTTGTCGTCGAGCCGCGGGATCGCGCGCCCTTCAAGCGCCGCCAGCGTTTCGTAGATGTCGACGATTCCCGGTCCCGACACGATGCGTTCGATCGACACGCGCCGATGGCGTTTGCGCAGCCGCGCGAGGATCGCATCCTCGATGCTGTCCAGCGGCGCGAAGTCGATATGCCCACCCTCGGTCGCCTGGACGCGATAGTCGGCACCGTCGCGCCAGACATGCGCAACGCCAAGGCCGGTGCCGGGGCCGATGATGGTGATCGTCCCGGTCGCGGGAAGCGGCTCGTCAGGACCCGTCAACCGCTCGAAATAGCTCTCGTCGGCCTGCGCGACGGCATGACCGACCGCCTCGAAATCATTCACCAGCGCATATCGATCGACGCCCAGCTTCTCGTTGATCAAAGCCGGGCGGATGATCCACGGGTTGTTCGTGAAGCGGATGATCTCGCCGCGTGTCGGCCCCGCGATGGCTATCGCAACCGCCCGCGGCAAAGTTCCGCCCTGCTGACGTTCGAAATCCTGCCAGGCGGTTTGGAAACTTGCATGGTCCTTTGTATGGAGCGTCGTCGCCTCGCCGAGCGCCAGAACGCGCCCGCCTTCGATCTCGGCAATCGCAAAGCGCGCGTGCGTGCCGCCGATGTCCACCGTGACGATCTGTTCGCTCATGACTCTCCCTTGCCGGTCCCACGCGGCCGGTCCTGCCGGTGGAATGTCGCATGGCCGGGAGCGATGCAACAGGGCATAGCTATTCGGACGAGCCTTGCGCTCGGCCGGAGATTGGCGTAGCTGCGAATTATTCGCAATAAAGGAGCAGGCGCATGTCCGATGTCGAGACCGTCCCCACGCATGACTGGAACGGCGACAGCGGAACACGCTGGGCCGCGAACCTGGCGCGGCTGGATGTGATGCTCGAGGACTTCGGCAATGCCGCGATCGCAGCGGCCGATGCACGGCCCGGCGAACAGGTTCTCGACATCGGTTGCGGATCGGGCACCTCGACCTTTCCGCTTGCAGAGCAGGTCGGAGCCGGCGGCCACATCCTTGGCGTCGACATATCGGAACAGCTCGTCGAGATCGCCCGCGCCGCCGCACCCGTCGGCATGCAGATCGAATTCCGATGCGCCGATGCCGCGACCGCCCCGCTGCCCGCAGGAAAGTTCGACCTTCTCTTCTCGCGCTTCGGCGTGATGTTCTTCGACGAGCCCGTTGCGGCCTTCACCCATATGCGCCGGGCCCTGAAACCCGGCGGACGGCTGGCGTTCGTGTGCTGGCGCGGGGCGCAGGAGAATGACTGGGTGCGGCTGCCGATGGCGGCGATCCGCGACATCGTGCAGCCGGTGCCCGCCGATCCGAATGCCGCCGGACCCTTCGCCTTTGGCGATCGGCAGAAGGTCGCGGATATTCTCTCGGCAGCAGGCTTTACCGCGATCGACATCACGCCCTTTGACACGAGTATTTCCTATGGTCGCGGCGCAACGCGCGAAGAGGCGATCGACGATGCACTCGACATGGCGTTCCAGGTGGGTCCGCTATCGCGCGCGCTCGCCGATCAATCCGACGATATTCGCACGAAATCGGCGGCAGCTGTCCGTGCGGCGTTCGCGAAACGCCCTGGCGAGACGTCTGTGCAGATCGACGGTGCCGCGTGGATTGTGACCGCACGGAATTAGCCGCGCTCAGACCGCGCGCGATCGAGGTGATTTTTTTCCAAGGCTGCGCCTGCACCGCTCCGTCTTGTGATTGTCGCCGGGAAGAGATCCCGGCCCCGATCTCAAGAGGAACCCGATGCGCAAAACCTTGCTGGCCTCCACCTGCCTGGCCACCCTCCTTTCGACCACCGCCCATGCCGAAACGACGATCAGCACCGCCACCACGGCGCCGGTGCGGACATCGACGATCAAATCGGGCGCCGCCGACGACATCAAGATCGTCGCAGCGGGTTCGATCAAGCCCACCGTCACGGGCCCGGCAGTCACCATCGACAGCAATCACAAGGTCGTTAACGAAGGCACGATCGAGTTCAGCAACGTCGACGGCGCCACGGGCATTCTCGCGAATGCCGGCACGTCGGGCGGAATCACCAACAGCGCGAGCGGCAAGATTACGATCGGCGAAACCTATGCGCCGACCGACATCGACAATGACGGCGACATCGACGGCGCGTTCGCTATCGGCAGCAACCGCGTCGGCATCGCGACCGCCGGTGCGTTTTCGGGCAACATCGTCAACTCGGGTGCAATTGCGATCGAGGGCAATAATTCGGCGGGCATCCGCCTCGGCGGGCCGCTGACCGGAAATTTCACCAACGACGGCACTATCAGCGTCATCGGCGACCGCGCGCTCGGCGTCGGGCTGCAGGATGTGACGGGCAACGTCCGCCTTGCCGGCACGATCAGCGCGCAAGGCGTCGATGCGATCGGCGCACGGATTGCCGGCAACGTCACCGGCGCACTGGTCGTCCAGGGCAATCTGACCGCCACCGGCTACCGCTTCACGACGCCGCCTGCCGATCCCTCGAAGCTCGACGCCGATGACCTGCTGACCGGCGGCAACGCGCTGTCGATCGAAGGCAATGTCACCGGGGGCATCGTCCTCGCCGCCGCGCCCAAGGACACGAAGCCCGACGACAAGGACGAGGACAAGGACGGCATCGACGATGACAAGGAAGGAAACGCCGTCGTGCGCTCCTTCGGTTCGGCCGCCGCGATCCGCATCGGGTCAGCTGACCGCGCCGTCACAATCGGCCCCGTCGCCGGAACGGGCACCGGCCTTGGCCTCATCATCGACGGCGCCGTGCTCGGCAACGGCCTCTACGCCGGCAAGGACGGCAACGGCATGCAGATCGGCGGCCTCGGCGGTGCGGTCACCATCGCGGGCGGCATCGGCATCGGTGCCACCGGCAGCGTGACGGCATTGTCGAAAGACACGGCGGCAACCGCAATCCGCTTCGGCAGCGGTGCGACCACCCCCGAACTTCGCAATGCGGGCAAGATCGAAGCGACGACCGGCGGCAATGCCGCGGGTGCAGTTGCAACCGCCGTGCTGATCGAGGCCGGCGGCGATGTCCCGCTGATCCGCAACAGCGGTTCGATCACCGCCAAGACCGGCGGCGACAATGGCACGGCGCGCGCCATCGTCGATCTGTCGGGCAAGGTCGGCACGGTCGAAAACAGCGGCACGATCAGCGCCACCGGCGCGCTCGCCTCCTCCGACCGCAACATCGCGATCGACCTGTCGGCGAACAACAACGGCGCGACGGTCAAGCAGACCGCGGTCGCCGCAGGCATCACCGCCCCCAGCATCGTTGGCGACGTCCGCTTCGGCGGCGGCAACGATGTGTTCGATATCGCCGATGGCTCGGTAAAGGGAAACAGCTTCTTCGGCGCCGGCAACAACAAGCTCGCGCTGTCGGGTGACGCGACCTACGCCGGCAACGCCCGCTTCGGCGCTGGCAGCGACACGATGACGCTGGCCGGCACCTCGAAGTTCACCGGCCTGGCGGACTTTGGCGGCGGTGCCGATACGCTGACAATCGGCGGCACCTCGATCTTCTCGGGCACGCTCGCCAATTCGCAGGGTCTGGCGGTTTCGGTCGCTGGCGGCACCTTTGACGTCGGCGGCGCCGCGACGATTTCGTCGCTCGCCGTCAACGACAAGGGCACACTTGGCGTGATGCTCGATACCGGCACCACGGGCACCAACCTTCAGGTCAGCGGCAACGCCAGCTTCGGGGCTGAATCGAAGCTCGCGCTCAAGCTGTCGAGCCTCGAAAAGGCCGAGGGTCAGCATATCGTGCTGACCGCGGGGACGCTCACCGGCGCGAGCAACCTCACCGCATCGCAGACGTTGCTGCCCTTCCTCTACAAGGGCACGCTAACATCGAACGCGACCCAGCTGATCGTCGACGTATCGCGCAAGACCACGACCGAACTCGGGCTCAACCGCTCGGAATCGAGCGCGTTCGACGCGGTGCTCGACGCGGTGGTAGCCGACCAGAAGATCGAGGACGTCTTCCTCGGCATCACCGACGGCGAGCAGTTCCACAACCAGCTTGGCCAGATGCTGCCCGAACATGAAGGCGGCGTCTTCGAAACCGTCACCTCGGGCTCGCGCGCGCTGTCGCGCTACCTGCAGGACCCCAACGCACCGTTCCAGGACGAGGGCAAATGGGGTTATTGGGTCAACCAGGCCGTCTGGGGCACGTCGAAAGGCGTCGGCAACACCGCGAGCTATGACGTCAGCGGCTGGGGTATTTCGGGCGGCGCCGAAATCAAGAGCAACTTGGGCAACTTCGGCGGCTCGATTGCTTTTCTCAGCGGTAAGGACGGCAACGGCAGCAACGCCAATGAAGTCAGCACCAGCCAGTTCGAAGGCGCGTTGCACTGGCGTCTGCGCTCCGACGGCTTCATGGCGAGTGCCCGCGTTTCGGGCGCGCCGATCAGCCTGAAAGGCACGCGCATCTTCCGCGCCGAAGCGGGCGCCGAGGACATCGAAAAGACGATGAAGGGCAAGTGGGACGGCACCTTGTGGTCGGCGTCGGGTTCGGTGGCTTATGACACACGCGTCGGCGGCCTGAGCTTCCGCCCGATGGTCGCGGTCGACTATTTCAAGTTGAAGGAAGACGGCTATCAGGAAACCGGCGGCGGCGACGCGCTCGATCTCACGGTGCTGAGCCGCGACAGCGACGAGCTTGCCGTGTCGGGCACTGTCGCCGTCGGCCTCGATTTCGGCGGTGCCGACGAATATGACGGGTGGACGCGCTTCGAACTCGAAGGCGGCCGCCGCCAGATCGTCAGCGGCACCCTCGGCACGACGACGGCGTCGTTCAAGAACGGCACGCCTTTCACCCTTGTTCCTGATGATCGCACGAGCGGCTGGGTCGGCCGTTTCCGTGGCATCGCCGGCAATTCGGCCTTCCAGGTCGCCGGCGAAGTGTCTGCGGAAGAACAGCAAAGCCATATCGGCTGGGCTTTCCGTGCGAGCTTGCGGGTCGGCCTCTAGCCCCCCGGCCGGCCCCGCCCGCAAGGGGGAAGCGTTACCCCTACCCACGCTTCCCCCTTGCCTAGGGTCAGGACCTACCAATTGCGCGATCGAGGTTTGAAGCGATTTTGTTCAGTGCGAGGAGGCAAGGCGCAGGAATATGTCGATATTTCCAGACTTGCCGACGACGCAATGGACAAAATCGGTCAAATCCCGAAGGGACGCCGAAATGGCTTCGATCTCAGGCCCGCGCGGCCTTGCGGGTAGCGATGCTACCCGCGGCGGCCACCCGAACCCGATATCTTCGCCATTTCGACGCTTCGAACGCGCAATTAGTAGGTCCTGACCCTCGAGAAATGAATGAACGAACCGATGCTTGCACTTGCCACCGCTCCTCTCTTTCCGCCGCAGTTGCGCGGCTGGGCAATGGCGCTATATGACGGCGTCATCAGGGGGACGTATGGCGCAGGGCGAAGCGGCGCTTACCGACAGAAGATGGCGTTCCAAAGCAAGCAATCCATGACCGAGTCGCGTGATCGAACCGACGCCGCCCAAGGCATCGAAGGCGTATTGCTCGCCAACCGGGATCGTATCGTCCGCTTTCTGGAAGTGCGCGGCGCGGGCGACGGCGCCGAGGATTTGTTCCAGGATTTGTGGATGCGGTTGACCGACCGCAAGACTGGGCCCGTCGCCGAGCCAATGCCCTATATCATGCGCGCCGCGAACAATTTGATGCTCGATCGCTATCGGTCGGCGCGCCAGAGCGATCTGCGCGACAAGGCATGGGGTGAAGCCGCCGCGACGCAAAGCCCCTCGACCGAAACCTCGTTGATCTCGCGCGAACAACTCGCGCTCGTCGAAACGGCGATCACCGCGACCGGCGAGCGGCCGGCACGCATCTTCCGCCGGTTCCGCGTCGACGGCCAGAATCAACGCGATATCGCCAGTGAAATGGGGGTCAGCCTGAGCACCGTCGAAGCCGATCTGCGCAAGGTCTATGCGGCGCTCGCCGTGATCCGGAGGCAGTTCGATGCAAGCTGACGCGACAAACGCCGAAGCGCGCGCCATCGACTGGCTGATCCGCCAGCGCGACCCCGCTTTCGACGACTGGGACGGCTTTGCCGACTGGCTTGCCGAGGATCCGGCGCACAATGCGATCTACGACGCGGTCGCGAGCCTGGACCGCGATCTCGACGCCCTGCCCGCGGCGCCCAAGCCATCGGTCGTGATTGTGCCCGATGCACCGCGCCGCGCGTCGCGGCGCGCCTGGTTTGGCGGGGCAATGGCCGCGGCACTGGTCGGCGCGATCAGCCTGTCGGGCCTCGGCCTGTTCGGAACCGAAGGCCGGATCGAAACCAAGGCCGGCGAGCATCGCACCATAGAGCTGGCCGATGGCTCGAAGATCGAGGTCAACGGTGCCTCGGTGATCGAGATCGACAAGGAGCGACCGCGCTTTGCCCGGCTGGAATCGGGCGAGGCGATGTTCCATGTCGTCCACCGCGACGATGATCCGTTCGTGGTCGAAACGGGCGGCGCAAAGATCGTCGACCTCGGAACCGCGTTCAATGTCGTGCGCCGTGACCGCCAGACGTCGGTCGCAGTGTCGGAAGGCATCGTCCTCTACAATCCCGACCGCGACAAGGTCCGCCTCGTCGCGGGCAAGGGCATCGAAGCGCGCGATGGCGACCGTCAGCCCCCGGTCGTCCAGGATGTCGATGTGGCCAGCATCGGCGGCTGGCGTAGCGGCCTGCTCGTTTACAATGGCACGCCGCTCGCTGTCGTCGCCGAGGATCTGAGGCGCACCGCCGGGATGCAAGTGAGCATCGCGCCCGAAGCAAGCGATCTGTCGTTCCGCGGCGCGTTGATCATCGACAAGAACCGGAACCGCACGATCGCCGATCTTGCCGCGCTGTCGGGAACGAAGGCCGAGCGGCAAGGCGATGGCTGGATATTGACCCGCTGAGCATGCACCCGCGCCTTTCCCTCGCCGCAGCAGCGATAGCGCTGTGCCTGCCCGCGCAGGCGCAGGCGGCGGAGGAACGCGCGTTCGACGTGCCCAAAGGCAGCCTGTCGACCGCGCTGCCCGTCATCAGCCGGCAGGCCGGGGTCAGCATCAGCGTCGGCGATGCGAAACTGTGGCAGGGCCGCGTCAAACCGGTGCGCGGGCGGATGAGCGTCGAAGAAGCGATCCGCCGCCTGCTGGCGGGGTCCGACGCGCGCGCCGTAAGGGTCAGCGCGACGAGCTGGCGCATCGAGCGTCGCCCTGCCCCCGCCCGTGTCGCGCGGGCGGCACCGGCACCGCGACACGCACCGCAGCCAAGGGCACGCGAGCCATCGCAAGATGCGGTCGCGGCGGCGCAGGACGAAATCATCGTCACCGCGTCGAAGACCGACTTGCCCCTTTCGCACTTCGCCGGCGTCGTCACCAAATTGGATGGCGGCGATTTGGCGTTTGGCGGCGAGCGCGGGATGGATTCGATCCTGTCGCGAACCGCCACCGTCTCCTCGACCCATCTGGGTTCGGGGCGCAACAAGCTGTTCATTCGCGGCATCGCCGATTCAAGCTTCACCGGCCCGACGCAGTCGACCGTCGGCCAGTATCTCGGCGATATCCGCCTCAGCTATAATGCGCCCGACCCGGACCTGCGCCTCTACGACATCGACAATGTCGAAATCCTCGAAGGGCCGCAGGGCACACTCTATGGCGCCGGGTCGCTCGGCGGGATCATCCGCGTCATCCCGAAAGCCCCCGACGCGCGCGAGATGACGGTGCAGGCGATTGCCGGCCTGTCGGTCACCCAGCATGGCGACCCCGGCGGCGACATCGCCGCGATCGCCAACATTCCGGTCAGCGACAACGGCCACGCGCTGCGCCTCGTCGGCTATATGCTCACCGACGGCGGCTATATCGACAATCCGCTGCGCGGGCAGAACGACGTCAACCGCGTCCATGTCCGCGGCGGGCGTGGCACCTTCCGGTTCGAAGCGGGCGACGACTGGACGATCGATCTGGGCGGTGTCTATCAGGCGATCACCTCCGACGACGCGCAATATGCCGACAAGGATGGCGCGCCGCTCACCCGTAATTCGATGGTCGAGCAGAATGCGACCGCGCGCTATGGCATGGGCACCGTCGTCGTGATGAAGGACTGGGACGATCTGCATTTCCAGTCATCCAACGCCTATATCGATCACCGGCTGTTCGAACGCTTCGACGCCAGCCTGCCCGAAGCGCGGCAAGGGACCGATATGTCCAGCGGCGGCGTTCCCGCGCCGCCTTCGGTTGGAAGCGTCGATGTCGAGCGCCTGTTCGCGCCGGTCCAGGTCATTCCGCTGAACGATGTTCCGCGCGTGCTCGACCAGCATAATGCGACGCGCATGTTCGTCAGCGAAAACCGCCTGTCGCGTCCGTATCGCGACGGCCTCGGCTGGGTGATCGGCGCGAGCTTTATCGACAATCGCGCGCGGCAGGACCGCGAATATGGCTATGGCCCGCTTCATGCGACCCTGCCCGGCGTGACCAACAAGATCACCGAATTCACCGGCTATGCCGAGGCGACCGTCGAGGTGATGCCCGACCTGATCGCATCGGGCGGCGTTCGCCTGTCGCACGCCAAACTGGGCGGCGCGGCCGAGGGCGTCTCCTATGCCCTCGCGCAGGCCAACCGTGCGACAACCGCATCGCGTAAAGAAACCGATTTGCTGCCGTCCTTCTCGCTGCTCGCGACGCCGCTCCACAATGTCCGCCTCTATGCGCGCTATCAGGAAGGTTTTCGCCCCGGCGGGCTCGCGGTCGACGGCAATTTCGTGCGGCGTTTCCTCAACGACCAGGTCCGCACATGGGAAGCCGGCATGCGCTTCGGCGACAAGGGGCAGAGCCTGCTCGACGCCAGCATTTCGATTTCGCACAGCCGCTGGCGCAATATCCAGGCCGATTTCATCGACAGCACGGGCTTCCCGACGACCGCCAATATCGGCGACGGCCGCATTACTAGCGTGTCGGGGGCAGTCGCGATGCGGCCGACGAGCGCGCTGACCTTCGAACTCGGCGCGGTCTACAATCATAGCCGGGTCGACGATCTCGCGCCGCAGATCCTGCCGGTGTTCGACGCCGCGCCGGGCCGCCTCGGACGCATTCCCAATGTCGCGAGCCATGCGGTGCGCGGGTCGGTCAATTACGCCACCGTCATCGGTGACGAGGATTTCCGCGTGAACGGCTGGGCCAATTATATCGGCCCGTCGCGGCTCGGTATCGGGCCGGTACTCGGCGAAAGTCAGGGCGACTATGTCGATACCGGGGTTGCGATGCGCGTTGGCAACGAACGCCGCGGCCTGTCGCTGACGCTCACCAATCTCTTCGATTCGCGCGGCAATCGCTTTTCGCTCGGAACGCCGTTCCTTGAGGGGAATGAGGGCTTCCTCACGCCGCTCCGCCCGCGCACGCTCCGGATCGCCGTCGACGTCGCTTATTGAGATCCTCCCTGTGCCGCAGGCATGGGAAGGTGGCAGCCCGAAGGGCTGACGGAGGGGCTAAGGACGCGACGTCGCGGCCCCTCCACCATTCGCTTCGCGAACGGTCCCCCTCCCCATCGCTACGCGACAGGGAGGACAAGCGGTCAATCCGCCAGCGTGATCCGCTCGTAGCGGTCCATATGATGGTCGGCGCTGCCGAACTGGCCTTCGATCATCGTCGCGCGCTTGAAATAATGGCCGATCGCCAGTTCCTGCGTGATGCCGATCCCGCCATGCGTCTGGATTGCATTCTGCCCGACAAAGTTCGCGCCGCGCGCGACCTTCGCCTTGGCGGCCGAGACCGCCGCCATGCGCTCGTTCGCGGGCAGACCCAGCTTCAGCGTTCCCATGATCGTCATCGAGCGCGCCTGTTCGACTTCCATGAACATGTCGACCATGCGGTGCTGGAGCACTTGGAACTTCGCGATGGGCACGCCGAACTGCTTGCGCTGCTGCGTATATTCCAGCGTGCCTTCGTGCAGCTTCTGCATCACGCCGGTCGCTTCGGCGCAGACTGCAACGGTCGCCTCGTCAACGATCTGTTCGATCAGCGGCAGGCCGGTGCCTTCGCCGCCGAGCAGCGCGTCGCCGGGGATCGCGACATTCTCGAAATAGATTTCGGATGCACGGCTGCCGTCGACCGTCGGATAGTCGCGGCGGACGATGCCCGGCAGGTTCGCGTCGATCAGGAACAGTGACACACCATCACGGTCGCGCGCATTACCGCCGGTGCGCGCGGTGACGAGCAGATGCGTCGCCCAAGGCGCGGCATAGACGACCGATTTATGTCCGCTCAGCACATAGCCCGCGCCGTCCTTCTTCGCGGTGGTGCGCAGGTTCGCAAGGTCATAGCGGCCCTGCGGCTCGGCGTAAGCGAAGGCGATGATCGCATTGCCCGCGATGATCTCGGGGATCATCGCATCGGCCTGCGCCCCGCCGACGGCCTTGAGCGCGCCGCCCGCGATGACAACGGTCGGCAGATAGGGCTCGACCCCGATGACCTTGCCGAGTTCCTCCATCACGATCGCGTTTTCGAGCGCGCCGCCGCCAAGGCCGCCATGCTCTTCGGCAAAAGGCGCGCCAAGCATGCCGAGTTCCTGCGCAAGCGCCGTCCAGATCGCTGGATCGCGACCCGCGTCGCTATTGATGAACTTCTGGCGCGTTTCGAAATCATAGGTGTCGCCGAGGAAACGGGCGAGCGTGTCGCGGATCATGTCCTGCGTTTCGGTGTAGGTGAAATCCATTTTTTATCCCCGTCGCCCCCGCGAAGGCGGGGGCCGCTGTAGGTTTATGCTGCGGCGTCAGGTCAGGCCGATGCGGCCCCCGCCTTCGCGGGGGCGACGCGTTCAGAGACCCAAAACCATCTTCGCGATGATGTTGCGCTGAATCTCGTTCGACCCGCCATAGATCGTCGTCTTGCGCATGTTGAAATAGGTCGGCGCGGCGCGATGCGCATAGTCCGGCCCGATCGGATGCTCGTTGTCGCCTTCGCCGAAACCGCGGAAATAGGGCGCGCCATAATGGCCGACGGCTTCGAGCGTCAGCTCGGTCAGCCGCTGCTGGATTTCGCTGCCCTTGATCTTGAGCAGGCTCGATTCCGGCCCGGGACCGCGATTTGCGTTGGGGCCGGCAAGGCTGCGCAATTCGGTGAATTCCAGCGCCGCCAGATCGACTTCCAGCTCGGCGACCTTGCGCTTGAAAAAGGCGTTGGCTAGCAGCGGCTTGTCGCCGTCGAGTTCGGTGCGGGCGATCGCCTTCACCTTCTCAATCCCGCGCTTCGACGCCGCGACGCCGGCGATGCCGGTGCGTTCGTGCGCAAGCAGGAACTTGGCGCAGGTCCAGCCCTTATTCTCTTCATAAACGCGCTGCGATTGCGGCACGCGAACATCTTCGAGCCATACTTCGTTGACTTCATGCTCGCCGCCCAATGTGATGATCGGGCGCACGGTGATGCCGGGCGATTTCATGTCGATGAGGAGGAAGCTGATGCCTTCCTGCTGCTTCGCTTCCTTGTCGGTGCGGACGAGGAAGAAGCCCCAGTCGGCGTGCTGCGCCAGCGTCGTCCAGGTCTTCTGCCCGTTGACGATATAGTCATCGCCATCGGCGACCGCCGTCGTGCGAAGCGAGGCAAGGTCGGAGCCCGAACCGGGTTCCGAATAGCCCTGGCACCACCAATCCTCGCCCGACAGGATGCGCGGCAGGAAATGGGCTTTCTGCTCGGGGGTGCCAAAGGTGTAGATCACCGGGCCGACCATCGCGAGGCCAAAGGGCATCAGGCGAATGCAATCGGCGCGCGCGGTTTCCTCGGACCAGATGAAGCGCTGCGTCGGGGTCCAGCCGGTACCCCCATATTCGACCGGCCATGCGGGTGCGATCCAGCCCTTTTTATACAGGATCTTGTGCCAGGCGAGGAAATCCTCCTTGGACATCTCTTCGCCCTCATCCTGCTTGTCGCGCAGGTCGGCGGGGTAATTTTCGGCGATGAAGTCGCGCACTTCCTGCTGGAAGGCGAGATCTTCGGGGCTGAATTCCATGTCCATCACGAATCTCCCATTGGGCAATGGCGCACTTATACTGAGCGCTCACCTTTACGTAAACGGAAAGTTGTCGCTTGCAACCTTCCTTCCCCGATGATTGCGCTTAACATCCCGGCTTGTCCAGCATGCGCAGCCGCCCCCTTCAGCGCCGCTATCGAACGTGGAAGCTGGTTTCAGTGGCGCGTGACGAGCACCACCGCGCCGTCGCTGGCATAAGGCCCGCGAACCTCGGCTATCGTCAGGGTCACATCGACGACCGAACCGTCGCGCGTCACCATCTGCGAAGCGATGCGCGCGGACGTGCCCGACCGAAAAACCGATTCGAGCGCCTCAACGAACGCCGACCGCTGCCCAACCGCGAGCAGCGCCGAAAAGCGGACACGCCGGATCGCAGCCACATCGACTCCGAGCAGGTCGGTGAGCATGGCGTTCGCCGCCTCGACTGTTTCGCGCACCGAGATGCGGGCGTGGCCGATGCCGCCATCGATCTCGACGGCATCAAGCATCGCCTGCCGCATATCGCCGGCGGCAAAGCCCTCGATCGCGTCGCTGACATCGCGCAGGACGATCGCGCCGCCGACCGGCAGGGGGACAAGGTCGACGTGCAGCCATTGGCGAGGGCGCAATATGCCGGGGACGTCGCCCGAGAACCGCTCGCGATGGTCGAGCAGCCGATTGATGTGATGAAAGATCAGGCTGTCCTGAAGTCCAGGCACCGCGACCGTCAACTCCTCCCCGACCAGACCGGCGGCCGCGACCTCCAGCATATCGGACGCCGCGGGGTTGAGCGCGGCGACACGCCGTTGCCGGTCGATCAGGATCACGCCATCGCGGACCGATTCCACCAGACCGGCAAGCGAGGATTGCAATATGTCGGATGCCGCCGCGACCTCTCGCGCCACATCGCGGTCGAGACGGCGGTAGTCGTCGAGCGAAATAAGCACATGCGCATCCTTGCCGTGATGCGTCACGACGACGGGCTTGCGCGCCGACTGCAATCGCCAATTGGCAAAGCCGCGGATGAAATCGGCCGCCGATACGCGCTGTGGTTCCTGTGCCGTTGCCACCATATCCCCCTGAAAACCGGTCAATCCCTCGCCCCTATAGCGCGGCGTCGGCCTGCTTTCGGTCGGGAAGGGATCAATCGGCGGGCTGACATGTCCGGAACGGCGCCATTGCGCGGGAGATCAGACCAGCCGCGCTTTTCCGCAGCGCAGCGCGTTGACCCGCGTATCGGCCTGCCCGACATGAACCCCGAGCAGGCCGGTGAGGTCCGACAACACGGTGTCGAGCACCGGCGCAGCCAGCGCCACCGTCTCGCCGATCACCGTCGTCAGTGGCTTCAGGTTCAGGCCTAGCCCGAGGACGTTGACGTCGAGGTCCATCCGGTCCGAAAGCGATTTCGCGGCGCCCGCGACCAGGCCGGTGCTCGACACGGTCTTCACCTTGCCGTCGTCGATCTCGGCGCGCGAAAATGCGACCGGCTTCTCATTGAGGTCCGACAGGATGAGTTCGGCCTCCGCATCGACGCTGACGAGCGGCAAGGTGACGACGCGCGCCGGCGCCGGATCCAGCGGGCGCTTCATGTCCTGAAAATCGCTGTCGGGAACCGTCCCGATCGCCACCATCGCTGGGGAAGTCACGACGCCAAGCGACACCGCAGCGCTGCTGTTCGGCCGGCAGTCGATGTCGGTGATCCGCGCCGACGCCGACCCCAGTTCGGCGAGCACGGGAAGATGGACGCTGGCGAGCGGCGTCGCGACGCGCGTGTCGATTTTCAGCCGCACCTGCGCAGTGCGGACGACGACATCATTGGTGTCGGTCACCGCGATCAGCGGCGAGCCCACCGGCGGCTCGCCAATCATGAGCGCGATATTGACCCCCGATCCGCCCGGCAGGCTGCCCGCCAGCGACAGGTCGACCTGCCGGTTCGCATTGCCGAGCAGCAGCATCGTGCGCAGCAGGCCGAGCGCGTTGACCTTTACCGGGTTCGCCGCATCGACCCGGATGCTCGACGACCGCGGGCCGAGGTCGATCGCACGCGACGGTAGCAGGGTGCGCGGCAGCGCGCGATCCGCGATATGCTCGAGCGCGGTCGCCGCCTGCCCGTCCGACGCGCTGGCGAGCGCCGCCACGACCTGCGGCAACGTCGCCTGCGCGTCGAGCGTCTGGCCAAAGGTCAGCACGTCGGCGTTGAGTTCGGTCCGCAGCGCATCCGAAAAGGCGAGCAGGTCGATGTCGGTGCTGGCGAGCGCGTTATAGTCCATCACCGACAGGTTGACCTGGCTGCCGGTGAGGCTCGAGATCAGCGCATTGGGAAGGCCGCCATTCACCGCCGCGACGCGCGACCCGAGCGAAAAGGCCGCATAACCGCGCCGCGCGCCGGTCGCGGTCGCTCGAATGATGCTATCCTGCCGGCCCGTCAGAAAGCTGCCGAAGAATAGCGGGCGATCGCGCGTCAGCATTATGCGCACGGCGTTCGGCGACGCACCGCCGCCCGTAAAGCGCTGTTCGGCCTGGATCGACGGATCGGCGGTGTAAGTGCCGGGGTCGAGCACCGCGATACGGATGCCGCAATCGCAATTGGCGGCGATGATCCGCTCCGCCGCCGCGCGCTCCTCGCCGGGCCGCCCCGCCGCCGCCATCGCCGCAGCATCGGCGATGCCCTGCAATTTGCGGCGGTCGAGATAGAGCGAGCCGAGATCGACCGCAAATGCCGCCGACCCGATCAGCATCGTCATGCCGAACGCCGTCGTGATGCTGATGCTGGCGCCGCGGTGGCGGACAATACGGCGAAGAAGGGACAGGATCGCCATGATCAATCGACCGGCAATTCGAACGTCGCGCGGGCACGGATGACGTTGCCCGGCGACGGAACGAAGCTCGATCGCAAGAGGCTGTCCTGCGGCACGGTGAAGGTCACAGCGACGGTGATCGCCTCGGTCGTTTCGGATACGGCGACACTGTGCGTGCCGTCGACCGCCTGCAGGCTGCGGCCGACCGCGCGCGATGCGACCGCGCTGCGGTCGGCCGCGTCGAGACCGATGATCGACGCGCGGGCGCCGTCGTTCGCCGCCTGCTGCACGTTATGCGCGAGCATGAAATATTGGCCATAGACCAGCACGCCCATCAGCAACGCGAGGAGCAGCGGCAGCACCAGCGCCATTTCGACGATGGCGGCGCCACGCTCCCCGCGTGCCAGGGTAAGACCCGTCAGGGCGATTTTGCGGACGCGCCGCGAAAGTCGGATGGAACCTGTCATGCCGGCAGAATGGCCGCCCGCAAATGAAAGCGGCGTCGAGAGAGCCCGACGCCGCTTTTGCGCATTTTACAGAATTTGGCTGCTCCAGAACCAGGCAGACTTGGTGGCGCGCTGCCTATCGTTGAAGAACCGCTAATTTCGGCGCGGCGCCTCCAAACGAATAATGTGAATTATTCGGCGGCCTCCAGCTTGTCCTGCGTGCGCAATTCAAAGTCCGACGCGTCGTGCCGCTCGCGCAGCTGGCTCGCCGGATCGCCCGTCACGCGGTTGACCATCCGCCCGCGCTTGACCGCCGGGCGCACCGCGATCTGGTCGGTCCAGCGCTGGACATTCTTATAGTCATCGACCTGCAGGAATTCGCCGGCGTCATAGACGAGCCCCTTGGCGAGCGCGCCATACCAAGGCCAGATCGCCATATCGGCAATCGTGTAGTCGGCACCCGCGATATATTCGCTTTCCGCGAGGCGGCGATCGAGCACGTCCATCTGGCGCTTGACCTCCATCGCATAGCGATTGATCGGATATTCCTGCTTCGTCGGCGCATAGGCATAGAAATGGCCGAAGCCGCCGCCGAGGAAGGGCGTGCTGCCCATCTGCCACATCAGCCACGACAGCGCCTCGGCACGCTTCGCGGTTTCGGTCGGCAGGAAGGCGCCGAATTTCTCGGCGAGATGGATCAGGATCGCGCCAGATTCGAACACGCGGATCGGCTCGGCGCCGCTGCGGTCGACGAGCACCGGGATCTTGCTGTTCGGATTGGCCGCGACATAACCGCTCGAAAACTGGTCACCTTCACCGATATTGATGAGCCATGCGTCATATTCGGCGCCGCCATGTCCCGCCGCGAGCAGTTCCTCGAGCATCACGGTGACCTTCACGCCATTGGGCGTGCCGAGCGAATAGAGCTGTAAGGGGTGCTTGCCGATCGGCAGCTCCTTGTCGTGCGTCGGACCGGCGACCGGGCGGTTGATATTGGCGAAACGCCCGCCGCTTTCCTTGTCCCAGGTCCAGATTTTCGGCGGCACATATTCGCTGGTATCGGTCATGGAGAACTCCTGGGCTTATTTTTGTACTGACCGGTAACTTAAGCGGCGATTGCCGTTTGTCTACCCTCCCCGGCTCAAATAATGTTTGCGGCGCGCAAAGCCGAAATGGCTTCGGCGTCATATCCGAGCTCGGCGAGGATCGCGTCGCTATGCTCGCCGACCTGCGGCGCACGCTGCGGATCGGCCTTGTCGCTGTCCGAAAGGCGGATCGGCGCGCGGATGACCGGCACCGCGCCAGCCGCGCCCGGATAATCGACCGGCTCGACCAAGGCCATCGCCGCTACCTGCGGCTGCGCGAGCGCTTCACCCGCCCGCAGCACCGGCGCCGCGGGCACCCGTCCGGAGGCCAGTTCAGCGATCGCCTCCTCGCTCGTCCGCTCGATGCACCAGCGCTGCATGATCGCGCTCAGCTCCGCACCATTGTCGCCGCGCAAAATGTCGCTCGCATACAGCGGATCGTCCACCAATTCGGGCCGTCCGACCAGTTCGCACCAGCGCGCGAAGATGGGCGCGCCGACAATCTGGGTAAGGATCCATCCATCGCGCGTACGGAACACATCGGTCGGTCCCGAACTGAAGGCGCGGTTGCCGATCGGCTGGCGATCGATGCCGTTCAGCGCATGATCGATCGTCAGCGCGTTCGACATCGCAAGCGCGGTGCCGAGCAGCGATCCCGATATGCACTGCCCCTTGCCCGTCGCCTCGCGTTCGCGCAGCGCGAGCATCACGCCAAACGCGCAGTGGAGCGCGGTTCCGAAATCGACATAATTGACCTGCGCGCGATAGGGCTGGTCCGGCGTGCCAGTGAGGTGCACCGTCCCCGACATCGCCTGCCCCACCGCGTCGAACCCGACGCGGCTCGCGAGTGGCCCCTCGCTGCCGAATGCCGATGCGGTCGCAAGGATAATGCGCGGGTTTATCGCTGCCAGGCTGTCGTAATCGAGCCCGAGTTTTACGAGGGCATCGTGCGGCAGGTTCGCGATCACGACATCGGCGGTTTCGACCAACCGGCGGACGATCTCCTGCCCCTCCGGACTTCCGGGCTTCAGCGTCAGGCAGCGTTTGGCGCGGTTCATTTGCATGAACATCGCGCCCGACCCATCTTCGGCGACCGGCACTGAATAGCGATCGTCATTGCCCCCCGGCGCCTCGATGCGGATGACATCGGCGCCATAATCGGCGAGCAACGCCGCGCAATAGGGGCCGGCGATATAGCGGCCGAAATCCAGTACCTTGATTCCCTTGAGCGGCACGCTTTGCTCTCCCAATCCCGTTCTTTCGACCGGGCTAGCAGCCGCTTGTCGACCCTGCCAGCTCCTTCGTCGAAAGCTGCCGCTTGCATGTTCGCGGGCGAACCATATGGTCGGCACATAATTTCAAACGGGGATAATTTCATGGCGCGCTTCGCTCTCGCCCTCGCGGCGACTTTGGCTTGTTCAACCTCGGTCTGGGCGCAGAGCGCGCCCGCCTCTCCTCCCGCCGCCGACGCGAAACCCGACAAATGGGACGTCAACGCGCCCCCCGGCCTCGCAACGCGCAAGGTCCAGCTGTCGGTCGACGAGGGCAGCTGGATGAACGTCGACGTCGCGCCCGACGGCCGGACGATCGCGTTCGACATGCTCGGCGACATTTATACGATGCCGATCGAGGGCGGGACGCCGACGCGGATCGCCGAGGGGCTCGCCTATGAGCATCAGCCGCGTTTCTCGCCCGACGGTAAGCGTATCGCCTTCGTCTCCGACCGCGCGGGCGGCGACAATATCTGGCTGATGAACCGCGACGGCAGCGACAAAAAGCAGATCTCGAAGGAAGATTTCCGCCTGCTCAACCAGCCGAGCTGGTCGCCCGACGGCCAGTTCATCGTCGCCAAGAAGCATTTCACGACGGGCCGCTCGCTCGGTACCGGCGAGGTGTGGATGTACCATGTCTCGGGCGGCGCCGGCGTGCCGCTGGTCAAGAAGCCGAACGAACGCCACCAGAAGGAACTCGGCGAGCCGATTTTCGCCGCCGATGGCAAGAGTGTCTTCTACACGCGCAACGTCACCCCGGGTCCGATCTTCGAATATGCGCAGGACAGCAACACCGACCTCTTCCACATCGAACGCTACAATCTTGAGGATGGCAAGGTCAGCACTGCGGCGTCGGGACCCGGCGGCGCGGTGCGCCCGACCCCCTCGCCCGACGGCAAGCGCCTTGCCTTCGTGCGCCGCGAAGGAACGCAGTCAAAGCTCTATGTGAAGGACCTCGCCTCGGGCGCCGAGAAGAAGGTCTATGACGTGCTCGACCAGGATGTGCAGGAAACCTGGGCGGTCACCGGCGTCTACCCGAATATGGCGTGGACCCCCGATAGCCGCGACATCGTCTTCTGGGCCGGCGGCCAGCTCCGCCGCGTCAGCGGTGCCGGCGGCGACGCGCGGATCATCCCGTTCAGCGTCAACGACGACCGCACGATCGTCGATGCGACGCACCCGGCGGTGGAAGTCGCGCCCGACAGTTTCGCGACCAAAATGCCGCGCTGGGCCGAAGTGTCGCCCGACGGGCGCAGCATCGTGTTCGAAACGCTCGGCAAGCTGTGGGTCAAGCCCGCGACCGGCGGCAGCGCACGGCGGCTGACCGCGGCGAAGGACGACGCAATGGAGCTGTGGCCGAGCTGGTCGCGCGACGGCAAATCGCTCGTCTTCGTGCGCTGGACCGACGGCGGCATGGGCGAAATTCATGTCGTTGGCGCGGGCGGGGGCGCCTCGCGCAAGCTGACCACCTCCCCCGGCCATTATGCCGAACCGCGTTTCTCGCCCGACGGCAAGACAATCGTATTCGAACGGCGCGGCAGCGGCGGGCTGACCTCGGCGCGCTGGAGCGAGGATCCAGGCGTCTATCGCATCGCCGCGGGCGGCGGGGCGGCCGAGCGGATCAGCAGCGACGGCGCCAAACCGCAGTTCGCGTCGACCAGCGACCGCGTCTTCATGGTCACGGCGGGCGACGGCAAAAGCCAGCTCGTCAGCACCGACATGAGCGGCCAGGACAAGCGCGTCCACGCCAATGGCGAACTCGTCAGCGACTATGAAATCTCGCCCGACGGCCGCACGCTGGCGTTCCGGCAGAACTACGACGCCTATGTCACCCCGCTGATGCCCGGCGGGCAGGATGTATCGCTCGGCACCAAGAGCGGCGCGCTGCCCGTCACGCGAGTGAGCGGCAGCGGCGCCGAATATATGAACTGGTCCGACGGCGGCCGCCGGCTGCACTGGAGTCGCGGCGCGACCTTGTTCAGCGCCGACCTCGCCAGCCTCTTCACGAACGCCCCCGCCGACGAAAAGGCACCGAAGTTCACCCCGCCGACCGACGGCATATCGCTGTCGATGACGCAGGCGGCATCGAAGCATAAGGGCATCGTCGTCATCACCGGCGCCAAGATCGTGACGATGGCCGACAAGGACGGCGGCGTGATCGAGAATGGCGCGATCGTCATCGACGGCGACCGCATCACCGCGGTCGGCCCCGCAGGCGCGATCACCGTTCCCGCGGGCGCGGTGACCGTCGACGCAACGGGCAAGACGATCGTCCCCGGCTTCGTCGACGCGCACGCGCACGGCTCGCACGGCGACGACGAGTTGGTGCCGCAGCAGAACTGGTCGGAGATCGTCAATCTCGCGATGGGCACGACGACGAGCCACAACCCCTCGTCGCGCGCGTCGGAAATCTTCGTCTCGTCCGAAATGCAGCGTGCGGGGCTGATCCTCGCGCCGCGTATCTTTTCGACCGGCGAGGTCATCTATGGCGCCAAGGCATCGGGGGTTTATGCCGAGATCAACGGCTATGACGACGCGCTCGCGCATGTTCGCCGCCTGAAGGCGCAAGGCGCGCACAGCGTCAAAAACTACAACCAGCCGCGCCGCGACCAGCGGCAGATGGTCGTGAAGGCGGCGCAGGTCGAGGGTCTGACGGTGGTGCCCGAGGGCGGATCGCTGTTCACGCAGGACGTCACGTTAATCCAGGACGGCAACTCGACCGTCGAGCACAACATCCCGCTCCATATCTTCTACAAGGATCTGGTGCAGCTGTGGGGGCAGACGCAGGTCGACTATACCCCGACGCTCGTCGTGACCTATGGCGGCCCCGCTGGCGACCCCTATTGGCGCGCGCGCACCAATGTGTGGGAGCATCCGATCCTGTCACGCCACGCGCCGCCGACCGAGCTTGCGGCAAACAACAAGCGCCGCGTGATCGCGCCTGAGGGCGACTATGTCGATGATGATTCGGCGCGTGAGGCGGGCAAGATCGCTGCGGCGGGCCGCATGGTGTCGATCGGCGCCCATGGTCAGCAATCGGGGCTCGGGGCGCATTGGGAAATCTGGTCGTTCGTACGCGGCGGGTGGAGCAACATCGACGCGCTGCGCGCCGCGACGATCATGCCTGCGACCTCGCTGGGCTATGCGAAGGATGTGGGATCGCTCGAGGCGGGCAAGCTCGCCGATCTGCTGATTCTCGACGCCGATCCGACCGAAAATATCCGCAATACCGAGCAAATCCATCGCGTGATGCTCGGCGGGCGGCTCTACGATCCGCTGACGATGAACGAGGTCGACACGGGGACGCGCAAGCGCCAGCCCTATTGGTGGGAAGCCGACAAACCCTGAGCGATCCTTATAATCCCGCGGCGGGCCGTAATTTTGTGACGAGAGGGTTGCAAGACGTTCGGACCGCCGCTAGGGGCGTCTCCTCTCAGCGAGGAGAGTTGGCTGAGTGGTCGAAAGCGTCGCACTCGAAATGCGAAGTGCCGGCAACGGTACCGAGGGTTCGAATCCCTCACTCTCCTCCATTTTTCTACAATTTGACCACAGCAAGCAGCCCCGGCGCATCACCGGGGCCGCTCGCGTGCGCGTTACCTTATGGTAGCGAATGATGGCGCGGCGAGCGCCGCGACGACAGCGCCAACGATCAGGAACAGCACAATATAGACGATAATCACGACCACCGTGTAGCCGAGCGCCTTGTCCTGCGGCACCTTCATCAGCACCGGCAGGCCGAGATACAGCAGATAAAGCCCGTAAAGCGCGAACAAGAGGCCGATGACGGCGAGCGCGGGCAGGATCCCGAAAATACCGCCGACCCAGCCGGCGGTCGCCGAATAGGCCGCGACCTTCAGCGCCTGGACCTGATCCTTTTGCCCGCCGAAGTTCGGTGCGAGCCCGTCGATGACCAGCGCGAGGATGAAGATCGTCGCCAGCGACAGTCCGTAAGAGACGATCGCCGACACCAGCGCACCCACCAGCGGTGGATGATAGGTCACACCGAGCATGGTGAACCCGAAAACCTGCCCGCCGATGAACCCGGCGAGCGGGCCGATCGCCGCCAGTACAAGCACATAGGGCACATAGATCGATTGCACCGTCGCCGGCTCGGCGGCGATGACCGGCCAGGTCTCTTTCGGCTTGAGAAGGATGTCCTTCGCGCGCTGGATAATGCCCGAAGCCGGGCCGGAGATATTGGGTGGTAAGTCCGTCATAATGCGTCTCCCCTGATCGTGCGGCCCACAACCCGAATGGGATATGCAGAAGCCAGAAGAGCACTTTAGCCCGCATCGCCAATGCATCTGTAACGCTGATCACAGCCCGATTCGGCAAACCACAGCCGAATTGGAATGTAACGGACTTGAAACGTGCGTAAACTGCCATAGATTGATCCTATGACGCCCGAATCCACTTCCGAACTTCCCGCCACCGTTACTGCACCGCTGATCGGTCGCGCGCGTTTCGCGCCGGGCGATATCGTGCGCCATCGGATGTTCGACTTTCGCGGCGTCGTATTCGACATCGACCCGGTCTTTGCGAACAGCGACGAATGGTATGAAGCGATCCCCGAGGATATCCGCCCGGCGAAAGAGCAGCCCTATTACCATCTGCTCGCCGAGAACGGCGATTCTTCGTACATCGCCTATGTCAGCCAGCAGAATCTGGTCGCCGACGGCGACAGCGGACCGATCGACCATCCACAGATCGACGCGATGTTCGAGGGGCTGGAACGCGGCCGCTACCGCGTCCGCGCCATCCATCGCCACTAAGAGCGATCAGGCTTTCAATTTCCATCCCGAGGCAAGCAGGCGATAGGTCAGCAGGCCCAGTCCGATATTGACCCCGACCAGCACCAGCACCGCAGTCAGCACAGGGTTGGCGATCGTCGAATCGACCGTGCCGATGAAACCGTAGCGAAAGCCCATGATCGCATAATAGACCGGGTTGCCGTGCGCGATCGTCTGGAACCATGGCGCGAGCTTGTCGACCGAGTAAAAGGTGCCGGACAGCAGCGCGAGCGGGGTGACCACGAAATTGGTCACCGCGGCGGCATGATCGAACTTCTCGGCCCAAACCGAGGTGATGAGGCCGAGGAACCCGAGCATCGAAGCGCCAAGCACGCCAAAAACCGCGACCGCCCAAAGATGATCGGGCACGACATGCACACCGGGCCACAGCAGCATCGCGAGCCACAGCGCCAGGCCGACGAGGATCGAGCGCGTGATCGCGGCGCCAACCAGCGCGATGATCAATTCGCCCACGGCGAGCGGCGGCATCAGATAATCGACGATCGTCCCCTGGATCTTGCCGACGAGCAGCGAAAAGCTCGAATTGGCGAAGCTGTTCTGCAGCATCGCCATCATGATGAGGCCGGGCGCGATGAAATCGGCGAAGGGAACCCCGATGACCGTCCGCCCCGCCCCGCCCAGCGCGACGGTGAAAATGACGAGGAACAGGAGCGTGGTAATCGCGGGGGCCCAGATTGTTTGCAGCTGGACCTTGAAAAACCGCCGCACCTCCTTGACATATAGCGCGTGCATGCCGGGCACGTTCAGCGTTCGAATATGGGGAACGCCGGGTTCGGCAAAACTTGGAGTCGCGGCGGAATTTGTCGAGTCGGGGCGCGAAATTTGGGGCTGGTCGTTCATGGCGTTCTCGCCTATCGCCTCCCCGATCTTACCGCAAGCTGGGCAACGACTGAATGCCGGTCCCGAAAGGATCGACAACGCGGATCGCCTGACCGCCCGCAGCGTGAATGATGAGGAATAGATTATGTCATGGACCGACGAGCGCATCGAAAGCCTGCGCACCATGTGGGAAAAAGGGCTGACCGCCAGCCAGATCGCCGACGAACTCGGCGGGGTGAGCCGCAACGCGGTGATCGGTAAGGCGCATCGCCTCGGCCTGAAATCGCGCCCCTCGCCCGTCAAGGCGACCGAGAAAGCGAAGCCGGTCAAGGTGGCAGCGCCCGCCACGCCGAAACCCGCCGCCCCCGTTTCCGCGCCGCGTGCTGCCGCACCGGTGGCGCCGCGCCCGGTGGCACCTGCCCCGAAACTCGATGCCAAGCCGGCCGTCGACACGCCGAACGCCGACGGCGGATTGGGTGATCCGACGCCGAAGGCCGACGCACCGCGCATCGTCTCGATCGGTCCCGGCGGTTTCATCCGCCAGGGACCCGGCGATCAGCAGGCGCCGATTCCGCCCGCGCCGCCGCGCCGGCTGGTGCCCGCCAAGCCGAGCCCCGAGATCGCCGACAAGACGACCTTGCTCGACCTCAACGACCGCATCTGCCGCTGGCCGATGGGGCATCCGGGCGAACCCGACTTCCATTTCTGCGGTGAAGCCGTGAACCCCGGTTTCCCCTATTGCGTCGAGCATTGCGGCCGCGCCTATCAGGCACAGCTGCCGCGCGGCACGCGCCGCCCGCCCCCGCCCCCGCCATTCGGTGGTCCCCGGGTTCGTTAAGGCGCGTCCGGTGAGGCCGTTCGGCCAGGATTTCCAGTTCGCACGCGCGCTCGGCCTGCAAATGGTCGAGCGCGGCGACGGGCGTTGTACGATGGCGATCGACATCGAACGCGAACGCCATTTCAACCCGAACGGCGTCGCGCACGGCGGCGTTGCCTATTCGCTCGCTGATACCACCATGGGCGGCGCGCTGATGAGTTTGCTCGAAGACGGGCTGGTCTGCGCGACGCTGGAGATCAAATTCAACTATCATGTCGGCGTGCGCGAAGGCCGGCTGACGTGCGAAGCGACCGTCCTTCATCAGGGCAAGCGCATCGCCAATATCGACGCGCGACTCTATCAGGACGGCCGCCTCGTCAGCAGCGCGAACGGCAATTTCGCGATTTTCGCGGCGCCAGCGGCCCGATAGGCGAAAGGCGCCGGGTCCTTCGACCCGACGCCTCCCGTTCCCGCTCCCAAGAGGTCAGAAGCGGTAACTGATGCTCCCGCGGACACTGTGCGTCCGGAAGTGCGAGCCACTGCGCTGGATATCGGTGCCCCCGCCGTTCAGCAGGAAAGGATTGGTCGGCGGCGCGGTGCCCGGCCCGACGTTCACTCGGTAGTCATTGTCCTTCACGTCGGAATAGAGATATTCCAGTCCGACCGCGATCTTGTTGGTGAGCATCAGCTCGGCGCCGCCGCCGGCGGCGTAGCCCCAGGCGTGCGTCTTGCCATTGTCGGCAAAGCTGTTCGCGGTGTTCGAGGTCACGAACTTGTTGTCGAGGCGCGCGTAAGCCGGGCCGCCGGTGACATAGAAGAGCGCGCCGCCGCCGGGCGTGTAGCCGGCGCGGACGCGCAGGCTGCCTTGATAGTCGGCCTCGCGGCTCATCGTATAGCTCGCGGGCGTGGTCGAAAAGCCGCTGACGCTGTCGCGCGCGACGCTGCGACCGCCTTCCAGAAGCGCGCCGACAACGAAATTACCCATGCGCTGGTCGAGGCCGATGCGGCCAAAGAATTCGGGGCCATCCTTGTCGTTGGGGCAGCCGAGGTTCGCGGTGCCCGTCGCGGCGCCGTTACAAAATCCCGGCGAAAAGGCGTTGGCGCCGCCCGACGTCGTCACCTGGTCGCCATAGGTGCCGTCACGGTTGGTGTCGAAGACGAGCGTTTCGCCGCGGTCGTTGCCCTGAAGCGTGCCGCCGCCACCGATGCTGATATAGGGTCCGTTGAAATCCTGCGAGGTGTCGCGGCCTTCCTGCGCCATCGCGGGCATCGCGATAGCGGTGGCCGCAAGCGCGGTGAGGAGAGAGAGGTTTTTCATTTTTTACTCCACTTTTTGAACGACTTTGCAGTCGGCATCCCAACCCTTCGCATCCGACCAAGGTTCCCTCTTGCCTCGAAAATGGGGTGAACCGGGCTGCGCACTGTCGCCGAAAAGCGCCCTTGCCAGCCGCCTTGGCAGCCCCCTATAGCTGCGTCATGAGTCACGATTTGTTCGACGCCGCGACCCCCGCCACCGACAGCTATAACGCTTCGCAGATCGAGGTGCTGGAAGGGCTCGAACCCGTCCGCCGGCGTCCCGGCATGTATATCGGCGGCACCGACGAGCGCGCGCTGCACCACCTTGCCGCCGAAGTCATCGACAACAGCATGGACGAAGCGGTTGCGGGCCACGCGACGCGGATCGAGATCGAGCTCGACGTCGGCAACCGGCTAACCGTCGTCGACAACGGCCGCGGCATGCCGGTCGACCCACACCCCAAATTTCCCGGCAAGTCGGCGCTCGAGGTCATCATGACCATGCTCCACTCGGGCGGCAAGTTCGAGGGCAAGGCTTACGCGACTTCGGGCGGCCTGCACGGCGTCGGGGTCAGCGTCGTCAACGCGCTATCCGTCGATACCGAAATCGAAGTGGCGCGAAGCAAGCAGCTCTATCGCCAGCGCTTTTCGCGCGGCACGCCGCTCGGCGGGCTTGAGGAGCTCGGCCCGACGCCGAACCGGCGCGGGACCAGTGTCAGTTTCGTCCCCGACCCCGAGATTTTCGGCGATCACGGACGGTTCAAGCCGCAGCGCCTGTATCGCATGGCGCGCTCGAAAGCCTATTTGTTCGCCGGGGTCGAAATCCGTTGGAAATGCGCGCCCGAGCTGATCGGCGACGACACCCCTGCCGAGGCGGTGTTCCAGTTTCCCGGCGGGCTTGCCGATCATCTCAAAGAACAGATCGGCACACGCGAATGCGCGACCGCCGAACCTTTCGTCGGACGCCAGGATTTCCCGGGCGACCAGGGCCGTGCCGAATGGGCAATCGCCTGGCCGCTCTGGTCCGATGGATCGTATAGCTGGTATTGCAACACCATCCCGACCCCCGCCGGCGGAACGCATGAAGCGGGTCTGCGCTCGGCGCTGACCAAGGGTTTGCGGGCCTTTGGCGAGTTGATCGGGCAGAAAAAGGCGGCACAGATCACCGCCGAAGACGTTTTCAACGGCGGCGAGATGATGCTCTCGGTCTTCATTCGCGATCCGCAGTTCCAGAGCCAGACCAAGGATCGCCTCTCGAGCCCCGAAGCCGCGCGCTTCACCGAAAATGCCGTGCGCGACCATTTCGACCATTTCCTGTCGGACAATATGGACCGCGGCCGCGCGCTCCTCGGTCTCGTTCTCGATCGGATGGACGAGCGACTGAAACGCAAGGCCGAGCGTGAAGTCAAACGCAAGACCGCAACCAGCGGCCGCAAGCTGCGCCTGCCCGGCAAGCTCACGGACTGTGCGAACGACGGTCCCGAAGGCACGGAATTATTTATCGTCGAAGGCGACAGCGCCGGCGGCAGCGCCAAGCAGGCGCGCGACCGCAAGACGCAGGCGATCCTGCCGATCCGCGGCAAGATCCTTAACGTCGCGAGCGCCAGCAACGACAAGATCCGCGCTAATCAGGAAATCGCCGACCTCGCGCTCGCGCTCGGCTGCGGGATGCGCAAGGATTGCGACGCCGACCGGCTGCGCTACGAAAAAATCGTGATTATGACCGACGCCGACGTCGACGGCGCGCATATCGCGACGTTGCTGATGACCTTCTTTTTCCAGGAAATGCCCGACATCGTGCGCCGCGGCCACGTCTATCTGGCGCAGCCGCCGCTCTATCGCATCACCTCGGGCAACACCTCGGTCTATGCGCGCGACGATGCGCACCGCGCCGAGATCGAGGCGACACAGTTCAAGGGCAAGAAGGTCGACGTCGGGCGTTTCAAGGGTCTCGGCGAAATGAACCCGAACCAGCTCAAGGAAACGACGATGGATCCCGCGACGCGTTCGATGCTGCGCGTGACGCTGCCGCAGGAATATGAAGAGCGGCATTTGGTCAAGGACCTGGTCGACCGGCTGATGGGCAAGCACCCCGAACACCGTTTCCAGTTCATCCAGGCCAATGCCGCGACGCTCGACGAGGCGGCCATCGACGCCTGATTTTGAGCTTTGACCGATAACTTCCTGCGTTCGGGGAGGATTTACGAGCGGGCGCGGGCAGAAATTGGAGAAGGGCGCTGGTGAGCAAGCGATACAGCGGCGGATGCCTGTGCGGTAGCATTCGGTTCGAAGCAGCGGGAGCCGCCGCCAAACCCCATACTTGTTCGTGTAAAATATGTCAGCGGCACACGGGGGCACTGACCACGGCCTGGGTCGAATTCCCTACCGACGAAATAAGCTGGACCGGTCCCGGAGGGCCGCCTTCCACTTGGCGATCATCGGATTTTTCCAGCCGGACCTTCTGCCCGACCTGCGGGAGCAGCTTGGGCGCGATCGATGACGAACCGATTGTCGCCTTGCTTATCGGGGTGTTCGACAAGCCGGACGACAAGGCGTTGATGCCGATTTCGCACGCCTTTCGCGACTGCCGCCCCAAATGGTGGTGTGCTGACGTAAAAGCCGCGCTTCCCCAAAACGACCCGTCCGCCGGGGCGCTGGATTGAGGAGAAGGCCTTGATATCCGTCTTCAATAGGCTCGCCCTCGCAATGCTTGCGGCCGCCCTGCCCGCTTCCACCACGCTGGCCCAATCGCCCGAAACGACCGCGCCGGCTCCGGCTACCGCCTTCGACCGTCGCGCTGCCCAACTGGTCGATCTCCTCGCCGGCAGGATCGCCTTTGCTGACTATTTCGACCCGTCATTCCAGAAGGCCGTCCCCGAAGCTCAGTTCAAGACGTTCATCGCCGACCTGATTGCGCAATATGGAAAGCCGGTCGCCATCGACAGCGCTACCCCGACCAGCGGCCGTTCGGGAACGGTCCTGCTTCGCTTCGAAAGGGGCGTCGCAACCGTTCTGCTGGACGTCGGCGTAGCGGCCGGCGAGCGCGTCACCGGGCTGCGCGTCACCGGCGTCACCGTGGCCAACGACAGCTTCGACAAGGTCGCGGCCGAAATCGCCGCGCTGCCAGGGCAAACGGGTTTCCTCGTCGCCGAACTGGGTGACGCCGGCGTCCGGCCCCTTGCCTCCGCGAACCCCGACCGGCAGTTCGCGGTCGGATCGACGATCAAGCTCTATATCCTCGACGAACTCGCGGCGCAGGTTGCCACGGGCAAGCGCAAATGGTCCGACGTCGTGCCTCTGTCGCATTTCAGCTTTTCATCGGCGGGGACCGCGAACTGGCCCGCCGATACGCCCGTGACGCTGCAGACGCTCGCCAACTGGATGATCTCGGTCAGCGACAATGGTGCGACCGACACGCTGATCCACCTGCTTGGCCGCGCGCCAATCGAAGCGCGGATGAAGGATGCGGGGCACAGCGATCCGTCGCGCAACATCCCGCTGCTCACGACGGTCGAAGCCTTTGCTCTCAAGGGAAATAATTTCAATGATTTGCGTCCCGTATTTATCAAGGGCGACGATGCCGCGCAGCGGAAGCTGATCGAGAGCAACCAGAACCGCCTCACCCTCGCCAATGTCGACGGGATCAGTTTCACCGATGGCCCGCGTTTCATCGACAGCCTCGAATGGTTCGCCAGCCCAAACGATATCGCACGGCTGATGGTTGACCTACGCGCACGCCAGTCGAGAACCCTGCTCGCCGCGATGGCGATCAACAATGGCGTCGGTCCGGTCGCTGCGGCCGACTGGACATATCTCGGTTACAAGGGCGGGTCGGAAAATGGCGTTTTGTCGATGAGCCTGCTCGGGCAGCGCAAATCGGACGGAAAATGGTTCGTCGTCACCGCGAGCTGGAACAACCCCGATGCCAATGTCGACACCGGCCCTTTGGTCGGGTTCGTCACACGCCTGCTCGCGCTGGCCGCGAAAACCGCTTCCTGAGTCAGGCCGCCGGCCGGGCGTGCGGCGTTTCCCGCAATGCATGACCGGCGTGAAGCGCCAGTGCCAGACAGGCGGCAAGCAGGACGGCGTCCTTGAACAGGAATTGCGCGGTCGACCCCATGAACGGAAAACCATAGCCTTCCTCCCACAAGGTCGCCCCAAAACTGAAGCTGAGCGTGATGAGAAAAGTCGCCATACCCATTAGACCGCCAAGCAGGCCCGCACGATGCGACCATGCGCCCAGCGCGATCAGCGCGCCGGTCGACAATTCGATCGTCCCGATCACATTGCTCGTCCCCTGAACGCCGATCAGCGGGTACATCCAGGCGAACAGCGGATAGTGCATCGCCGTACGCGCGACGCCTTCGGCTTCATAAGCCGCAAATTTGGCGATTCCGAATAAGGCGAAGATGAAGACCATCGACCAGCGAAGAGCGCCGACGGCGAAAGTCTGGGCCGGCAGCTTGTCCAGAATTTTGTACATGAGTCCCCCTGAATGACTGTTGCGGGGGTATTCGTGCGCGATCCCGGTTCGGTTACATCAGGCGGCGGTCAGCGCCGCGACCAGCGCCTTGACCTTCGCTTGCCGCCATTGCGGGGTTGGGGCAACGAGCCAGTAACCGCGCTTTACCGCCACCGTTTCGCCCACCTGCCGGACGCGTCCCGTCGCGATATCGGCCTCCGCGAGCATCGCAGGGACATTCGCCTGTCCGAGTCCGTTGGCGGCCGCGTCGATCGCGAGCCCGGCGTCGCCGAGGCGCAGCGCGGGTTCGCCGTCGGCCACCGGGCAGCCCGGCCACGCGATGCGTGTGTCGCTGGTGCTCCCGGGGCCGGTGACGGTGACCATCGACGCGTCGGCGAGCGCCACGCCTTCATGTTCGCCCGCACCGTCGGTCCAGAAGATCGCGAGATCGAGGTTCGCTTCGGTGAAATCGATGCCGCTGTCGGCCGATACCAATGTGAAGCGCACATCGGGCGCCTGCTGGCTGTAACGCGCAAGTCGGGGCGCGAGCCATTTGGCGGTGAGGTCGCGCGGCGCGGCGATCGTCAGCGACTGCGACGATTGCCCCGCCTGCATCGCGCGCACCGACTCTTCGAATTGCAGGAAGCCCTGCCGCAGCGCGTCGAGCCCGGCATCGGCCTCGCCCGTGAGCTCCAGCCCCTTCGGCGTTCGGCGGAACAGCACGACGCCCAGCATATCCTCGAGCGCACGGATCTGCTGTCCGACCGCGGCGGGGGTCACTGCCAGTTCGTCAGCGGCGCGCGTGAAGCTCAGGTGCCGGGCAGCGGCGTCGAACACGCGCAGGGCGTTCAGGGGCAGATGCGTGCGTTTCATGACGCGGTCGCAGGCGCCACGAGCGGGAAATGCGGGATGGCGACGAGCAATTGCGATCCGTCGCCGAGTTCCATCGCATAACTCCCCACCATCGACCCTTCGGGGGTCGGCAGCGGGCAGCCCGAGACATAATCGTACGCGCCGCCGGGCAGGATCAACGGCTGCTCGCCGACGACGCCCTCGCCCTCGACTTCGCTGATCTGGCCGCGTCCGTCGCTGATCCGCCAGTGACGGCTGATCAACTGCACCGCGCCCTCGCCATGATTTTCGACACGCACATGATAGGCCCAGAACCAGCGGCCGAGCGCCGGATGCGATTGTTCGGGCAAATAGCTGACCGCCACGCGCACGGTGATCGACCCGGTGGTCGCCGCAAAGGGGAAAAAGGAGTCGATCATCGTGCTCATGGCGCCAGCGTCGCTCAAAGCCCGACCTTGGTCAATGCCTGGTCCAGATCGACGATCACGTCGCGCGGATCTTCGAGCCCGATATTGATGCGCAGCATACCCTCGACGACTCCCATGTCGATACGCGCTTCTTCGCTCACGCCATAATGCGTCGTCGACCAGGGATGGCAGCAGAGGCTGCGCGAATCGCCGATATTGTTGCTGATGTCGACGAGTTCGAGCGCGTTGAGGAACGCCATCGCCTGCTCGCGGCCGCCGTCGAGCACGAAGGAGAAGATCGGGCCGCACGCGCTCGATTGGCTCATCGCCAGATTATGCTGCGGATGGCTCGCGAGCCCCGGATGGAGCATCCGCGCAACGCGGCCTTCGATCGCCTTGCCGACCGCGAGCGCATTTTCCGACTGGCGCCGCGCGCGCAGGTCGAGCGTCTCGAGCCCCTTCAGCACCACCCAGGCGTTGAACGGCGACAGATTCGGCCCCGTGTTGCGCTGGAACGGCAGCAGCACATCGTTGATAAATTTCTCGGTCCCGCACACCGCGCCGGCGAGGACGCGCCCCTGTCCCTCCATCAGCTTCGTCGCCGAATAAGCGACGACATCGGCGCCGAAATCCATCGGGCGCTGGAGCACCGCGGTGGCAAAGGCATTGTCGACCACAGTCGTGATGCCATGCGCCTTCGCAAGGCCGCACACATGCTTCATGTCGACGATGTCCATCGTCGGATTGGCCGGGGTTTCGAAGAAAAAGACCTTGGTGTTCGGCTTGATCGCCTTTTCCCACGCGTCATTGTCGCGGCCATCGACGACGGTCGTCTCGATGCCGAAGCGCGGACAGAGATGGTCGACGAGCCAGCGACACGACCCGAAGGCGGCCTTCGCGGCAACGATATGGTCGCCCGCCGAGAGCTGGCAGAGCAAGGCGGTCGTCATCGCGGCCATGCCGGTCGCCTGCGTGCGGCACGCTTCGGCGCCTTCCATCAGCGCGATACGCTCTTCGAGCATCGCAACGGTCGGGTTCTGGAGGCGCGAATAGGTCATGCCCTGTTCTTCGCCGGCAAAGCGCGCCGCGACTTCCTCGGCGCTGTCATAGGTATAGCCCGAGGTGAGGAAGAGCGCTTCCGACGTCTCGCCATGCTCGCTGCGCCAGGTGCCGCCGCGCACCGCCTGCGTCGCGGGATGCCAGCCCTTTGTTTTGCTGCGGTCGAAACCCGTCGTTTTTTTCATCTTATCTATCCGTTCAAAGCCGAAACAACCGCATCGCCCAATGCCGCCGTTCCCATATTGCCCCCCAGATCCGCACCGCGGCACCCATCCGCCAGCACCTTTGCGACCGCCGCCTCGATCCGCACCGCGCTCGCCTCGTCGCCGACCGAATGGCGCAGCAGCATCGCGAGCGACAGGATCATCGCCAGCGGGTTGGCAACGCCCTTGCCCGCGATGTCGGGCGCGCTGCCGTGGATCGGCTCGTACAACCCCAGCTTGCCGTCGCTGAGCGATGCCGAGGCGAGCAGCCCGATCGACCCGACGCACATCGACGCCTGATCGGACAGGATGTCGCCAAAGAGGTTGCCGGTGACGACGACGTCGAACTGGCCGGGGTTGCGCACGAGCTGCATTGCGGCGTTATCGACATACATATGGGTCAGCGCCACGTCGGGGTAATCGGCGGCGACCTCGATTACCACATCACGCCAAAGCTGCGAGGTTTCGAGCACATTCGCCTTGTCGACCGAGCACAGCCGCTTTTGACGACCCTGCGCCGCGCGGAACGCGACATGCGCAATCCGGCGCACTTCGCTCTCGCTGTACGACATGACGTCATAACCTTCGCGCTGCCCGTCCGCGGTCGTGCGTGTGCCCTTTTCGCCGAAATAAACGTCGCCGTTGAGCTCGCGGACGATCAGCAGGTCGATTGCCGACGCGACCTCGGGGCGCAGCGCCGAACTGTCTTCGAGTCCCGCAAACAGCTTGGCGGGGCGCAAATTGGCGAACAGGCCGAGTTCGGCGCGCAGGCCGAGGATCGCCTGTTCGGGGCGCAGATGGCGTTCGACATTGTCGAAACGCGGATCGCCGACGGCACCGAACAAGAGCGCATCGGCGGCTTTCGCCTTCGCCAGCGTTTCGGGGGGCAGCGGGTGGCCGGTCGCTTCATACGCCGCGCCGCCGACAAGCGCGCGGTCGAGCGTCACCGGCAATGCGAGCGCGGCAAGGACCTTCTCGGCCTCCACCATGATTTCCGGACCGATACCATCGCCAGCCAGCAGCAGGATTTTCAACGTGTCGCCCTTTCGTGTCTCGCCAGCCGCTTAGACAGCGGCGGCGCGTCACGCAACCGCCCTGCCCAGCCGGTCGACCAATCTTTCCCTTACGGTCAGCAAGTCGCGGTTGCGCCCGTCGAGAATGTCGCGGTCGAGGAAGTGGCCGGTAATAATCAGGCCGTCGAGGACATCGGCCATCGGCGGGCTCGCATCATGGCCCCGCAGAAACGGCGGCAGGCGGAACAGCCGTTCTTCATAACCCGCCGCAGCGCCGGCGCTCACCGCGCCGCCCGATTTGGGGCTGATGAAAGCGAGACTGTCGGGCGAGCCCGTCACGACGCATTCCTCCAGGTTCAGCCCAAAGCCCTGTTCAGCGAGGAGCAGCAACTCGTAGCGCGCCAGCGCCGCAGCCCATTGCCGCGCCGAAGAGGCCACGCCAATCGCGTCCAGAACGGCCGACAGAGCCGAGTAGAGCGCCGGATAAGGTTGGTTTTCGGGTAGAGTCGACGCAGTGAGGCTCGTCACCCAGTCGATCGCCGCCGACGCCAACGGCTCGGCGAGCAAAGGCGCGCGACTTTCCAGAAGCTCCACGGTTGCACCGCCAAGCTGTTCCTCGGTACGCGCGCGCAATTCGAGCGCGATCAGATTGCCGGGCATGAGGATCGGCCGCAGCCGCCGCGAGCGTCCGCCGCGCACATAGCCCGCGATCAGCCCCGCTTCCTCGGTCAGCGCGCGCAGAATCGCGCCATGCTCGCCATGCGCGCGGACCGCGCAGACGATGGCATCGGCGGTCAGGCTGGCCAAAGCACCATCTGCGTCTGCGTCACCAGCGCGACTTCGGCGCCATCCTCGGTGCGGATGCGTGTCTGCCACACCGACAGGCGCTTGCCGATCTTCACCGGGGCGGCCTCGCCGATCAGCACCGATCCGACCGGCCCGGCGCCGAGGAAATTGGTTTTGCTCTCGATCGTCGTCGTGCCGTTGGCGCCCTCGGGCAAGGTCAGGAAGGCCCCAACGGCGCCGAGGCAGTCAGCAAAGGCCATGATCGCTCCGCCATGAACGATCCCGCCCGCGGTGCAGATTTCGGCGCGGACCGGGAGCTTGCCTGCGATACGATCCTTGCTGCCTTCATGAATCGTGACGCCCAGCGTTCCCGCAAGCGGCATGGCTGCTGCAAAATCCATAATACTCCCCTCACCGTCCCGAATGATAGAAATCATGCACCGCCTGCGCGACCGCGGCGCTGACCCCCGGCGCTTTCTGCAAATCCTCAAGGCTAGCGCCGCGCACCGCGCGCGCGGTGCCGAAATGCATCAGCAGCGCCTTCTTGCGCGACGGTCCGATCCCCGGAACCTCGTCGAGCGGCGATGCCCCCATCGCCTTCGACCGCTTCGCCCGGTGTGCGCCAATCGCGAAGCGGTGCGCCTCGTCACGCAGCCGCTGGATATAGAAAAGCACCGCATTATTCGGCGGCAGCGTGAATTCGCGGCCGTCGGGGTGATAGAAGGTCTCACGCCCGGCGTTGCGGTCGGGACCCTTGGCGACCCCGATGTACGTCAGATCGTCGATACCAAGCTCGGCAAGCACCGCGCCCGCCGCCGACACCTGCCCCTTGCCTCCGTCGATCAGCACCAGGTCGGGCCATTCGCCCTTGGTGCGCTCGGGATCCTCCTCGATCGCGCGCGCGAAACGGCGCTCGAACACCTCGCGCATCATTGCGAAATCGTCGCCCGGCTGCGTCTCGGCGCGCTTGATGTTGAACTTGCGATAGGCGCCCTTGATCCAGCCTTCGGGACCCGCGACGACCATCGCGCCCAGCGCATTGGTGCCCTGGATATGGCTGTTGTCGTAAATTTCGATGCGCCGCGGCGGGTTTTCGAGATCGAAGAGCTCGGCGAGCTCGCGTCCGAGTTTCGCCTGGCTGCTGCTCTCTGCGAGCCGGCGGTCGAGTTCCTCGCCCGCGTTGCGCACCGCCTGTTCGAGCAACCGGCGACGATTGCCGCGCTGCGGTACACTGATCTCGATCTTGCGGCTGCCGCTCTCCCCCAATGCCTCGGCAAGCAGCGCGCATTCCTCGGGCTCGCGGTCGACGAGGATCAGCTTCGGCGGCGGCACGCCTTCGTAGAATTGCATCAGAAAGCTCGCCATCACCTCGGCCTCGGGTACCCCCGATACATGCGCCGGAAAGAAGCTGCGATGCCCCCAATTCTGCCCGCCACGGATGAAGAAGCCCGCGATGCACAGTTGCCCGCCCTTCGCCGCGAGCGCGAACACGTCGGCGTCGCCGAGCCCGTCAGCGTGGACCGACTGGCTCCCCTGGATGAAGGTCAGCGATTTCAGCCGGTCGCGCAGCACCGCCGCCTGCTCATAATCCATCGCCTCGGCCGCCTGCGTCATCGCCGCCCCCAGCCGTTTCTGGACTGCGGTCGAGCGGCCCTCGAGGAAATCCTGCGCGTCGCTCACCAGCCCGGCATAATCCTCCTTCGAGATGCGGTCGACGCACGGCGCGCTGCACCGCTTGATCTGGTAGAGCAGGCACGGGCGCGACCGGTTGGCGAAAAAGCTGTCGGTGCAGCTGCGCAGCAGGAAGGTTTTCTGCAGCGCATTGAGCGTCTGGTGGACCGAGCCGGCACTGGCGAACGGGCCATAATAGCGCCCCTTCGCGCGCCGCGCACCGCGATGCTTCTGCACGCGCGGGAAAGCGTGATCGGTGCGCAGAAGGATGAAGGGAAAGCTTTTGTCGTCGCGCAGCAGCACATTGTACGGCGGGCGGTACCGCTTGATCAGTTGCGCCTCGAGCAGCAGCGCCTCGGCCTCGCTCGTCGTCGTGACGATCTCCATCGCGCGCGTCTGTGACACCATGCGCTGCAACCGCTGCGGCAGCCGCGCGACCTGCGTGTAATTGGTCACGCGGTTCTTCAGCGCCCGCGCCTTGCCTACGTACAGCACGTCGCCGCGCGCATCGAGCATCCGGTACACGCCCGGGCGCGTCGGCAATTTGCGCACGACGCTGCGGATCGCCTCGGCGCCGCGTTCGAGGTCGGGCTGGTCGCCCTCGCCGTCGCCGCCGCGGATGACATAGGTCGCTTTTTCTTCGTTGAATCGGTCGGGAGCGTTCGGGCGAGCCATGATTTTGCATGTAGGCGATGGCGGTGCGACCCGCCATAGTGCGCGAGGTAAAACATAGGAGGGGTCTTATGGAACTACGTGGAAAGCTCGCGCTGGTGACCGGCGGCAGCGACGGCATTGGGCGCGAGATTGCGCTGCAACTGCAGGGTGCGGGCGCCAACGTCATCGTCACGGGCCGCTCGGCCGACAAATTGCAGGCGATGGCGGCGCTTGGTTTCGGCACGATCGCGGGCGATTTGTCGACCTCCGCGGGCATCGATGCGGTCGTAAGCGGTGTGGCGGGCAAGCCGCTCGCACTGCTCGTCAACAACGCCGGCGTCGGCAGCGAATATGAACTCGACGATGCCGCGACGTTGGAGAATGCGGCGCATTGCATCCGCACCAATCTCGACGCGCCGATCGCGCTCTGCACCCGGCTGCTGCCGGGGCTGCGCGCCCAGCCCGAGGCTACCATCGTCAACGTCACCTCGGGCCTCGCGATCGCGCCGCGCGCCGGCGGGTCGATCTATTGCGCGACCAAGGCTGGGCTGCGCAGCTACACGCAGGCGATCCGGTATCTGCTGAAGGACAGTAATGTCCGCGTGATCGAGGCACTGCCTCCTGTGGTCGAGACCAACATGACCGCGGGCCGCGGCGGCAGGAAGATGCGTGCACACGACTGCGCCGCCGAGATCGTGCGCGGCATTCGTACCGGCAAAAGCGAGGTCGATGCGGGGATGGTGAAGATGTTGCGGCTCGTGCACAGCATCTCGCCCGCGCTGGCGCGGCGCATCATGATCCAGTTCTGAGGATTGCAGGCATGATCACTCTATACGGCGAAGGACGCGGCTTCCGTGTTGCCTGGTTGCTCGAAGAAATGGGGCGCCCCTATCGCGTACGGCCGGTCGATCTGCTCGGCGGTGTCGAACAGGATACCGAATTCCTGGCGATCAACCCTGCCGGATTCATCCCTGCGATCGTCGACGGCGACACGGTGATGGTCGAATCGATCGCGATCATGGAATATCTGCTCGCGCGCTACGGACCGGGCCCGCTTGCGCCGACGCCCGACGACGCGGCGTTCGCGACCTATCAGCAATTTCTCCATATGGGCGAGGCGGGCCTCGCGGGTCCGATCAACGCCATCGTCGCGACGAACATACTCGCCCCCGAAGCCGAACGGGAAAACTGGACCACGGGCTGGGCGCTCGGCATTTTCAAGAGCCGCCTCGGCCTCGTGAGCCGCCAGCTTGCGCGTACGCCCCATATCGCAGGAGACAGCTTCACCGCCGCCGACATTTCGGTGACCTACGCGCTCCAATTCGCCCAGCGCACGATCGGCTTCGCGTTGGGTACGGTGGAACTGGACTATGTCGAACGAACCACGGCGCGCACGGGATATCGGCGCGCGATGGACAATTTCCCCGCGACAAAGGCGTGGGTCGCGGGATTGGCCGGCGCGAACTAGCCCCAAAGCAAAACGCCCGCGGAAATCCGCGGGCGTTTCGGTAATCGGCGATGGAAAGGCTCAGCCCTTGGCGACGCCCGCGATAGCCTGATCGACCAGCGCCTTGTCGGCCGTGGCGTCATGCTTTTCGGCAATCAGCGCGGCGGCGGCTTCGGTCGCAGCCTTCGCAGCGGCCGAGCGGACTTCGCTAAGCGCGGTTGCTTCGGCCGCGGCGATGCGGTCTTCAGCCATCTGCTTGCGGCGGCCGATCAGCGCGGTGGCGTCGGCCTTGGCTTTGGCGACGAGCGCTTCGGCCTCCGCATCGGCGCGGGCGCGCATCTCGTCGGCTTCCTTGGCGGCGTCGGCGAGCTTCGCCTCATATTCGGCCTTCAGCGATTCGGCGTCGAGACGCAGCGCTTCGGCTTCCTTGAGCTGCTTCGAAATCTCGGCAATCTTGTTGTCGAGCATGCCCGCGACCATCGCCGGCACTTTCTTCCACAGCAGGATCGCAATGAAGATCGCCATCGCGATCGAAACCCAGACCGTGGCGTCGATGAAACCGAACGATGCCGGCTCGACATGCACTTCACCTGCCGCTTCGGACAATATGGTCAGAACATTAGCCATGGAGCACCGCCTTCACCGCTGCCTTGGCGTCCGCCGCGGCAATTTTCACGCCCGACAGCTTGGCGACGAGGTCGCCCGCTGCTTCGGCCGCGACCGATTCGATTTCAGCCATCGCCGAAGTGCGCGCCGCGTTGACGTCGGCTTCGGCCGCCGACAGCTTGTCGGCGAGTTCGGCGTCGACCTTTGCCAGACGCTTTTCGGCGTCTTTCGCGGCCTTGTCTTTGGCGTCGGTTACCGCCTTTTGCGCAGCGGCGCGGCTTGCGTCGCTTTGCTGGCGGTAGCTTTCTTCGAGGTTGTCGGCGGCGGCATGCGCGGCTTTCGCCGCGGCCAGATCGTCCGCCACCTTGCGGTCGCGTGCGTCCACCGTCGCCTCGATCTTCGGCAGCATGCCGCGGCCGATGACGAAAAAGACGAAGCCGAAGGTCAGCAGCACCCAGAAAATCTGCGATGCGGCGTACCAGCTTTCAGCGAATTGGCTGATTTGAGGCATGGATTTACTCGACCGACAAAAGAAAAGCAGTCGCGGGGCCGGCTTTTAGCGAGCCGGCCCCGCAGACGAAATCAGGCTGCCTTGAGGTACAGCAGGATTGCGATCAGGAACGACAGCAGGCCGAGAAGTTCGGCAGCCGCGAAGCCGATGAACAGGCGGCCCTGCTGGCCGTCGGCAGCAGCCGGGTTGCGCAGCGCGCTTTCGAGGAAGCTACCGAAGACGTTGCCCACACCGATGGCGGCCATACCGGCACCGATAGCGGCCAGACCGGCGCCGATGAGCGAAGCAGCTTGAACGTCCATTTTATACTCCTTGGGAAAAACGTTGATTATACAGTTGAAATATCAGTGCAGATTGACCGCGTCGTTCAGATAGAGCGACGTGAGCAGCGCGAACACATAAGCCTGGATACCCGCGACCAGCAGCTCGAGGCCGCTGATCCCGACCATCAGCGCCATGCTGGGGATGCCGACGCCCAGACCGACAGCCGGACCGGCAGCGATCCCGTCGATGATGAACGAGGCGAACACCTTCATCAGCACGTGGCCAGCGGTCATCGCGACGAACAGTCGGAGAGCAAGGCTGAACGGGCGAACAAGGAACGACACCAGCTCGATCACGGGGATCAGCCACAGCAGCCACCAGGGCGTGCCGTGCGGGACGAAAAGCGAGAAGAAATGCAGGCCGTGGCGCCAGAAACCGACGATCAGGACGATCGAGAAGCTCAGGATCGCGAGAAAACCGGTGATCGTGAAGTGGCTCGTCACGGTGAAAGGATGCACGCCGAACAGGCCGAGCGGCATCAGCCCGATCACGTTCAGCATCAGGATGAACATGAAGAGCGAGAAGACATAGGGCGTATATTTGCGGCCTTCGGGGCCGATATTGGCGTTCATCATGCCCGAAATGAAGCCGGTGAAGCCTTCGACGGCGACCTGCCAGCGGCCGGGGACGAGCTGGCGCTTCATCCCGCCGATCATGAAGACCCACAGAAGAAGGCCGGCGACGACCATCCACATCGCGCTGGTCGTAAAGGCAACCTCATGATTGCCGACATGGAACATGTCGAACATCTTCTGCACCTCGAACTGGTGCATCGGGTCCACTTTGCCTTGATCCGCCACGCGATACCTCGCCTAAATCCCAGTAATTCAGCTTCAATCCGGCTTTGAAGGCCGGATATTCGCTATTCGAAATATGCTTCTGAAGGCGACGACTATTCCAAGGAACAGCACCACCAACAGGCCCCAGGGTGCGGTGCCGGCAAAATGATCGATCGTCCAACCGACCAAGGCGCCGCCACCGATACCGCCCAGCAGTTCAGCCAGAACGCGGTTACCGAGCTTATAGTTAGCATCGGTCTCCGGTCCGGCGTTCACTGCGGTCCGTTTTGCTTCTGCGGCTTCGGCCCGGTCCAATCGCTCTTCGAGCGAGACCAGGCGCGAATCCTCCGAAGCTGGTTCCGGATCGCTGCCATTCCCCGTCATTTGTGCCATCCTCCTGAAACAGAGCCGATATCCATCGATTCCGCCTGCGAAAAAAGGCCCGAAAATTCGGGGGACCCCTAAGGCGCGGTCCGTTTAGGAACGACGCCCGATTAAGTCAATGCTTGTGCGCAGGTGCACAAAATTGACGCCGCGGAGGCGCGCAAAAATGCCGCCGACCTCTCCTCCCCGTTCGCATCGAGCGAAGTCGAGATGCCGCGAGGTCGCACGCCGCCGGGGGGTGTCTCGACTTCGCTCGACACGAACGGATATCGAGTATGGATTTCGTACCTAAAACTCGCAAAAATGCCGCCGCGTTTAGGGGCGCGGCGGCATCTGAGGACCCGCAGGCCCCTATTATGCGGCTTGTTCGATTACGGGCAGCGTGCGTCGCGTTCGGGCGGGCTGCCGTCGCGGGTTTTCCAGGCGCCGCCGGGCGTCTGATATTTTTCGCCCGGCTTGGTCTGCGCGATCAGGTTGCAGCCGCTGGTAAAGGCGAACTGCTCGACCGTGCTGCCGGTCGACTGCGCGCTCGCGGTATAGGCGGCCTTGCGCTTGATATTGAGGTCCTGCACCAGCGCGCGGATCGCCGGGGTCGGCGTGGTCGCGAACCCCAGATAGCCGTCGACCTGCTCGCCGATCTGCCCCGCGGCACGCGCGGCGGCATAGGCGGGATCGCGCTGCGCCATCGCCGACGGCACGGCCAGCGCAACGGCGGCGGTGGCCGCAATCGCAGCAAGTGCCAGTCCGGTCGGTTTCCACATCGTCTTGGTCATCTTCTTGTTCCCCATCAGAATATCTCGCTATTCTGCTCGATGAGCTTCTTGGCGTCGCCATCCAGCCTGTACACCACTTCCTGACGGATGTTGATATTCAGGTTGATTTCGATCGGCTTGTCGGGAGTGTCGATCTGGACGCAGCCCGCAAGCGCGGCCGCCCCGATCGTCACTGCAACATACCTATAACCTATGGCCAGCCTCCTAGCTCCAGTCTTGGGTATCTTCATTGCACGGGCTCGCTTTCTGGGGGCTGAACGGGGACGATTGTTGCTTTTTTCGCGTCTTCCTGCGCGCGGATCAGCGCGGGCAGATTCTGTTCGATGAGCAGCGACGGGTCGTAAAAGCCCTTCGCCGATGTCAAAAGCTGGCGGAACGGCGCCCGAATCTTCACGTTGAAGATCAACGGCAGTTTCGCGACCTGGTTGGTCAGGAAATTACGCGTCGCGCCTTCGCCCTGCCCCACGCCGCCAAAGCGGATATCGGTCACCATTTCGCCGTCGAGGTCCCCGTTCAGGATGATCGTCAGATCATCATATTTGAGGCTGCGCAGCGCGCCAAAGGCAAAATTGGCGATGACACCCAGATTGCGGTTCGACAATTCGCCGACATAAGCGAGCGTGCCGCCGCCGCCGCGCGAATCGATGCGGCCACCCACGATGCGCCCGCCCATCCCATCGAACTCGACCGGCAAGGTTCCGTCGAACACGCCCGTCGCGTTGATATTGTCAAAGCCGAAGCTTTGCAGGAACACCGCCGCATCGACCCCGACGATATCGAAGGACAGCCGCCGCGCTTTCTCCGTGCCGAAATCGAGCGTCGTCGGATGGAGGAGCAACTGCCCGCCGCCAAAGGGCCAGCTCCCGCCCTCGACCCGGACACGATTATTGTCGAGCAACTGATATTCGATCTCGCCGTCGACGACCGGAATACCCGGGTTGATCTCCTTGATCTTCGCGATCTGACCCGGCGCCGATCTAAGGCCAATCAGGTCGTCGAAACTGAGCGTCGTCGTCAGCCCCGTCACCGGTCCAAACGCCGCGGCGAGGCTGGCGTCGGCGGTCGCGAAGGTTCCGCGGCTCGTGACGCCGTCGGCGGTCCATTCGATACGGCCGTCGCCGACCACTGAACCTTGCACGTTGGCCACGACGCCGAGCGCGAGACTGGTCAGCTGGTCGGGCTGGAACGCCTCGTTGAACCGCAGCTCCTTGACGACAAGGTCAGCCGTACCGCTGCTGTCGGCAAACCGGTGGCGGATCAGCGTGTCGAGGATTTTTGTTCCGGTCTTCTGCTCGCTGAAACCCGCCTTCGCTTCGATCATCCCGTTCGCGAAGCGCAGATTCGCTTCATTGCTGACCAGCGGGAAGAAGCGCGGATCGGGCGCCGCGTCGGTGAGCAGCAACCCGCCGTCGAGCGTCAGCGCGCCATTCGCGAAGCGCCATTGCCCCGCAATCTCGCTCATGTTCAGGGGCACCGCGCCGATCTTGCTGCTCGCACCGTTGAGATCGCCCGCCATACCTTGCGGCGTCGCACGCCCGGTCAGACTCTCAGCGGCAAAGCGGGTCACGCTCTCCCCCTCGCCCAGCCGGATATCGGCGCGCGCCAGCGACCAGCGCATCGCGGACAGGTCGATGTTCGCCGGGCCGCTTTTCAGGCTGAACGGCGAACTGCCGCTCGTCCCGCGCAGTGCAATACCGGGAATGCGGATATCGCCGCGAAGCCCGTCGGGCCCGGCGCTGAGCAGCGGCGCGCCCGGGCGACTGCACAGGTCGATCGCGCTGCGGCCTAGCCGGAAGCCGCTGACCTCGATCCGGTCGGCCGCGACGCGGCTGCATCCTCCGTCGAATGCGAGAGCTCCGGTCGGGGCGAGAAAGCCGTTCAACGGCACCGTCAACCGCTCGACGCGCCCGCCCGCGAGCGGCCCCGACAGCGTCGCGGCCGTTGCGAAGCGCAGCAACCCGCCCGCGCCGCCCGAAAAACGCACCGGCGTCAACGCCAGCCGCGCGCCTTCGGCGCCATAAGGATCGAAGCTGGCGAGCCCCGTCACCCTTCCCTCGGCGCTGCGATCGATACTCAGCGTTCCCGACGGCAGGTCACCGCCCGCGATGCTCCAGCGTCCCGTCGCAATCACCGCGGGCTCGTCCGCGCCATAAAGATAGCCGATGCGGCTGTCCGTGCTGCCGGTGAAATGCGCACCGCTCGCGCTCGTCAGTTCGGGCGCGATCAGGTCGACGCGCGCCGTTGGCCCTTCGCCCGCAAGCGCGAAGCCCGCGCTACCGCTCGCATCGGCGAGCACGCGGCTCAGCGCGCCGACGGCCTTCACCGCGAGAGGCCCGACCGGCGTGCCCGCCAGCCCGCGCGCGCTTTCGGCGAGCGAGCGCCGCAAATCGGCACTGCCGCTGGCCCGAGCAAAGCTGATCTGCCCGTCGAACTTCGGCGCAGCGCTACCGACGCTGCCCCCGGCTTCGAGGTTTACAGTCTCGGCCGCGAAATCGGCGCCGCGCAGGCGCGCCATGTCAGCATCGATGTCGAGCTTTGTCAGCACCGCGGTGCCGTCGAAGCGAGCCACCACGCCCATCCGGTCGGCCGCAACGGTTCCCGCGACAAGGCGCGCGATGCTCGCGTCCGCCTTGCCCTTCCAGCTTTGCAAATCCTCCGACAGCGAAAGGTCGAGCGCGACCTGCGGTGACGCGGCGGTAACGCTGCCGTCTGCGCAGCGCAGCGAAGCGCCACGCAAAGGACCGACGAGCTGCGGCCGGACGTCGCGGACGAGAAGCGTGCCGTAGAAGCTGATATCGTCGCCGCTGCACCCCGCCGTCGCAATGCGCGGCGCGACGAGCGCGAGCTTGCCAGTGAAATCGCGGCGCAGATTGCCGCCGCCGCTCAGCGCCGCACCGATATTGCCCCACGGCGTTTCGACGCGGGCTCGCGCATCGCGCAGCGCGACCGACAGGTCGGGCAAGGCGAACGGATCCTTGCTCGTCGGGTCGCGGAACTTGTCGAGCGAGCCGAACGACAGGCGGCCGTCGACGAAGCGGCCATAAAGCCGAACGCCCTCGGCATTGATTCCCGAAACATAGGGGCCGCGCCAGCCATAACCGAGCAGGACCTCGACGCGCTTCGCGGTCAGGTCGGGATGCTTCGGGTCGCCGATGACAATGTCGGATAGTTGCTCGCTGCGAAAGCCGATCCGGTCGATCCTATAGCGCGCAGGAACATCGCGGCTTTCGAGCTGGTCGCGAATGAATTCATCGGCGATCGGCTCGCGCGCAATCCAGACCCCTGCGATGAGGATGATTACGGCGCCAGCGGTCAGCCAGCGCTTTTTGAACAGCAGCTTTCGATATTTCCACCGCGGTTTTACGCCGTCTTCCGTGTCAGTCATGGAATATGGCCGATGACGTCATGGCGGCAAAAACTCGTCCCTCGGCCCGAACCCCGTTCAGGGCACAAACGCCGGAAATCCCGTTTCGATGCAGGAATTTGATCCGGTTCGCCATCTTCCTTACCCTATGACCGTTGAGTGCGCCTCACAAGGCGGTTATTGCCGCATCATGGGGGATACGCCGGACCATCTTGGGCATCGCGCGCGGTTGCGTGCTCGCCTGCTCGACGACGCCGAAGGCTTGGCCGATTACGAGCTGGTCGAATATCTGCTCACGCTCGCAATCCCGCGCCGAGACACCAAGCCGCTCGCGAAAGCGCTGCTCCGCGAATTCGGTTCGCTGGCGCAGCTGGTCAGCGCCGACCCCGAATCGCTGCGCCGGATCGACGGGCTCAGCGATACCGGCATTGCGGCGGTGAAGATCGTCCAGGCCGCGAGCCTGCGCCTGCTTAAAGGCGAATTTCGCGACAAACCGTTATTGTCCAGCTGGGACGCGCTGCTCGACTGGCTGCGCGCCGACATGGGGCCGATCGACGTCGAGCGCGTTCGCGTGCTCTATCTCAATTCGCGCAACATGCTGATCCGCGACGAACTCGTGAGCGAAGGGTCGATCGACCAGTCGGCGATCTATGTTCGCGAAGTCATCAAGCGCGCGCTCGAACTCGGCGCTTCGGCGATCATCCTTGTCCACAACCACCCCAGCGGCAGCCCCGAACCGAGCCGGCAGGATATCGCGATCACCAAGGATATCGCCGGCGCCGCCGCGAAACTTGGAATCGCGCTCCACGATCACATCATTATCGGCGGGTCCGATTACCGCAGCTTTCGCGCGATGGGGCTGCTCTAGCCAAATTTGACTTCCGCCGCCCGCGGCCACATCATCGGGGCCATGCAGATTCGGCGCAGCCTTCTCCATTTCCGCCATCACGGGGGACAGCTTCTCGCGGGCATTTAGCCCCGGGTTCCGGCGCGCTCGCCCCGAACCCGGGGCACCTTCCGTCCAGACATTGCCGCGCGTGGCCAGCCGCCGCGCGCCAGCCGGAAAGTCCGCGCCATGACCAAGAAGAGAAACGGGGCCGCGATGCCCCATATCCGCATGATCGACAGCGAAGCCGACGTGCTGACCGAACTGACCCTGCAGCAGCAGCGCGATTCGGTTCGCTTCTATGAATTGCTGCTCGATGAGATCGATCGCGCCGCGATCTGCGAACGCACCAGAATCCCGCCCGACGTCGTGACCATGGGCTCCAACGTCACGTTCATCGATGAAAAAACCGGCGCCGAACGGACAGTGCGCCTCGTATATCCCGCCGAAGCCGACATATCGGCCGGGCGGATGTCGATCCTGACGCCGATCGGGGCGGGCCTGATCGGCCTCAGCGTCGGCCAGTCGATCAACTGGCCCGATCGCGGTGGCATCGAACACCGGTTGACGATCGTCGCGGTCGAGCAACCCGCTTAGCTGGCTGCAAACGGCTTAGCTTGCTGCAAACGGCGATGCAGCCGCCGGATCGCTCCGACGGCTGCACCACCCCGCGGGACGCCGTTTAGGCGCCGCGCGACAGGAAACCGGTCAATTCGGTCTTGTTGACCGCGCCCGACTTGTCGCCATCTGCCGATGCGAAAGCCTGACCAATCCAGGTCTTCACCTCGGCCGATTCGACGTCCGCGCTCGGATCGGTCGCTGCACGCAGCTTCTTCATCCACGCGCCGAACTCGGTTTCGTTCAGGTCGCCATTCTTATCCCCGTCATAGGTCGGGAATTCCTGGTCGACGATCTGCGCAATCTGGGTCGGCGTTGCCGCTCCACCCGAAGGCGCGGCCTGGCCCGAAGCCGGCGGGGTCGACGCATCGGGTGCCGGGGCGGGTTCAGCCGGGGGCGTCGATGCGTCGGGTGCCGGAGCCGGCTCGCTCGCCGCCGGCGGTGTGGTCGGGTCCGACGCTGGGGCAGTCGTCTGAGCCAGGGCCGGGAAACTCACGGCAGCGGCGCCGATCAAAAGCATCTGTTTCAACATGGTCTATCTCCTGTGTGCGGGGTTATTCGGGTTCCGCTTCGGGCTTTTCTTCGGAATCCGGAGCAGGCTGGTCAGCCGGAGGGGCGGGCTCAGCCGCGGGGGGCGTATCGCTCGGGGTCGCGTCCTCGGTGGGCGCCGTTTCATCCGTCGGCTTCGTTTCGTCCGTCGGCTTGCTATCGGGCGCGGGGGCCGTGGTGTCGGTCGGCGCCGGCTGCGACTGCGTCGTGGGGGCCGGCTCTTCGGCCGGGGCAGTCGTCTGGGCCAAAGCGGGGAAACTGACAGCCGCCGCGCCAATCAAAAGCACTTGTTTCAACACATTTATTCTCCTGTAACGGCGACTTCGATGGTCACTGCGACCCGTCGCCTTTCTGATGGGGCATAGGAGCAACCCATCGTCTTTCCGCAAAGTTGCGCGCCCTCGGCATTTGGCGAAACGCCCCGTCCCTGCTACGGGGCGCCCCATCGTGGTTCCGCGTGGATTCCGCGATAAGGCGCCCGAAAAGGAAGGAAATTCAATGGTTCCGCGTTACGCACGGCCGGAAATGACCGCGATCTGGTCGGCCGAGAATCGGTTTCGCATCTGGTTCGAGATCGAAGCGCACGCGACCGACGCCCTTGCCGAACTCGGCACCGTGCCGAAATCGGCCGCCAAGGCGCTCTGGGACTGGTGGGCAACGAACCCGGTGATCGACGTCGCCGCGATCGACGCGATCGAGGCGGTTACCAAGCATGATGTCATTGCCTTCCTGACGTGGGTTGCCGAGAATGTCGGCGACGAAGCGCGCTTCATGCACCAGGGCATGACCAGCTCGGACGTGCTCGACACCTGCCTCGCGGTTCAGCTCAGTCAGGCGGCCGACATATTGCTCGCCGATCTCGACGCGCTGCTCGGGGCGATCAAGCGCCGCGCCTATGAACATAAGCTCACCCCGACGATCGGCCGCAGCCACGGCATCCACGCCGAGCCGGTGACCTTCGGGCTCAAGCTCGCCGAAGCCTATGCCGAATTTTCGCGATGCAAGCTGCGCCTCCAGGCCGCGCGCGCCGAAATCGCGACCTGCGCCATTTCGGGCGCGGTTGGCACCTTCGCCAATATCGATCCGCGCGTCGAGGCGCATGTCGCGGCCAAGCTCGGACTCGCGATCGAGCCCGTTTCGACGCAGGTGATCCCGCGCGACCGCCACGCGATGTTCTTCGCGGTGCTCGGCGTCGTCGCGTCGTCGATCGAACGGCTGTCGGTCGAAGTCCGCCATCTCCAGCGCACCGAAGTGCTCGAGGCCGAGGAATATTTCTCGCCGGGCCAGAAGGGCTCGTCGGCGATGCCACACAAGCGCAACCCGATCCTGACCGAGAATCTGACCGGCCTCGCGCGCATGGTGCGCAGCGCCGCGATCCCCGCGATGGAAAATGTCGCGCTGTGGCACGAGCGCGACATCAGCCACTCGTCGGTCGAACGCTTCATCGGCCCCGACGCGACGATCACGCTCGACTTCGCGCTCGGACGCCTGACCGGCGTGGTCGACAAGCTGCTCGTTTACCCCGCGCGGATGCAGAAGAATCTCGACCGCATGGGCGGGCTCGTCCATTCGCAGCGCGTCCTGCTCGCGCTGACGCAGGCAGGCGCGAGCCGCGAAGAAAGCTATGTCCTCGTCCAGCGCAACGCGATGAAGGTCTGGGATTCGGACGGCCAGCTCTCGCTGCTCGAACTGCTCAAGGCCGATACCGACGTCACCGCAAAGCTCTCGGCCGACGAGCTGACCGCGCTGTTCGACCTCGGCTATCATATGAAGCACGTCGACACGATCTTCGACCGGGTGTTCGGGGCGGCATAGCTCCCGGACTGGAATCGCGCGGCAATCTGTCATAGGGTCGGCGCCAGACCGACAGAGGAGCAAGACGAAGTGGGCATCCTGCGAACGATCATCTGGGTCTCGTTGACCGCCATCCTCGTCATTTTCGCGATGGCGAACTGGATTCCAGTCACCGTCACAATCTGGCCGGGACAGGTGCTCGACACCAAATTGCCCGTGTTGATCCTCACAGCGTTCCTTATCGGCAGCGTGCCGATGTGGATCGCGCTGCGCACGACGCGCTGGTCGATGAAGCGCCGCCTCGACGCCAGCGAGCGGCAGGCGGCCGATTTGCGCGCGCTCGCCAACCGCCCCGTCGAAGTCACCCCCACCGCAACGCCGGTCAACGACATCCCGCCCGCCCCATCCGACCTTTTCTCCACGGACAAGCCATGACTTCACCGCTTTATCTCGCCATCGACACCACGCACCTCGATGCCGCGCTGACGCTGGCGCAAAAGGTGCGGCGCCACGTCGGCGGGCTGAAGCTCGGTCTCGAATTCTTCTGCGCCAACGGGCATCACGGTGTGCATGAAATGGCGAAGCTGGGCCTGCCGATCTTTCTCGATCTCAAGCTCCACGACATTCCCAACACCGTCGCCAAGGCGATCCAGGCGCTGCGCTCGCTCGAACCGGCAATCATCACCGTCCACGCCGCGGGCGGCCGCGCGATGCTCGAAGAGGCGAAGGCATCCGCGGGCACGAATACCAAGGTCGTCGCGGTGACCGTGCTCACCAGCCTCGACGCGCCCGATCTGGAAGACATCGGCGTCGGCGGCAACCCCCACGATCAAGTCGTCCGCCTGGCGGCGCTAGCCCGCGAAGCCGGCCTCGACGGCATTGTCTGTTCGGGACAGGAGGTGAAAGCAGCGCGCAAGGCTTGGCCCGGTGGCTTTTACGTCGTCCCCGGGGTGCGCCCCGCGAACGGCAAGATCGGCGATCAGAAACGCGTCGTCACGCCGGCACAGGCGATGGCCGACGGCGCCTCGATCCTCGTCGTCGGCCGCCCGATCAGCCAGTCGGCGGACCCCGACCTCGCCGCGCGCGAGATTGAAGCGACGCTTTAAAGCCCTTTCCCATTCCCGTTCGTGTCGAGCGAAGTCGAGACACCCATCGGAGCAGCGCAAGATCGAGGGGCCTCTCGACTTCGCTCGATGCGAACGGACAAATTAGAGTCTGACCATGCCCCCACTCGTCAAAATCTGCGGCCTCAAGACGATCGAAGAGGTCGATGCCGCCATCCGTCACGGCGCGACGCACATCGGCCTCAATCACTATGAGCCGAGCCCGCGCTATGTCGACCTCAAGACCGCGGCCGAGCTGCGCAAACGCGCGGGCGCGGCCGACATCAAGGTTGCGCTGCTGTTGGTCAACGCACCGCAGCAACTCACCGGCGACGCGCTCGGCATGGTGCGCCCCGACATCGTCCAGTTCCACGGCACCGAAACCCCCGAATGGCTGGGTGTCGTAAAGCGGCTGACACCCGCCGAAGTGTGGAAGGCCATCGGCCTTAAGGACGCCGACACGCTCGTGCGGATGCAGAAATATCATGGCGTCGCCGATCGCATCCTGTTCGATGCGCCCGCCGCCGCCATGCCGGGCGGCACCGGCACGCGTTTCGACTGGTCGCTGCTCAAAAACCATCGCCACGGCATCGACTGGGGCATTGCGGGCGGCCTCACCCCCGAGAATGTCGCGCAGGCCATCGCAGAAACCGGCGCGCCGCTCGTCGACGTTTCGTCGGGCGTCGAAAGCGCGCCGGGCGTCAAGGATGTGGACAAGATCGCGGCTTTCCTTAAAGCGGCGGGTCGATGACCGACTTACCCAACAGCCTTCGCTCCGGCCCCGACGAACGCGGCCATTTCGGCCAGTTCGGCGGCCGCTATGTCGCCGAAACGCTGATGCCGCTGATCCTCGATCTCGAGCGTCACTATCGCGCCGCGCAGGCCGACCCCGCGTTCAAGGCCGAGTTCGACTATCTGCTCAAACATTATGTCGGGCGCCCGAGCCCGCTGTGGTTCGCCGAACGGCTGACCGAGCATCTTGGCGGCGCGAAGATCTACCTCAAGCGCGAGGATCTCAACCACACCGGCGCACACAAGATCAACAATTGCATCGGCCAGATCCTGCTCGCCAAGCGCATGGGCAAGACGAAGATCATCGCCGAAACCGGCGCCGGCCAGCACGGCGTCGCGACCGCAACCGTCGCCGCGCTGTTCGGCCTGCCCTGCACCATCTTCATGGGCGCGGTCGATGTTGCACGCCAGCAGCCGAACGTGTTCCGCATGAAATTGCTCGGCGCCGAAGTCGTCGCAGTCGAATCGGGCGCCAAGACGCTGAAGGATGCGATGAACGAGGCGCTGCGCCATTGGGTCGCGAACGTCCACGACACCTTTTACATCATCGGCACCGTCGCGGGCCCGCACCCCTATCCCGAGCTCGTCCGCGATTTCCAGTCGGTGATCGGCGACGAAGCGCGTGAACAGATCCTTGAGGCCGAAGGTCGCCTCCCCGACATGCTGATCGCTCCCGTCGGCGGCGGATCGAACGCGATCGGCCTCTTCCATCCCTTCCTCGACGATGCAGACGTCGAAATCGTCGGCGTCGAGGCCGCGGGCGAAGGGCTCGACAAGAAGCACGCCGCCAGCCTCGCGGGCGGGCGCCCAGGCATTCTCCACGGCAACAAGACCTATCTGTTGCAGGACGAGGACGGCCAGATCACCGAGGCGCACAGCATCTCGGCGGGTCTCGACTATCCCGGCATCGGCCCCGAACATAGCTGGCTCCACGAAATCGGCCGCGTCCGCTACGAACCCGTCACTGACGATGAAGCGCTCGCGAGCTTCCAGAAGCTCACCAAGCTCGAAGGCATCATTCCGGCGCTCGAATCCGCTCACGCGATCGCCGCCGCCGAACGCATCGCCCCGACGCTGGGCAAGGACAAGATCATCATCGTCAACTGCTCGGGCCGCGGCGACAAGGATATCTTCACCGTGGCGGATGCGCTGGGGGTGGAGCTGTAATGCAATCGAAGCCGGTTCGGATTTTTACCGATTTCTGCCTCTTTCTGGTCGTCTTGTCGTTCGCCGACCTGCTGTTTCGGCATGGCTTGAATTTCGACGCCTGGAATCTCGCCTCCGCAAGACTGGCCTATAATGCGAGCATTGCTGCCGTGTTCGCGATTGTCTTTTATTTGAGGGCGCCTTCCCGATGACCCGCTTCGCCGCCTCCTTCGCCAAGCCCCATCCCGCGCTTGTGGCCTTCATTACCGCGGGCGACGGCGACACCGCCGCGAACCTCGACGCGCTCGTCGCGGGGGGCGCCGATGTGATCGAGCTTGGCATGCCCTTCACCGATCCGATGGCCGACGGCCCCGCGATCCAGGCCGCGAATTTGCGCAGCCTCGCGAAAGGCACGACCACCGCCGACATCTTCGCCATCGCTACCGATTTCCGGCAGCGCCATCCCGAAACCCCGCTTGTCCTGATGGGTTACGCAAACCCGATGACGATCCGCGGCGCCGACTGGTTCGCCGCGGAATGCGCCAAGGCCGGCGTCGATGGCGTGATCTGTGTCGACATTCCGTCAGAGGAGGACGCCGAACTCGGCCCGAGCCTTCGCGCTGCTGGCGTTGACCTGATTCGTCTTGCCACGCCCACCACCGACCCGGCGCGCTTGCCCGCGGTGCTCGATGGCGCGGGTGGTTTCCTTTATTATGTCTCGGTCGCCGGGATCACCGGCCAGCAACAAGCGGCGCAGGCGAGCATCGACGAAGCTGTTGCACGCCTCAAAGCCGCCACCGACCTTCCCGTCGCCGTAGGGTTTGGCGTCCGCACCCCCGAACAGGCGGCCCCGATCGCCAAGGTCGCCGACGGCGTCGTCGTCGGATCGGCCTTCATCGACATCATCGCGCAGCATGGCGACGCCGCCGCGCCTTATGTCGAGACCTTCACCCGTTCGCTCGCCGATGCTATCCACGGCGCAAAGGAGATCGCCGCATGAGCTGGCTCGACCGCGTTCGCAACGCGCTGCCCTTCGGGGCGAAACGCGACACCGCCGACAATCTCTGGCACAAATGTCGCCAGTGCCAGCAGATGGTGTTCGTCAAGGAATGGGAAGACAATCTCAACGTCTGCCCGCGCTGCGATCATCACGACCGCATCGGCGCGACCGAGCGTTTCGCGCAGCTGTTCGATGGCGGCCTCCACGAACTGATCAGCGCACCAGCGGCGCCCGAAGACCCGCTGAAGTTTCGCGACACCAAGAAATATGTCGACCGCATCAAGGCGGCGCGCGCGCAGACCGGCGACCGCGATGCCTATCAGAATGCGGCGGGCAAGATCGACGGCCAACCCGTCGTGATCGGCGTCCAGGATTTTGCCTTCATGGGCGGATCGATGGGCGTCGCCGTGGGCGAAGCTTTCGTCGCCGGGGTCGAGGAAGCGATCAGGCGCGGCTGTCCCTATCTCGCAATCACCGCCGCCGGCGGCGCGCGCATGCAGGAGGGTACGCTGTCGCTGATGCAGATGCCGCGCGCCACCGTCGCGCTCGCGCGCCTGCGCCGCGCCGGCCTTCCCTATATTGTGCTCCTGACCGATCCGACCACGGGCGGCGTCACCGCCAGCTATGCGATGCTCGGCGATATCCAGATCAGCGAGCCCAAGGCATTGATCGGCTTTGCGGGTCAGCGCGTAATCGAGAATACGATCCGCGAAAAACTGCCCGAAGGTTTCCAGCGCGCCGAATATCTGCTCGATCACGGGATGATCGATATGGTCGTGCATCGCAAGGAATTGCCCGAGACGCTGGGACGACTGATCGGCTATCTCGCGCCCGAGAAGGCGGCATGAGCACGGCAACGTTGCTCTCGCCAGCAACAAACTATGCGGTTGTCCAACTCCCCGGCCGGAATTTTCCGGGCGTTGTTGTCCAAGGCGATTCCTTGAACAATTTGGTCAGCCTGTTGGATTCAGCTTTGCTCGATGAAAATGAGCGAATGGATTTGATTGCGGAAGCGTTGGACATACTGAAGGGCGCGCGAAACAGGTACGAAGAAACCTGTGTGAACGCAGGCATACCGCTTCCCTACTGATATGGCAGATCACGCTCGTTCCAGCGACCCTGCGGTGCAGGCCCAACTCGATCGCCTCGCAGCCCTATCACCGGGCCGCGACATCCTCGGGCTCGAGCGCATCGCCGAACTTTGCGCGCGTCTCGGTAACCCGCATCTTCAGCTTCCGCGCACCTTCCATGTCGCGGGGACCAACGGCAAGGGATCGACCTGTGCCTACCTCCGCGCGATCCTCGAAGCGAGCGGACGGCACGTCCACGCCTACACCAGCCCGCACCTTGTCCGCTTCAACGAACGCATCCGCCTCGCCGGAACGCTGATCGATGACGCGCTGCTCGCCGCCTTGCTCGAGGAGGTGCTCGACGAAGCCGCCGACCTGCAGGCGAGCTTCTTCGAGGTCACCACCGCCGCTGCCTTCCTCGCCTTCGCGCGCATCCCCGCCGACGATTGTATCATCGAGGTGGGCCTCGGCGGGCGGCTCGACGCCACCAACATCATTCCGCCGCCCGCGGTCTGCGGCATCGCCTCGCTCGGCATCGACCATGAAGCCTTCCTGCTGGCCCCCGAAACGGGAACACCCGACAATCCGGCGATGCGCATCGCGTGGGAAAAGGCGGGAATCATCAAACCCGACACGCCCGTGGCAACGTTCGACTATCCGCCGGGCGTGCGCGACATCATCGCCGCCAAGGTCGCCTCTGTCGGCGCCACGCTATTTCCCGAAGGGAACGGGTGGGCGATAGAGGCCAGCGGCGACAGCTTTCGCTGGACCTCGAAACTGGGTTCGGTAGCGGAGCCGATGCGTCCGCGCATGGCCGGGCCGCACCAGATGCGCAACGCCGGGCTCGCCATCGCGATGCTGCGCCTCGCCCCCGGTCCGCAGCCGACCGACGAAGCGATCGCGCACGGCGTCGCGGACGCCTTCTGGCCGGGCCGCATGCAGCGCCTCGGCACCGGCCCCCTCGCCGCGTTGTTGCCTGGCGGCACTGAAATCTGGCTCGACGGTGCGCATAATGTCGATGCGGGTCTCGCGCTCGCACGCCAGTTCGCGGACGAGCCGCGGCGCGTCCATCTGATCACCGGCATGCTCGCGAACAAGGATCCGGCGGCTATTGTCGCGCCGCTGGCCGATCGCCTCGCCAGCCTGACCGTCGTCCCCGTTCCGGGGCACGAGCATCATGGCGCCGCCGCGTTTGGCGCCGATGCGAAGGCGGCCGCTTCGGTTGCCGACGCACTGAGCGATCTCGCTGTCGATCCCGCGCGCGAAATCGTCCTGATCGCCGGCTCGCTCTATCTCGCCGGCGAAGTGCTCAGCGCGAACCTGCAGTTTCCGGACTGACGGCCTGAGGCGACGCTTCGGGTATCTCGACCTCGCCCGCCGTACCGATCGAGCGATCGACCAGCCCCGACCGCATCATCCACCAGAAGATCAGGATGCCGGGAACCGCCAAAGCAGTCGTCAGGAGATAGAAATCGACATAGCCGAACTGTTCGATCAGCTGGCCCGCGCTGGTCCCGGTGAGGAACCGCCCGAGGATACTCGCGGCGGCCGAGAAAAGCGCGAAGTGAGTCGCGGTAAAGCGCAGATCGGCCAGTGCCGACAGATAGGCGACAACGCAGACGCCGCCGATCCCGCTGGCGAAATTCTCGAACCCGATCGCGCCGGCCATGCCCCAATTGCTGTGCCCGGCAGCGGCAAGGCCCGCAAAGCTGAAATTCGAAATCGCCATCAGGACGAGGCTGAGCAACACCGACCGTTTCATGCCGAGCCGCGCGTAGATGATCCCGCCGACGAACACCCCGGCGAGCAGCGCCCAGAAACCCAGGCCGACATCGTAAAAGGCGATTTCGTCATTGGTGTAGCCGAGATCCTCGAACAGCAACCTGAAGGTCAGGTTGGCGAGCGTGTCGCCGATCTTGTGGAGCAGCAGGAAGAAGAGGATCAGGATTGCCCCCTCGCGCGAGAAAAATTCCGCCAGCGGCCCGACCGCGCCCTTGTCGGCGGCCTGCCCTTCGCGCGATTTAGTCGGCAGCGCGAGCAGCGCCCCGATGACGAGCGCTCCCACGGCAAGGACGACCCAAAGCAGCGTCGACCCGACATAGGCCGCGATCGTCCCCCAATCCGCCGCCAGCACCGCGACCAGCGCCAGCGCCGGCAGCGCGATGATCCAGTTGATGTGCCCGCTCCACCCGATGTCACGGGCGCGCCGGGCACTCAGGTCGAACAATGGGAACAAATATCCGACCAGGACCATCAGCGTCAGGATGTCGACGCCGAGCCATAGGTCGATCTGCCGCGCGATCAGAAACGCAACCGGGAAGCTGCCAATGAAGAGCGCGTAGTGGGCACGCGACAGGAACGCCGGCCAATGCCGCCCGATCTTGCGTTCGGGCTCGCCCATCACCAACCCGGTGATGATTGCCGGGAGGACCAGCGCGGCGCACACCATATAGGCAACGCCCCAACCGGCGCGTTCGGCGACAACGAGCGCCAGGGCGCCCGCCACCGCCGCACCGATGCGCCAGCCATATTGCGACATGCCCGACCCCGTGCCCAATTGTTCTGGCGCAAGCAGTTCGATGCGATAGGCGTCGATTACGATGTCATAGGTCGCGCCGGCGAGTCCGACCGCGATCGCCGCGAGCGCGACGACCGCAAGCGACGCCTTTGGATCGAGATTGCCCAGCACCGACACAGCGACGAAAACAAGCGCGCCGACAAGGATCAGCCACGATCGCCGCTGGCCGATCCGCCCGAGGACAGGGATGCGGAATCGGTCGATCGCGGGGGCCCATGCCCATTTCAGATTATAGGCGAGAAAGGTCAGCGCAAAGGCGGTGACGGATGACTTCTCGATACCGTCCTGCGCGAGCCGTGTCGTCAGCGTCGCGCCGATCATCGCGAACGGGAAACCCGACGATATGCCAAGGAACAGTGCAGCAAGGGGCGCAGGCTCCAGATAGGGTCGCAGACTGTCGCGCCACCCCTTCGGTGCCGGCATCGCCGCATCTGTCGCCATCATATTCCCCCTTTTAGACCTGTGACGGGCCGCGGCCGGTCATATCTTGGCCTAAAGCGTTGGGGACAAATTGGAAGCGGCTAATTGGCTGCCGATCCGCCGTGCGCGGTCGGTCCGTCGCATCTCACGCCGCTTCGGGACGCCAAAAGGTCGTGAGGCCGCTGACCTTGCGCGGCGCCTGATTCTTGCACGCCATCGTCTCGACCGCACGCAGCGCCGCGACGAGCGCAGAGGCGCTGTGCGGCTTGCCGAGGCAGGCGACCGCGATGTCGGCGCCGTCCTCGGGGCACTGGCCGGTCACCAGCAGCACTGCAATACCGCGATCGCGTGCGAGACGCGCGACCTCGCGCCCCGTCATATGGCCCGCCAGCCCCAGATCCAGAACGACCGCGTCGATCGGCTCGGCGGCCATAATCGCCACCGCGGCCTCGCCCGAATCGACCGTTGCGACGATGTCGTACCCGCTGAGTTTCAACGTGTGCTCATTGTCGAACGCGGTCAGCGGATCATCCTCGATGATCAGCAACCGCTTGATGCAGGTGGGGCGGTGGGCGAAGAGCATGACGACTCCCTTTAACATCGCCATGACTCGCTCCGCGCCGTCCTGCAAGATTGCTTCTGCTTGCCATCGACGAAGCGAGTCTTTTCCGGCTATGAGCGTGATCACAACGCAACACTATTTTCCTTGAAAACGACAAGAAAGCCGCATCCGTTCCGATGACGACACGCCGTCCACCCCGCTCGACGCCTCGCCCCACCGCAGACCGCGACGCCCCCAAGGGCCGCCGCGCCGCACGCGGCGCCGCAACCGCGCTCAAAACCAAACCCGCCGAGGCCGAGCGCGAGGACGGACCGCAGCGCATCGCCAAACTGCTCGCGCGCGCCGGCGTCGGCTCGCGCCGCGACGTCGAACGCATGGTTGAAGAAGGCCGCATCGCGCTCAATGGGCAGGTCATCGTCCATCCCGCCCCGCTGCTCACCTCGCTCGAAGGATTGACCGTCGACGGCAACCCAGTTGCCAAGCCCGTCTCGACGCGCCTCTACCGCTTCAACAAGCCCGCGGGCTGCATCACCGCGGCGCGCGATCCCAAGGGACGCAAAACGATCTACGATCTGCTGCCCAAGGACCTGCCGCGCCTGATGCCCGTCGGCCGTCTCGACTATAATACCGAGGGGCTTTTGCTCCTCACCAACGACGGCGAATTCAAGCGCCAGCTCGAACTGCCCGCGAGCGGCGTCGAGCGCACCTATCGCGCGCGCGCGTTCGGCGACATCAGCCAAGCGCAGCTCGAGGAGCTCGCGATGGGGATCGAGATCGACGGCGTCCGCTACGGCAAGATCGACGCCAACCTCGAACGCCGCACGGGCCGCAACCAGTGGGTCGAAATGACGCTGACCGAAGGCAAGAACCGTGAAGTCCGCAAGGTGCTCGAACATTTCGGGTTGCAGGTCAGCCGCCTGATCCGCACGCGTTACGGCGCGTTCGAACTCGGCGGCATGCCGCTCGGCGCGGTCGATGTCGTCCCGCGCGACGAATTGTTCAGGTTCCGGCGGCACCTCGGGTGATGCGCGTCATCGCTGGCGAATGGCGCGGCCGCAAGCTGCTCGCGCCCAAGAATGACGCGACGCGCCCGACCGCCGACCGCACGCGCGAGACGCTCTTCTCGATGCTGACGAGCCGCGTCGGCAGTTTCGAGGGACTGGTCGTCGCCGATCTCTTCGCGGGGTCGGGCGCGCTCGGGATCGAGGCGCTGTCGCGCGGCGCCGAACAATGCCTGTTCGCCGAGCAGGATCGCGACGCGCTCGACGTGTTGCGCAAGAATCTGGGCGCATTGGAGGCCACCGCAAGCGCCGACATCCGCGCCGGCTCGGTGATGAGCCTCGGCCCCGCCAAGCGCACCTACGATCTGCTGTTGCTCGACGCGCCCTACGACACCGGAGCGGGCAGCGTCGCGCTCGATAAGCTCAACCGCCTCGGCTGGATCGGCGCCGACAGCTGGGTGTCGATCGAGACCGCGCACAATGAAGCGGTCGACGTCGCAGGCTTCGAGATCGATGCCGAACGCAAGGTCGGCAAGGCGAAGCTGACGCTGCTGGTCCGGGCGGGCCGGCTTTGACCGCAAGAAGCGGGATGCTTCGCCGTTCCGTTCGCCGCTAGGGCCCCGTCATGACAGCACCGATCAACTTCCGGATGGGCGCCGCCGAATGGGGCATGTTGATCCTGCTCTCGATCCTGTGGGGAGGCTCCTTCTTCTTTCTGGGCATAGCGCTGCGCGAGGTTCCGCCCTTCACCCTGGTCCTCGCCCGCCTTGGCCTCTCATCGTTGCTGATGCTGGGCTTCATGGCCGCTACCCGCCGCGTTATGCCGCGCCGCGCCGGGCTTTGGCCCGCGCTTTTTCTTCTCGCCCTGCTCAACACTGCGCTCCCCTTCTCGCTTTTCGCCTATGCGCAGACCCAGATCGCAAGCGGCCTCGCCTCGATTCTCAACGCGACCACCCCGCTCTGGGGCGTGATCGTCGCGCATCTTTTCACCCCCGATGAAAAGGCCACGCCCGCGAAACTCGTCGGTGTCGGCGCGGGCATCGCCGGGGTCGCGGTAATGATCGGCGGCGGTGCGCTGTCGGGGGTAGGCACCAGCCTCTCCGCACAACTCGCCTGCCTTGGCGCGACCTTCTGCTACGCGCTCGCCGGGGTTTACGGCCGCCGGTTCCGCGCTTGGGGCGTCGGCCCGCTCGACGTCGCGACGGGGCAGCTTGTCGCGGGCACACTGCTCATTTTGCCGGTCGCGCTGTTCGTCGACGCCCCGTGGCAGCTTGCCCTTCCCGGCACGACCACGCTCTTTGCGATCGGCGGGCTCGCGCTGCTTTCGACAACGGTCGCCTATTTCCTCTATTTCAGCCTGATCGCGCGCGCCGGTGCGACCAACGCGCTGCTCGTCACGCTCCTCATTCCGGTCACCGCGATCCTCCTCGGCACCCTGCTGCTCGGCGAAGTGCTACTACCGCGGCACTGGATCGGTATGGCGCTGATCGCCGCAGGTCTCGTCGCGATCGACGGCCGCCTCTTCGACCGTTTTCGCGTCAGGCGTCCCGCCTGATCCCCCGCCGCCGGACCATCAGCAGACCCAGCCAGCTCACCACGCCCGCGATCGCGAGATAGAAGCCAACCGTGGCGGTCCCACCCCATTCGGCGAGCGCCTGCGCGATGATCGGCGCCATCGCGCCGCCCAATATCCCGCCCGCATTGAAAGCGACCGACGCGCCGGTATAGCGGACATGCACAGGAAACAGGCCGGTCAGCCAGCTGCCGAGCGGGCCATAAACGAGCCCCATCACAAAGAGCGCCGTCGCGAGGCCAAGGAAGATGAGCAGCCAGCTTCCCGACGCCAGCGCCGGCCCGAACACAAACCCCACGAGCACCGTCGCGCCGCAGCCCCAGGTCAATACGCGCTGTTCGCTCGACACGTCGCTGACATAGCCTGCGAAAATGATTCCCACCGCCATGAACAGGATCGCGCCGAGCTGGATCAGCAGGAACTGCTCCTTGGGATATCCAAGCGTCTGCGTCCCGTGCCCGAGCGCAAAGCTCGTCGCGAGATAGAAAATCGCGAAACAGGCGACCACCGCGAACGTCCCTGCGAGCGTCGCAACCAGATGATGCCGGAACAGGTCGCCGAGCGGCACCGCGACCGGCGCCTTATTCTCCAGCGCCTCGGCAAAGTCGGGCGTCTCGGTGATCTTGAGCCGCACCCACAGCCCCAGCCCGACGAGCACCGCCGACAGCAGGAACGGAATGCGCCAGCCCCACGCGGCGAAATCTGCGTCGCTGAGGCCCAGCCCGAGTAACAGGAACAGTCCGTTCGCCGCGATGAAACCCACCGGCGCCCCCAATTGCGGGAACATCCCAAAGCGCGATTTCCACCCCGGCGGCGCATTCTCGACCGCGAGCAGCGCCGCCCCGCCCCATTCGCCCCCGAGCCCGAAGCCCTGCCCAAAGCGCAGGATGCAGAGCAAGAGCGGCGCGATCCACCCAACCATCGCATAGGTCGGCAGGAAGGCGATCAGCAACGTCGACGCGCCCATCAGCATCAGTGAAGCGACAAGCGTCGACTTGCGCCCGATCCGGTCGCCATAATGGCCGAAGACGATCGCCCCCACCGGCCGCGCGAAGAAAGCAAGGCCAAAGGTCATGAAGCTGTACATCAGCTGCGCCGAGTCCGAACTTTTCGGGAAAAAAAGCGGCCCGAATACAAGCGCCGCCGCGGTGCCATAGATATAGAAATCGTAAAATTCGACCGCGGTGCCGACAAGGCTCGCGGTCAGGATGCGCCGATGCGCGCGATAGGGTGCCAGATCCAAGGTGAACGCCTTTCGATATCGGCGCCGCTTTGAACGCGTTCCCCGGTCCGGCGCAAGCCGGAATGCGCTCCGCCTAGCGCCCCTTCACCGGAAGCTGTGCCCTAAGCCGTTGTAGTTCCTGCCCCGACAAAGGCTGGAGCCCCTTGGCGGGCTTGCCCTCGCGAAGCCGTTTGCGGTCCTTTTCCGACGGTTCGACACGGCGCACGCGCACCGGGGCGTGGCCCTGTGCCTTGATACCGAGCTCTTCGGCGGCGCCGCGCGAGAGGTCGATGATCCGCCCGAGCGCAAATGGGCCACGATCGTTGACGCGCACGAGGACACGGCGGCCGGTGTCGAGCGCGGTCACCTCGACATAGGTCGGCAAAGGCAGCGTCGTGTGTGCCGCGGTGATCCAGCCCGGACGGAATTGTTCGCCATTGGCTGTGCGGTCGCCGGACTCGCTACCGTACCAGCTGGCATAGCCGACCGCGTCATAGGCGGGGGCGGCGGCGGGCACATAGGTCGTGCCGCGGATCGAATAGGCTGGCCCGATCCGGACCGGCGCGTCGGCCACGGGCCGGAAATTGCCGCCGGCACAGGCCGAAAGAATCGAAATCACCGCGGCGGCGCTCGCCAGCCGGATTGTGGGATATGCGTGCATCGCCCGACCGTAGATGCAGAGAATGTCAAGATAAAGTCCCGACCTTCGCTAAAGGACGCCCGTCGGGATATTACCCCCGTCGTTCCAGCATCGGTGTCTCGTCGCGGCGCAGCGTCAAGACCTCGACGCCATTGCCCGTCACGGCGACCGTATGTTCGAATTGGGCGGAGAGTTTGCGGTCGTTGGTCACGACGGTCCATCCGTCGCGTGCCGTCGTAACCTTGCGGGTGCCCTGATTCACCATCGGCTCGATGGTAAAGACCATGCCCTCGCGCAGCTTCAGGCCCGTTCCCGGCCTTCCGTAATTCAGCACCTGCGGCTCCTCGTGCATCTCGCGACCGATGCCGTGCCCGCAATATTCTCGCACGACCGAATAGCCGTTCTTTTTGGCATGCCGCTCGATCGCGAAGCCGATGTCCCCCAGATACGCCCCGGGGCGCACCTGGCCGATGCCCTTCCACATGGCCTCCTGCGCGACGCGCGCCAGCCGCCTTGCCGCCGGCGGAACATCGCCCACCAGATAGGTCTTGCTCGAATCGGCGATGAAGCCGTTCTTTTCGAGCGTGATGTCGAGGTTGATGATGTCGCCGTCGCGGATGATATCGTCCGGATCGGGCACGCCGTGACAGACGACATGGTTGATCGAGCAGTTCAGGACATATTGGAACCCATATTGCCCCTTGCTCGCCGGACGGGCGGCAAGGTCGACGCTGATGAAGCGATCGACAAGGTCGTTGACCTGCATCGTCGACATGCCGGTCAGGTCCAGCCCGTCCAGCATTTCGAAAACCGACGCCAGCAGCTTGCCCGATACGCGCATCAGCGCCAGTTCGTCCGGGGTCTTGACCATGTCAGGCGGCGGCCGCATCCGCGAGGCGCAGCTGCGCCGCAACGAGTTGCGATTGCACGATATCGTTGAAGGACAGCGTCGGATTGGCTTCGGCCAGCATGCCGATCTTCATCCAGAACTCGGCCTGCGCATTGATCGACCGGCACATTACCGTGCTGGCGCGCCGCGCTTCTTCATGCAGGTCGTCGTCGATTTTAACAATGCCCATGGGCTTCTCTTCCAGTTGATCGATATACGAATCATATATGATCCGTATGCACTTCGGTCAATCGAAAGCCGTGACCAAAGAGGCCCGTTCGCCACATTGGCGAAACCGCCGCCGACACGTTACAGCGCTGGCATGGACAATCCCCCATCCCGCCAGTTCGGTATCATCGGCGCGGGCCGCGTCGCGCAGGCGCTCGCCATCGTGTTCGCAGCGCATTCGGCCGTCCCGCCGCTGCTCTGGAGCCGCTCCCCCGAACGCGCACGCGCTGCCGCGGCGCGGATCGGCCGTGCCGACGTCGCCGCGGGCGCCGATCGCGTGATGGCCGCGTGCGATATCATCGCTATCGCGGTGTCGGACGACGCCTTGGCAGAGGTTGCCTCTGACATTGGAAAGATGCTGCCGACGGGCCGCACGCCCTTCGTCTTCCACGTCAGCGGACGCAGCGGCGCGGCGATTCTCGAACCCGTCCGCGCGGCGGGCGGACTGACGGCAGCGGTGCATCCCGCGATGACCTTCACCGGACACCCCGAAAGCGAGGCGCGGCGCATGGCCGGGGCGCGGTTCGCGATCACCGGCTCGACACCCAAAGCCACCGGTCAGGCCAAACATGTTGTCGGCCTATTGAACGGCGTCGCCGTCGAAATCGCCGAGGAACGGCGCGCGCTCTATCACGCCGCATTGTGCCATGCGTCCAACCATCTGGTGACGCTGATCGCCGGCGCATCGGACGCGCTGACCGACGCCGGGGTCGACGATCCGGCGGCGTTGCTCGCTCCGCTTGTCCGGGCAGCGCTGGAAAACAGTCTCGATCAGGGTTTTGCAGGTTTATCGGGGCCGTTGCTGCGCGGCGATGACCGGACGATAAGCGACCATATCGACGCGCTCGCCGCCTATTCGCCGAAGCTTCTGCCCGCCTATCGCGCAATGGCGCTCGCCACGATCGACGAGTTGAGGCGCACCGGAACGGGCGCTTCCTCTCGCCTCACCGCACTGGACAGCCTGCTCGCTGTTCCCTAATCGTTCGCGCGTGAACGATACCCCTGCCTCCCTGCCCGACCTGACCCGCCCCGACCCGTCGGACCCGCCCTATCTGCAGGGCCTCAACGGCCCGCAGCGCCAAGCGGTGCTGACCACCGAAGGCCCTGTGTTGATGCTTGCGGGCGCGGGCACGGGCAAGACCGCCGCGCTGACCGCGCGCCTCGCGCACATCATGGCGACGCGCCGTGCGTGGCCGTCCGAAATCCTCGCGGTGACCTTCACCAACAAGGCGGCGCGCGAAATGCGCGAACGCATCGGGCGGATGGTCGGCGACGTCGTCGAAGGCATGCCATGGCTCGGCACCTTCCACAGCATCGCGGCCAAGATGCTGCGCCGCCACGCCGAGCTTGTCGGCCTGCAGAGCAATTTCACCATCCTCGACACCGACGACCAGCTGCGCGTCCTCAAACAGCTGATTCAGGCCGAGGGACTCGACGAGAAACGCTGGCCCGCGCGCCAACTCGCCGGCCTCATCGACAAATGGAAAAACCGCGGGCTCGTTCCTGCCGACCTCGACGCCGCCGACAAGGAATCCTACGCCGACGGCAAAGGCCAGCATTTCTATGCGCTGTATCAGGCGCGGCTGAAGACGCTCAACGCCTGCGATTTCGGCGACCTTCTGCTGCACATGCTGGTGATCCTGAAGACGCACCGCGACGTGCTTGCGCAATATCAGGATCGCTTCAAATATATCCTCGTCGACGAATATCAGGACACCAATGCCAGCCAGTATCTCTGGCTCCGCCTGCTCGCGCAGCAACGGAAGAATATCTGCTGTGTCGGCGACGACGACCAGTCGATCTATTCGTGGCGCGGCGCCGAGGTCGCGAACATCCTGCGTTTCGAAAAGGATTTCCCCGGCGCGACCGTGATCCGCCTCGAACAGAATTATCGCTCGACGCCGCAAATCCTCGCGGCCGCCTCGGCGTTGATCGCGCAGAATTCGGGGCGCCTCGGCAAGACGCTGTGGACCGACCTCGAACCCGGCGACAAGCTCCGCGTCGTCGGCGTGTGGGACGGGCCCGAGGAAGCCCGGCGGATTGGCGAAGAGCTGGAGACGCTCCAGCGCCGCCGCGTGTCGCTGGAGCGCGCCGCAATCCTCGTCCGCGCGCAGTTCCAGACGCGCGAGTTCGAAGACCGCTTCATCGCCATCGGCATGCCGTACCGCATCGTCGGCGGCTTCCGCTTCTACGAACGCGCCGAAATCCGCGACGCGCTCGCCTATCTCCGCCTCGTCCAGTCGAGCGCCGACGATCTCGCCTTCGAACGGATCATCAACACCCCCAAGCGTGGGCTCGGCGACAAGGCGCTCGCGCGCATCCACCAGTTTGCGCGTATCGAGCAGGCGCCGCTCCTTCATGCCGCGTCGCGCATCACCGAAACCGACGAGCTGACGCCGCAGGCGCGCCGCCAGCTCGCGAATTTCATCGCCCAGATGCGCGGCTGGCAAACCAAGGCGAACGAGCTGTCGCATCCCGAGCTCACCCAGCTGATCCTCGACGAATCGGGCTATACCGCGATGCTCCAGGCCGACCGCAGCGTCGAGGCCGCGGGCCGGCTTGAGAACCTCTCCGAACTCGTCCGCGCGATGGAGGAATATGAATCGCTCGAGGCCTTCCTCGAACATGTCAGCCTCGTCATGGACCGCGACAACAACGATACGACCGAAACCGTTACGATCATGACGATCCACGCCGCCAAAGGGCTTGAGTTCGACCATGTCTTCCTTGCCGGATGGGAGGATGGCGTCTTCCCGTCGCAACGCTCGATGGACGAAGGCGGAGTGCAAAGCCTCGAAGAGGAGCGCCGCCTCGCCTATGTAGCGATCACACGCGCCCGCGAACGCGCGAGCATTTATCACGCCGCCAACCGGCGCATCTATGGCCAGTGGGTGAGCAGCATCCCCAGCCGCTTCATCGCCGAAATTCCGCCCGAGCATGTCGACAGCGAGAACAGCTTCGGCGGCGGCCAGAGCCTGTGGCGCGCCAACTGGTCGGCGCAGGGCGATCCCTTCGCGCATGTCGCCGAACGCCAGCCCGCGCGCACGATGACGCGCGGCCCGGCATGGCAGCGGGCGGCGGCGCAATCGTCGACGATAACCCGCGCGCCCGCGCCGTCGGAACGCGGCCCCGCCGCCTCGGTCGGTGCGAAGGCACGATCGGACCTCGCGATCGGGATGCGCGTGTTCCACGAGAAGTTCGGCTATGGCGACATCACGGACATCGACGGCAACAAGCTCGAAGTCGAGTTCGAACAAGCGGGCAGCAAGAGGGTATTGGACAGCTTCATCAAGCTCGCCTGAAATTGATTGTCTACTCTTTCAATTATGATATTTCATATCATGCGACCATGAGTCGCATGTTGGGAGAGACTTCATGAAAACCAAGCCCTTAGCGGGCGCGATGGCGCTCGCCCTGGTCGGCTGTTCGGAAAAAAATTCGGAATCGGTGAGTGTCCAGGGATCTCCTGCCTATGACATGGCCCCGGTCGATGCCGCCGCGGAAGCCACGCCGCTGTCGATCCCGGCTCCTTCGGATAGCTCGGCACGGGCCGTGCGTCCGCCCAACGTCGGGGTCACGTCGGCGCCCGGCGTCGCTTTCAACTATGCCTATGCTTTCCGCCTCGACGACAATCGCATTGCCAAGGTGCAGGAGGAACATGCCGCCGCGTGCGAAGCGCTGGGGGTCAACCGTTGCCGCATCGCCGGCATGACCTATCGCCTCGTGCGCGAAAACGAGGTCGAAGCGCAACTCCTCTTCAAGCTCGATCCCGCAATAGCCCGCAAATTCGGCCGCGATGCCCTCGCAAGCGTCGAAAAGGCGGAAGGCGTGCTCGCGGCGACGCGGATCAGCGGCGAGGATGTCGGGACGCAGATCAGTGACTCGCAGCGCCGCAGTGCCGACCTCAACGCTGAGATCGCGCGTCTCGAAACGCGGCTCCGGCAGGGTGGTCTCGGCGATCGCGAGCGCGCCGAATTGCAGCAGCAGATCGCGGGAATGCGCCGCCAGCTCGACGGCGAACGCGACACGCGCCGGACCGGCGAGGCCATGCTCGCCACGACGCCGATGCAATTCGATTACGTCGGCACCGGCGGGCTGCCCGGCATCGGCTATGGCAACCCGTTCAGCGACGCGTTGAACATGCTCGTCCACAGCGGCAGCGTAATGCTGTCCTTCATCCTTGTCGTTGGGGCCGCCGTCCTGCCGTGGGCGCTGTTCTTCGCGCTGCTGATGATGATCTGGCGGACCCGGCCCATGCTCGTCGCCCGGAAATGGCTCCGCGGCGCAACCAGGCCGCCCGAAGCTTCCCCTACTGCAGCCTGAGGCACGCGGGGCGTCGCTTGCAAAGGTCCGATGCTGCGTTATGGCAAGAGCCATGACGCAGCAGACGACATGGCTGGACCGGGCACGCGACGCCCATCGCCGCGGCGATATTGCGGCGGAAACCGCGGCGCTCGACGATGCGATCCGCGCCGACCGCGGCAATATCGCGGTGCTGCTCGCCATGGCCGAACTCAAGCGCCGCCTCGCCGACGATCGCGCGGCGGGGAGCTTTTACCGGTTAGCGCTCGGAACCGCAGCACAGGCCCGGAGCGTCCCGCCTGCCCTTCATCCCGGCCTCCAGCGCGCCGAACAATTCCTCGCCGAAACCGACCGCGCCTTTGCCGAGCATCTTCTCGGCCAATTGCGCGGTGCCGGGATCGACGCCGGCACCGCAACACCGCGGGTCGCCGAGGCCCTCCGAATGCTTGCGGGCGAACAGCCGCTTTATTTGCAACAACCCAGCATGTTTTACTTCCCGGGCCTCGCGCAGCGCCCCTTTTTCGACCGGGCCGACTTCGATTGGGTTCCCGCAGTCGAAGCAGTGACGGGGGCAATCCGCGCCGAACTCCGGGCCTTGATCGACAATTCGTCCGATCGCTTCGGTCCCTATGTGACCGCCAGCCCCGACCGACCGCCGCCCAACAACCCCCTGCTCGACAAGCCCGACTGGGGCGCCGCGTGGTTATGGAAGGACGGGGTCGTTGCCGACGGGATGGACGAACGCTGCCCCGCCACCCTCGCCGCGCTCGAACTGGCGCCTCAGCCGGTGATCCCAGGCGGCGCACCGATCGCACTCTTCTCGCGCCTCACGCCCGGCACGCATATCCAGCCGCATCACGGCCTGCTCAACACGCGCCTTATCTGCCATCTGCCGCTGATCGTCCCCGATGGCTGCGGTCTGCGTGTCGGCGCGGAAACGCGTGCGTGGCGCGAGGGCGAGATGCTGATCTTTGACGACAGCTTCGAACATGAAGCCTGGAACCGCGGCACCAGCGACCGCACGATCCTGCTGTTCGAAATCTGGCGCCCCGACATCGACGCCGACGAACGCGAGCAACTCACGCGTATTTTCTCGGCGATCGACACCTACGCCGAACAATAATCAAGGGACGGGAAGACGATGACCAATCCGGGAATGGACGCCGATATCTATGAAGCCTTCATCGAACAGCTGCAGCGCTATGTCCGCGAGCGGTTGATCCCGGCGGAAGACCAGCTCGAGGAACTCGGCCGCGTTCCCGACGATATTCTTGCGGAAATGCGCGACATGGGCCTGTTCGGCGTCACGATGCCCGAGGAATATGGCGGCGCGGGCATGAACGTCAGCCAATATGTCGGTTTCATCCGCGAGCTCGCCTACGCCTCGCCCGCCTATCGCTCGATCGTCTCGATCAACATCGGCATGGTCTGCAAGTCGCTCGTCGGGTTCGGCACGGCGCAGCAGAAGGAGCATTGGCTGCCCAAGCTCGCGGCCGGAGAAATCGCGGCATTCGGCCTCACCGAGCCCGACAGCGGATCGGACAGCGCGGCGATGAAGACCCGCGCGGTGCGCGACGGCAACGGCTATGTCCTCAATGGCACCAAGCGTTACATCACCAACGCGCCCTTCGCCGACGTCATCCTCATCATGGCGCGCACTAACGCCGAGGCGCTTCCGAAGAACGCCCATGTCAGCGCCTTCATGGTCCCGCGCAACGCGCCCGGCGTTTCGATCGGCAAGCCCGACGGCAAGATGGGCCAGGCCGGGTCGCAGATCGCCGACGTGATCCTCGAGGATGTGCATGTCGACGGCGACGCACTGCTCGGCGGCGAGGAAGGCATCGGGTTCCGCGCGGCGATGCAGAGCCTCGATAACGGGCGCCTGTCGGTCGCGGCGGCGAGCGTCGGCTATGCCAAGCGCATGCTCGACGCCGGCCTGAAATATGCGATGGAGCGCAAGGCGTTCGGCGAGCCAATCGCCAACTTCCAGCTGATCCAGGCGATGCTCGCCGACAGCAAGGCCGAAATCTATGCCGCCGAATGCATGCTCGCCGATGCGTGTGCGCGCGCCGACCGCGGCGAGAAAATCCTCGTCGAAGCTGCGGCAACCAAGATGTTCGCCAGCGAAATGTGCGGGCGCGTCGCCGACCGCGTCGTGCAGATCCACGGCGGCGCGGGTTATCTCAAGGAATATCTGGCCGAACGCTTCTATCGCGACTGCCGCATTTACCGCATTTATGAGGGGACGACGCAGATCCAGCAGCTAGTGATTGCGAAGAATATGATTCGCGATTTTGCAGGCTGATCGGTCGGGAAGGTCGCTGGTGGAGCCGAGGGGAATCGAACCCCTGACCTCTGCAGTGCGATTGCAGCGCTCTCCCATCTGAGCTACGGCCCCGCGACCGGCAGCGTATTAACGACGCTGATTGGCAGTGGCAACGGCTTTTCTGACGATGACCACCGTCGCCGGCGAAATTGGGAATGGGGGGATTCCGATGGCCAAGGCATGGCATTTGACCAGTCGTCCGCAGGGGCTGCCGACGATCGACAATTTCGCGTTGCGCGAGGTGCCCGACGCGCCGCTCGAAAAGGACCAGCTTCGCATCCGCAATCTCTGGCTGTCGGTCGATCCGTACATGCGGGGGCGAATGAACGACGCCAAAAGCTATGCCGCCAGCTTCCAGATCGACCAGCCGATGACCGGCGGCGCGATCGGTGAAGTCATCGAAAGCAGGATGGAGGGCTTTGCTCCGGGCGACCTGATCCTCCACATGGGCGGTTGGCGCGACGGCGGCGTCATCGGCCTCGACATGATGCCGAACAAGCTGCCCGGCGACATGCTGGCCGCGGGCCTGACCCCGCAAACCTTCCTGCACAATATGGGCCTGACCGGCGGAACCGCATGGATCGGCTTGCTCCGCATCGCGGCGGCCAAGCCTGGCGATACGATATTCGTCTCGGCGGCCGCGGGTGCGGTCGGTTCGGCGGTCGTACAGATCGCCAAAGCGCGCGAAATGACCGTAATCGGCTCGGCCGGCGGCGCGGACAAATGCGCGTGGGCTCTTGATCTCGGCGCCGACGCGGCGATCGATTATAAGGCTGGGCCGGTGCTCCCCCAACTCGCCGCCGCGCTCAAACGCCTCGGCAAGCCGGGCATCGACGTCTATTTCGACAATGTCGGCGGCGAGCACCTCGACGCGGCCTTTGCGACGGCGAATGATTTCGCGCGCTTCGCGATCTGCGGCATGATCGACGTCTACAACGACGCGAAGCCGCAGGAGATGAAATATATAATCCGGGCCATTCCGGCCCGGATCCGCATGGAAGGCTTCATCTACACCGACCAGTTCATCGACTGCATGGAAGAATTCTATGCCGACATGGGCGGCCTGATCGCCAGCGGCGCGGTCACGATGCGCGAGACCGTGCACGACGGGTTGACGTCGGCGCCCGACGCCTTCCTCGGCCTGTTTTCTGGCAGCAATATGGGAAAGATGCTGGTCAGGGTCTGACCAGCAACCGCTTTCCGCCGGCGTCAGCTGTCGAAACCGACCGAGAGGAAGCCCGGCATCGGGCCGTTCCAGCCATCGTCGGGGCCGTCCAGATCGTCACGCTTGGCGGGCGCCGGCTTGCGATCATTGCGCGGCTTCCGGTCTTCGCGCGGCTTCACGGGCTGCGCTTCGGCGGCCGGCGCCGGACGCGCAGGTGCCTTCTCCGGCTTCGCAGCAGCTTTGCCGCGCCCGCCGCGCGCCGAACGTCCGCGCCGCGGCTCGCCCTCTTCCGCATCGCGGTCGGGCTTGGCGACATCCGCCGCTGGCGCGCCGCCGCCATGGATCGGAATCTTGTAGCCGGTCAGCTTCTGGATATTGTCGATCGCCTCGTCATCCGAGGGCGTCACCAGCGTGAACGCGCGTCCCTGGGCGCCTGCGCGGCCGGTGCGGCCGATGCGGTGGACATAATCGTCGGGGTGCCACGGCGCGTCGAAATTGAAGACATGGCTGACGCCCTTGACGTCGAGCCCGCGCGCCGCGACGTCCGACGCGACCAGGATGTTGATCGTGCCGTTCTTGAACCGTTCGAGTTCGGCGGTGCGGCTCGACTGGTCCATGTCGCCCTGGATCTCGCCCGCCTTATAGCCATAGCGTTGCAGCGATTTAGCCAACTCGCGCACGGTCGTCTTGCGGTTGCAGAAGATGATCGCGGTGCCGACCTTCTCGGTCTCGATCAGGCTGCGAAGCGTGTCACGCTTGCTGCGTTCCGATGTCTTGACCAGGAACTGCTCGATATTCTCATTCCGGCTTGCCGGACGCGCGACTTCGATCGTCTTCGGGTTCGACAGAAACTTGTCGGCCAGCCGCTTAATCGGCGCCGGCATCGTCGCCGAGAAGAGCAGGGTCTGCCGAGTCGCCGGCAGCTTGGTGCAGATATTCTCGATGTCGGGGATGAAGCCCATGTCGAGCATCCGGTCGGCTTCGTCGATGACGAGCAGGTTGCAACCGGTCAGCAAAATCTTCCCGCGTTCGAACAGGTCCATCAGGCGGCCCGGCGTCGCGATCAACACGTCGACCCCCTTTTCGAGCGCCTTGACCTGATCGCCCATCTGCACGCCGCCGATCAGCAGCGCCATCGAAAGCTTGTGATATTTGCCGTATTTTTCAAAATTTTCAGCGACCTGCGCCGCGAGTTCGCGTGTCGGCGCGAGGATCAGCGAGCGCGGCATCAGCGCGCGGGCGCGGCCGTGGGCAAGGATGTCGATCATCGGCAGCACGAACGACGCGGTCTTGCCGGTGCCCGTCTGGGCGATGCCGATGATGTCGCGCATCATCAGGACCGACGGAATAACTCCCGCCTGGATCGGGGTCGCTTCGTTATACCCCGACTCGTCGATCGCGCGCAAAAGTTCGTCGGAAAGGCCGATGTCGGCAAATTTCATAAGATCATCATGTCCGGAAAAGAGTTGGCGCCCAGCCTCCCACGCAGGCGGACGTTGCCGCGGCCATTGGGCAAATGATGAGGAAAAGTCAAGGAAAGGCCGCGATAAACGCGATTAATCGTCTTCGCGGACCGGAACCATCAGCTTGAACTTGTCGATCTCGCACTTTGCGCCGGTCCGAGCGTGGATCTGATCACGATCCTCGCACAATTTTCCGTCCTTGCTACCTTGCATGTAGAAACCGGCATAAAAATCGAGCGCGCGGCAACCGCGGTTGAGTTGCGCGCGTAGCCGCTGCTTCTGCCGCGTGATGATATCGATGCTGTCGCGCTGGACCGCCTGCATCCCCAAAATATTGCGCATCGATACGCATTTGGGCGCCTTTTTCTCTTTCCAGACGACAGGCAGTTCGGTCGCGCGTTTGGACATCGATGGGCCCGCCGCGAAATTGTTGAGCTGCGAACGCTGGGCGGGCACGCGGATGATCAGCTGCTGCTCGATCACCACCTGCCAGAAGGAAGAAACCTGTTCGGGCGTCGGCGAGGAAATTGCGACCAACGGTTCCGGCGCGGCAACGGGCACCGTCGCGTCCGCCGCTGGCGCCGCGGCCACAAACCACAGGAATGCCGCCGTCAGCACAGCCCCGCTGCCGCTCCTTTGGCGTTCTGACCGAAGATTTCGCTCACCTATGGCTCCCGCGTCCATGCCCGCTGGACGAAAAGATACTATTCGTCCATCGCTCCCTTTAACAAGGATGATTGAACATCAAATGAACTGCTGTCACCCCCTGCCCGCTTGTGGAGCAGGAAATTTCCGGAGTGGACCGGCATGACGCGCCCGCCATCTGCATCGCTGCTCGACGCATTCGCAAATTTGCTCGGCCCCAAAGGTTATAGCGCCGACCCGGATGCGATGGCGCCCTGGCTGACCGACTGGCGCGGCAAATATCACGGCCGTGCCGCCGCGATGCTGTCGCCCGCGACCACCGGCGAAGTCGCCTCGATCGTGCGCCTGTCCGCCGAGGCCGAGGTCGCACTGATTCCCCAGGGGGGCAACAGCGGCATGGTCGGCGGCGCGACCCCCGATGCCAGCGGCGATCAGCTGTTGCTCAGTCTGCGGCGCATGAACCGGATACGCCATATCGACGAGGCGGGGCAGCTTGCAGTTGCCGAAGCCGGCGTGATCCTGGAGAATTTCCACAACGCCGTCCTCGCGCACGCGCTCCGTTTTCCGCTCACTCTTGGAGGCAAGGGCTCGGCAACGATCGGCGGGCTGGTGTCGACCAACGCCGGCGGCACCCAGGTGCTCCGCCACGGATCGATGCGCGCGCTGGTTGCAGGCATCGAAGCGGTTTTGCCCGATGGCAGCATTTTCGACGGGCTGGCCCCGCTCAAAAAGGATAACCGCGGCTATGACCTGCGGCACCTGTTCTGCGGGGCCGAAGGGACGTTGGGGATCGTCACCGCCGCATCGCTGCGCCTCGTCCCCGCGGCCGCCGCCCGGCGGACGGCGTGGATCGGGATCGATTCGCCCGAAAGCGCGCTGCTGCTGCTGCGCCAAGTCGATGCCGCGATCGGGCGCGAGCTCGAGGGGTTCGAGCTGATCCCGGACGCCTGCCTCGACGCGGTGTTGCGCCATATTCCCCAGACGCGCGCGCCGCTTGCGACCGCACAGCCGTGGTATGTCCTGCTCGAACTCGCCGGCGAAAGCGATCAGGCTTTGGGTGAAGCCTTGGAACGGCAACTCGCTGCGGCACTCGACGCCGGGTTGATCCGCGATGTCGTGATCGCCAAAAGCGACCGCGAGAGCGAGGATTTCTGGCGCCTGCGCGATTCCATCTCCGAAGCCGAACGCGCCGAGGGGCCCGCGTTACAGCATGACATCAGCGTGCCCGTCGATTTGATGCCCGTCTTCATCGCCGAAAATCCAGGCCGTTTGACTTCGGCCTTTTCGGGTGCTCGCGCGCTGTCTTTCGGGCATTTGGGCGACGGGAATGTCCACCACCATGTCCAGCCACCCGCCGACGCCGACGGCGCGGCGTGGCTCGCCGAGCATGGCGCGGCCGTCAGCCGGCTGGTCTATTCGCACGTCCTCGAACTCGGCGGATCGATTTCGGCCGAGCATGGCATCGGTCAGATGAAACGCGACATCCTGGCCGAACTGGACAGCCCGGCACGTTTGTCCGCGCTGCGCGGAGTTAAGGCCGGGCTCGATCCGGCGGGCCTCTTCAATCCCGGCAAACTGGTCGCCTGACTACCGCCCGGCCCCGCTGTGCCGCATATCGCCCGCTTGCATCATCGCCCTCTTGCGCCGCGCGGCGCGGGTCAATAAGGCGCTTTATCCTTTTTGTCCCGAACTGCGGGACCCTTACCGGAGTTCAAACATGGCCACCGCGCCCGCACCTGCCAATCTGCCGCTGTTCTACAAGGACCTCGCCCCGCTTTCGAGCGTCGAGCATGCCGATTTCCACGCACGTCCGCTCGACAGCGCCGAATTCCTCGTGGGCCAGCACGCCATTCCGCTGACCTCGGACGAGTTCGTGTCGGCATGCCGCTTTTTCCCGATCGTCTTCTCGGCCGGCGACAATCCGGTTCCGCTCGCGCTGATGGGCCTGAACGAAGGCATCAACACCTTCGTCGACGACGAAGGCAAGCTGATCAATCCGGTCTATGTCCCGGCCTACATCCGCCGCTACCCCTTCCTCCTCGCGCGGCTCCAGCCTGATTCGGAAGATCTGTCGCTGTGCTTTGACCCGACGTCGGGCGCGATCGGCAAGTTCGACGAGGGCGATGCGCTGTTCATCGACGGCCAGCCGTCGGAACAGGTTCAGGCCGTTCTCGAATTCTGCAAGAATTTCGAAGAAGCCGGCCAGCGCACCGGCATGTTCATGGACGAACTGAAGAAGGCCGACCTTCTGATGGACGGCGAAGTCGCCATCCAGCAGGAAGGCAATGACAAGCCTTTCGTCTATCGCGGTTTCCAGATGGTCGACGAGAACAAGCTGCGCGAACTGCGCGGCGACGTGCTGCGCAAGTTGATGCAGAACGGCATCCTCGGCCTGATCTTCGCGCACCTCTTCTCGCTACAGCTTATGCGCGAAGTGTTCGCCGAACAGGTCAAGAGCGGCAAGATGCCCCTCAACACCGAGCTTCCGGCCGTCTAATCACAAAAAACTGTGGCCGTCCTTGCTCAGTGCAAGGGCGGCCATTTAAATTCCGGCGCTATCTCTAGATTATCGGCCGAACCGCGGCGACGCCCCGATCAGAAGTCGACCGCGACCCCCTTCAATTCCCAGTCGCCGTAGCGCACAGGGTTGCGCCCACCGGGTTGATCCTCGGCCTTATCCTCGTGGATGGGTTCGGGCGACGGCACCGCACTGTTCGTCCAGCCCGCGGGAGCCTTCACATGCGCTGGGCGCTTTACAGCGCGCGGCGTTCCGCCGATGGTTTCATTTTGGCTGCTGTCGGTCATGATACCCGCCTTATAGGATTTTTCATGCGTCACGCCAACCACCCCGTTCCCCATCATGGCTGATCGCCGCCCACCCCGGCGCCCACGATCGTCCGGCGGCGCCGATCCCGCGGGTACGGCGACGCGACGCGCCGCGTTGCGGCTGATCGACGCGATCCTGCGGCGCGGCGACCCGCTGGACATCGCAATGCATGCCGCCACCCAGGGCCTGACAGCCACCGACCGCGCCTTCGCGGTGGCGATCGTGTCCGAAACGCTGCGCTGGATGGTCGACCTCGACGCGCTGATCGACGGCGCGACGGCGCAAATCCTCCCTGACGACGTCAAATCGCGCGCTGTGTTGCGGATTGCGCTGGCGCAGTTGCTCGTTCTCAAAAGCCCCGGCCATGCGGTCGTGTCGACCGCCCTGCCGCTCGTCGATGGCGGGCCGCGACGACTGGTCCACGCGATCCTGTCGCGCGCGCAGCAAGAAGAATGGCAACTTCCCGACCGGGCAACGCTTCCCTTGCCCACCGCCGAACGCTGGGCCGAGCAATGGAGCCTGTCGATGGTCGAAGCGGCAGAAGCGGCGTGGAGCGCGCCGCCGCCGATCGACCTCAGCTTCGCCGCCGAACCGGGTACGGAAGAATGGCCCGACGCCGTTTCGCTCGCACCGCGCCATCGCCGCCTGCCCCGCGGTCAGGCGGTCGAGACGATGCCCGGCTATGCCGAAGGCGGCTGGTGGGTGCAGGACCTGGCGGCAAGCCTGCCCGCGCGCCTGCTCGGCGCGGGCGAAGGCCGGACCGTGCTCGACCTCTGTGCCGCGCCGGGCGGCAAGACGATGCAACTCGCGGCCGCGGGATGGAATGTCGTCGCGGTCGATTCCAGCGCGAAACGGCTCGAACGGCTCCGCGCCAACATGGAACGCACGGGCCTGTCCGCCGAAATCGTCCAAGGCGATATCCGGTCGTGGGCGCCCGAGGATCAGGTCGACGCGGTGCTGCTCGATGCGCCCTGCTCGGCCACCGGTATCTTCCGCCGCCATCCCGACGTGCTCCACCGCATCGAACCGCGGCAGATTGAGGAAATGGCCGCGCTGCAGGCTGAACTGCTGTCGCGCGCCGCGCGCTGGGTCAAGCCGGGCGGGACCTTGATCTATGCGACCTGCTCGCTCGAGCAAGCCGAAGGCGAGGATCAGGTGTCGACCTTCCTCGACCACCATGCCGGATGGACCATTGCCCCCGCAGGCGCCGAGGAACTGCCCGAAGCGATTGCCGCTGACGAGAAGGGCCTGATCCGCACGCTCCCCGCCATGCTCGCCGACGCGGGCGGTCTCGATGGCTTTTTCGTCGCGCGGCTACGCGCCCCGTCAGACTGAGCCGCGCGACAATCGATAGAGGGCGAGCTCGCCATAGTCCTTGGCGAGCTGCACCTTGCCGACATAATCGCAATCGAAATCGCGGGCGTTGCGGAGTGCGAGCATCGCCGCGAGCGGCTGCGTGCAATAAACCTGCCCTACCAGTGTGACCGGCTCGATCCGCGCAGTGCGGGTCACCTCGGTGCCGTACCATAGCTCGTTCCCGACGACGGGATCGACGCCGCGATAGATCGGCCCGAAATGAATGCCCGTCCGCATTCCGGCCTTTTGCCCGTCGAGCCCGAGTTCCGGTGGCAAGATATCGAGCCGCTCCTGCATCGCGAGCGCGATCCGCGCCGCCGTCGCCGGGTCGTCGATGATCGCATAGACTGCGTCACCCCAGGTATTGCGGAACAACACCGCATCACCGAAATCGTCGAGAATGCGGCCGATCCCGCCCATCACCTCGCTGGCAAAGATCGGCAGTTCAGCTTCGCCCAACTTCGAAAAGCCCGCGAAATCCGCAAACAATATCGCGTAGAGCCCGCGGCGTGTTCCTTCTGGCGGCTTGGGCGCTGCAGGAAAGTCGAGGTTGCGGTCGAGAGCACCAACAGAAATCGTCAGGGTCTCGCCGCCATGCTCCTGCCACAGCGCAATATCGGCATTCGTCCCGGCGATCGCGGCCGAGGGGCGCGCCGCGACTTCGGGATCGACCACCGCAAGCTGGATCGCGGTCGTTTCCAGTTCGCGCGCGCGCAGCTTCGCGAGGCCCATCATCGTGTGCGAACCGAGGACGAACTGGCAATCGTCGCTGACATAGCGCGAACCGCTGGCGAAATGGACCATCGGGGCCCGGTCGCGGCACGCGACATAGCGCGCCAGCCAGGCCTCGCCGCCCGACAGCACCGACTGGGCAATGAAATCCTCCTCGGCGAAGGGCAGCACGATGGTGAGGTCGATCCCGCGCGCGAGCGCTTCTTCGGCGAACAGGATGTCGGCGCCGCAAGCCAGCGGGCCGATCAGCGCCGAAAGCGGCTGCGTATCGAGTGCGGTGGCGATGGCGGCGCGGGCATTGGTCTCGCCGGCGCCGCCCGCACGGAACATTCGCCCGCAATAGACCCCGACCGGGGGCGGACGAAGCAGGTCGACGATCGCACCGGCATGACCTGCGTCAATCGCACCGCTTGCGGAAAGGCGCGACAGCTGGCGGCACGTTGAGGCGCGATCTCCGGCGCGGGTCCCCGCCTGATTATTGGCCACTTGTGCGGGACGCAGCGCTTCCTCGCCGCGGTTCAGCAGCAGCAGTGCCTCGACCAGCGTCACCAGGTCCCAATAATTATCGGCGGCGCCATTCGCGGCGATCGGCCCCGCCAACGCCGCGGCGCGCTCGCGCTCGCCGAGCAGCGCATAGAGGCTCGCGGCGTTGATCGCCGGAAAGGCGGCACCCGAAAGCGTCCATGCATGATGATAGGCGGCCACGGCCTGCCCCAGCAGCACCGTGCGGCGGTCGCCGCCATTATCGAAGGCGGCATCCTTCCATATCCGCCCCGCCAGCGCGAGGCTGTCGACATCGCCCGACGCAGCGAGATCGAGCTGCTCATAGAGGTGCATCGCCCCCAAACTGTCGCCCGAGGCGGCGAGCGCGCGCACCATCAGGTAGCGCAGGCGCGGGCTGTCGGCTCCGTCGCGCCGGGCCGCGGCGGCGCAGTCGAATGCGCTCAGCGCGTCGCCCTCGGCCAGCCGGTGCGCGACCTCGGCTTCGGCGGCCGTGCTTCGGTCCGCCGATCCCGTCATCGTGCCGCTGTTTCGGCCGATTTCAGCAACGCGACATTCGCTTTCTCGGTGGTGGACAGGTCGACCGTATCGCTCGTCGGGCGATACCAGCTGAATTGGCTGAAATGCGCGCGAAGCGACGGATCGCTGAAGCGGAACCCGTTGCGTGCGAAAATCTCGTTGCGCGCGATCTTGAGTTCGAGCGCGCTGTAATTGCCCAGCTCGTCGGCCGAAAGCAGCCGGTCCGACGAGTCGGGAATGACGACGCCACTGCCGCCCACGCCGGTCGGCGCAGAGCCGGCGGGGATCGCCGGCGCGCCGCCTTCGACGAGCTGGATATATTTGCGGAACATGAAGCCCGTCGTGCCATCGGCCTTGCGCACGCGCCACCACTGGCCCGCCTGCTTGTAAGTCAGGAATTTCTCACCCTCGAGCACTTTGCCGACGATCGCCGTCTTCGCGCTCTGCCCCGATCGAATGTTGGTGAAGCCCTCTGGGTCGTCGATTACGGCCGCCAATGTGAAGGCTTCGGCTGGCTCGCTCGGCACGGCCTTGGCTTCATCGGCCGGAGCAGGCGCGGCATTGGTCTCTGCCGAAGCCGCAACCACGGTCGCTTCGGGCGCCGCCGGCGGCTGCAATAACTTCCACGCCAGCAATGCGACGGCGATCACGGCCAACCCGAGCAGGGCCCAAGGGAGGAATGATGACTTTGATGGCGGCGGCGCTGCCTGCCAATCATCCGAAGCGAGTGGTGGAGGCGCGACCGGCGCCGGTGCGTTTCTTTCCACCGGTGCGGGCGCCGCTTCGCGTCCGCAAAGCTCTTCGAGGCTCATCAGAACCTTGCGCCAGCCGCTGTGCGCCGGATCGCCGTTCCAGTCGCGCAGATCGGCGAACTGGATTTGGTTGAACGGCAGCGGCGGCATCACATCGTCGATCGCCGTCTGCACCAGCTTTTTCTGGTTGCGTGCGACGTCGGCCTCGGCACGCACCCATTCGGATTGCGCCGATAGGTGCGACCAGACGACGATCGCGGCCTTCGCGCTACCGATCTTTTCGGTGATGACGTCGCCGTACGAACGGTGCGGCGGAAGCTCAGCATCCCACCAGACGTCATAGCCCGCCGCGGCGACCGCCGCGGCGATGTCGGCGACGCGCGCCTTGTTGTCGCGCGAATAGGAAATGAAAACGTCAACCATCGGCTAGCCCCCTGTTTTGAAGAGGCTAGCCGTCGGTCGTTCGATTCGCCAGCCTCAGAAGACCGCCTTCGGCGCCTGCTCCTTCATCATCGCCGCGCGGACCATCGGGATCGGCGGACCGCCGTAGGACAGGAACTCGTCGTGGAACGCCTTCCACTTCGTCTTGTCGCCTTTCGTCCAGTCCTCGCGCAGCTTGCGGATCATCAGCTTGCCCATCGTGTAATTGAGATAGGCGGGATCATAGGTGCCGCGTGCCGCTTGCTGCCGCGCATTGCCCTCGTCCTGATAGCATTGCTCCTTGAACAGCTTTTCGCTGTCGGCGACGGTCATACCCTTGGTGTGCAGCCCGATCGCCGACAGGTAACGGCAATCGCGGAGCAGCGCGTTCGACAGCTGGCCGATGTGCGTCTCAGGATCGCCCTCGCCCAATCCCGCGTCCCACATCATCTCCTCGGTATAATGCGCCCAGCCCTCGGCGAAGGCGTAGCCGACGAACAGCTTGCCGAAGATGCTTTCGGCGCGGTTCGAGTGAAGGAAATTGAGGAAGTGCCCCGGCCATACCTCGTGGACCGAGGTGAACATCAGATCCTTGCGGCCCGGGACGAAATCGGCCTGCGTCTGCTTGTCCCACGCGGGATCGGGCGGCGAGATATAATAGACCGACGGCAGGCCTTTCTCATACGGCCCCGGGATGTCGATATAGGCGCTGTTCTGCCGGTTGTACGGCGGCGATTCCTCGACCTGTGCCTGTTCGGTGCCGGGGATCGTCACGATATCCTTTTCGATCAGGAAGGCGCGCAGCGTCGGCAGCTGGCGCCGCGCCTCGGCGACAGGGCCGTCGGTGGGCTTGTCCGCATTCATCTTCTTCATGCAGTCGGCGATCGTCATTCCCGCAGCATAGGTGGCACAAGCCGCCTTCAGCGCATCCTGGTTGCGCTTGAGGTCGGCCTGACCGATCCGCTCGAGTTCGTCGAGGGGCGTGTCGACGCCTTCGTTGGTCAGGATCATCTTCGAGAATTTTTCGGCGCCGAGCGCATAGCCGTCGGGCGTGCCCGGCTGCGATCCGACATATTTGGCAAGGTCGGTCATCGCCGCACCCGCCTTCGCAGCGGCCTCGTCGAACTGCTTCTGCAGCGCCGCATCCTTGACCTCGGCAAAGGCCGCCTTGGCATCGCCCTTGTAATAATCGGCGAAGCCACCGAAGCCGGCAGTGCCATATTTGACGAAGGTGGCGGGCAACGGCAGCTTCAGGTTCGCCTTGATCTGCGCCGCAGCCGCAGGGACCTTTTCCGCATAGGCGATGAATGCCTTCATCCGCGTCGTCGCGTCGGCATAGGGGCGCGCGATATAGACGTTGGGGTCGAGCGCGCCGGTGTAGAAGGACGGGTTCTTCTGCGCGAAATCGGTATCGCGGAGGAAGAAGAGCTGGCCTTGCGCGACGTGGACCAGATAATCGCGCTCGAACTTCTCGGCCTCGGTCATTTCGCCGTCGAAAGCCTTGGCGTCGGCAATCGCCTTTTCGAGATAGGCCGCCTGCTTTTCGAGGCCCTCGGGCGACCAGTCGGGCAATTGGCCGTCGAACTCATGCTTGCCCTGATAGACCGCGAAATTCGGATTGAGCGGGAAATAACCCTTCAGGAAATTATCGCGGAATTCGGTCCAGTTCTTGGCGCTCGGCGCGGTCGCCGACTTGTTGTCGGATGCGTTGCACGCGGTGAGGACCAGCAACGTCGCGGCCATTGCAGCGCCGCCGAAGCGGGCAAATCTGTTTTTCATTCGAGTGTCTCCCTGACTCCTGTGGGGCGCTTCTGCCAGCGCCCCCGATCAATGACATCCGATAATCGACGAACGGCAAAGCTATGCCATCTGGACAGTCCCGAAAAGCGGGCTACGGCGGTCGTCAATGGCGACGATCCCTCCCCCCGAAGGCGAAGACCCGGTGATGCCGGAAGCCACGCCCAAAGCCCCCTCCCCGCTCAGCTTTCCCGACTTTCGCTATTTCTGGCTCGCGCGCTTCACCGCGGTGATGGCGACGATCGCAATGGTCGTGGTGATCGGCTACCAGCTCTATGACACCGCGCGCACCGACTATGGCATGTCGATCAAGGAGGCATCGTTCCAGCTCGGGCTGCTCGGCCTCTTCCAGTTCGTTCCGCTCGCCATCCTGACCCCCGTCGCCGGCTGGGCGGCCGACCGGTTCGAACGGCGCAGCGTCGCGATCTTCTCGAATCTCATCGATCTTCTCATTGCCGCGACGCTCGGCTGGTTCACCTGGCACGACCAGTTGACGCTGCCGTTGCTCTTCACCCTCGCCGCGCTCCACGGCGTCGCGCGCGTCTTCTCGGGGCCAGCGATGAGCGCGATCGCGCCCAATATCGTCCCGCCCGCGGTGCTCCCGCGCGCGATCGCGATGAGCAGCATCGCCTGGCAGTCGGCGTCGGTGATCGGCCCGGCTGCGGGCGGCCTCATCTATGCGGCGCATCCGGGGGCGGTGTATGTTTTCTCGGCGATCCTGCTTGCCATATCGGCTTTCACCCTCAGTCGGGTGAGGCGGGTCCAGCCGCCGCCCGCCGAAGTTCGCCGCCACCCGCTGCGCGAAATGGTCGACGGGCTGCGGTTCGTATGGGTCGAGCGCTTCCTGCTCGGGACGATCACGCTCGACCTGTTCGCCGTCCTGCTCGCGGGCGCGACCGCAATGTTCCCCGTGTTCGCCCGCGATATATTGCACGCCGGCCCCGAAGGCGCCGGATTGATGCGCGCCGCCGTCGCCTTCGGATCGGTCGGCGTCGCCGTCGGCTTGGCCATCCGCCCGATCGAGCGCAACGTCGGCGTGAAGATGCTGTGGGCCGTCGCAGCGTTCGGCGCCGGCACAGTGGTGTTCGGCCTCTCGACCGACCTGTTCCTGTCGCTCGGCGTGCTCGTCCTGATGGGCGCCGCCGACATGTTCTCGGTCTTCGTGCGCGGCACGCTGATCCAGCTCAACACCCCCGACCATATGCGCGGCCGCGTCAGCGCCGCGTCAGGACTTGCCATTTCCGCCTCGAACGAGCTTGGCGAAATGCGCGCCGGGGCAATGGCGGCAGCGCTTGGTCCCGTCAGCGCGGTTGTCATAGGCGGCGCTGCGGCGGTCGGTGTGACCGCGCTCTGGGCCTGGATATTTCCTGAGCTACGACGTGCGCGGACGTTCGAGCCGCAGTTCAGGCAGACCAACGGATAGGCCAAAACCATTCGCCGCACCTCGCGCTCATTTCGTCAAAAGCATATTGTCAATTTAATCAGTTGAGTTAAATAGAATTCACCCGTCACCGCGGTTCCCCTCTCTCCCCCGATGGAGTGACCGCCATGCACAATTCGAATATCCGCCACAAAATCCTGACCATTCCCGGGCTCTACAACAGCGGCCCGACCCACTGGCAAAGCCTGTGGGAGCGAAGCTTCGCCCGCTGCGAGCGAATCGAACTCGGCGGCTGGGACGAGCCGGTAAAGGACGAATGGGTCGAGCGGATCGCCGCCGCGATCGACGCCGAGCACGAACCCGTCCTCGTCGCCGCACACAGCCTGGGCTGCCATGCCTTTGCGCATTGGTTCGCCGCCGCCAGCAGCGTCGCGCGCGACCGCATCGCCGGCGCGCTGCTCGTCGCGCCGCCCGACCTGACGCAGCTGAGGCGCGACAAGCGGGTCGAAAGCTTCACCGACTCGCCGCCGCTTTCATCGCAGACGCCGATGATCGTCGTGGCCAGCGATGACGATCCTTATGCCAAAACCTCCTATGTCTGGCGCCTGTCGCGGCACTGGGACGCCCGGTTCGTCAACGCCGGGCCGTTCGGCCATATCAACGCGGACTCGGGCATCGCCGACTGGCCTTATGGACAGTATCTGCTCGCCTCGTTACAACCCGCGACGACGCCGGCGCTGGCGGACGAGGCACTCTGGCTGCGCGCCGGAGACTGGCCAAATCGTGTCCGCCGCGACCCGCGATTCGAATTCAAGGAAAGAGCGCACAGACCATGAAAGCCAATTCGATCCTCGAGACCATCGGCAACACGCCGCACATCCGTGTCGCCAAGCTGTTCCCCGACGCCGAAGTCTGGGTGAAGTCGGAGCGCAGCAATCCCGGTGGATCGATCAAGGATCGAATCGGCCTTGCGATGATCGAAGCCGCCGAAAAGGACGGCAGCCTGAAAGCCGGCGGCACCATCGTCGAGCCGACGTCGGGTAACACCGGCATCGGCCTCGCGATGGCGGCCGCGGTCAAGGGCTACAAGCTCGTGCTCGTCATGCCCGAAAGCATGTCGGTCGAGCGCCGCCGGTTGATGCTCGCCTATGGCGCCACCTTCGACCTGACGCCGCGCGAAAAGGGCATGAAGGGCGCGATCGAGCGCGCCATCGAACTGGTGGAGACGACCCCCGGGGCGTGGATGCCGCAGCAGTTCGAGAATGAAGCCAATATCGACGTTCACGTCCGCACGACGGGTCCCGAAATCCTCGCCGATTTCAAGGATAGCCCGATCGATGTGCTGATCACTGGCGTCGGCACCGGTGGGCACATCACGGGCGTTGCACAGTTCCTGAAAGGACATTGGCCGAATTTGAAGGTCTATGCCGTCGAACCCGATCTCTCGCCCGTGATTTCGGGCGGCCAGCCCGGCCCGCACCCGATCCAGGGCATCGGCGCCGGCTTCATCCCGCGCAACCTGCACACCGACCTGCTCGATGGCGTGATAAAGGTCGATGCTGCCGACGCCAAGACTTTCGCACGCCGCGCCGCGACCGAGGAGGGCATGCTTGTCGGCATCTCGTCGGGTGCGACCCTCGCGGCCATCGCACAGAAGCTCGCCGAACTTCCCGCGGGCAGCCGCGTGCTCGGCTTCAACTATGACACCGGCGAGCGCTACCTGTCGGTTCCCGATTTCCTCCCGGAGATCTGAGGACCGCTCGTGCATCCCCAAGACGATCAAACGGCGTTGCCCTCGCGGCGCGACTGGACGGGCTGGTTGTTCGTCCTGATCGTCGTCGCGGCGGTGGCGGCGGTGATCTATGCGAGTCACTCGACGGGCACGCGAAAGTATGTCGCGCACCGGCAGCCGGTCGCGCCGCCCGCCGACATCGTGCCCGAAGTCCAGCCGATGGTACTGGCGCCGGTCACCGAAGACGACGCGCGGACGCAGAACGCCGCGGTCGCGCTGATCACCAAGGGCTTCGTCGCAGCGCGGCCGTTCGTTTATGCGGGCGGCGGCGACGCGAAAGCCCGCGCCCGCGACTGCCTTGCCGCCGCGATGCTTTACGAGGCGGGCGACGACGCCAAGGGACAGCAGGCGGTCGGCCAGGTCGTGATCAACCGCGCCCGCCATCCCGCCTTCCCCAAATCGATCTGCGGCGTCGTGTTCCAGGGATCGGAACGCACGACGGGGTGCCAGTTCACCTTTACCTGCGACGGAGCATTGAGCCGTCGCTATTCGGACGCGGCGTGGCAGCGCGCGAGGAACAATGCCGACATGATGCTGGCGGGAGGGACCTATCCGCCGGTCGGCCTTGCAACCCATTATCACACCGACTGGGTCCGCCCCTATTGGAGCGACAGCCTCGAGAAGATCGCGATCGTCGACACCCACCTCTTCTTCCGCTGGCCGGGCTATTGGGGCACCCCGGGCGCGTTCCGCGGCGCGGTGTCGGGGAGCGACGGGCCGGTGGCGAAGCTCGCGGCGATATCGCCGCTGCACGCGATGGCACTCGGCTTGCCGGTCGAAATGGCGGGTGTCGATGCCAATGCCGCGGTCGGCGAAGCGCGCGTCGTCGCCGGCGCGGGCGAGAGCGCGGGCCGCGATACCATCTATACCCAGCTCGACCGCAAGGCCGCGCCCGAGAGCTTCGTCACCACCGCGCTGCGGCTGTGCGGCGACAAGCCATATTGCAAGTTCATGGGCTGGACCAACCCGGTGCTGAAGCCCGACAGCGATGCGATGAGCGACACGCAGCGCGCGGCGATGACCTTCTCCTACCTCCGCGACGACAAGGCCGGGTTCGAAAAGGCGCTGTGGAATTGCAGCGAATATAAGCGCGACGATGCGCGCCAGTGCATGAAGCGGTAGGACGCGAATATCCGCTTTGGGCCGGGAGCTTCATTCCCTACCTTTGTCATTCCCGCGAACCCGGGGACACCGATGTTATAACTTGGCGTTCGGCGGGTTGCTGAGTATCGCTGGCGAAGTCGAGGATGCCGATAAGGGAGCCATGAAGCGTAGCGCGCACCTCGCCGCGCTTCTCGCCGGGATGCAAGACGATCTTGCCAACGAGCGAGCGGATATCGCTTGAGGCATCGAGCCGCGTGTCGGGGTCTTCCAGCGACTCGGTGAGCCTGGCCACCTTGCGCTTGTAGATTTCGGCGATGCCGGGATGGATATCAGGGATGCCTTGAGGCGCTTCCGCAAGTCGAGCGGTAATCTCGGCCCGCTCGCGTTCGAGTTCGGCCATGCGCGCCTTCATAGCGGGCTGATACATTCCGTCCTCGATCGCGGCCATGATGCCCGCCACGGCCTTGTCGATCCGGGCCAGTCCTCGCCGATCCCCGTCAGCCGCTAAGCGCTGCTCGCGGTTCTCACGGTTGATGTGCGCGGCATATGCAGCCACGGCGGCGTCGATCTTGTCCGCCGACACCAGCCGTTCGGTGATACCCGCGAGCGCGCGGCGTTCGATGTCGTCGCGGCGGATCGTCCGATTATTGGAGCAGTTGCCGCTGCGATGATGACCGGCGCACCCATAGCGGTCGCCGACGACGATGGCATAGGTGCCGGCGCAGGTGCGCATTCGAGAAGGCCCGAGAGTAGATAGGCCGGACGCCGGGCGTTCTGGAGCGCACACGCCTGCGCCGCGTGTCTGATACCGGCATGGCGTTCGGCAATCGCCTCCTGCTGACGCTTGACCGCCTGCCACAGCGCGTCATCGATGATGCGAAGCGCAGGGACTTCGTTCCTGATCCATTCGGTTTCGGGATTGAAGCGGGTGACGCTCTTGCCGGTGGTGGGATCGCTCACGCGATGCTTGTGGTTCCAGACGCGGACACCGACGCAAAGCTCATTGTTGATGATGGCGGACTCGCGCCACCCCGCGCCATGAACGCTGATCCGCACTTGCGCCGGGAAGGTGCCTTCGGCGATCTTGCGGTAAAGGGTGGACCGTGACAGTCGGGTGCGATTGAGGACGGTCTGGAGACGGATGATCCTTTCGGAGACGGGCATGGCACTTACTCCATCGACTGGCGTTGGTTGGGCTCCCCTGCGAATAGAATTGGTGATCCGAAGAAATCGCGCAAGAGTGCCAAAAATAGTGTCGCCTACCTCTGTCGTGCCCTGTCCTGTCGTCTCTTGTTGTTTCCTAGCGTGTGATTTTTGGGTCGAAATAATTTTCCCATGACGTCCCAGCGGAGGGGTTTGGTGCCAAGATTGGCACCCCCGATCGGCCCGCTCAGCATTCGCCCCCCGATTCGACCCTGGCTAGAGAGCCATCGACGATGCCAAGTCGAGAACGCATAATATTTTCTTAAGTAATCAAGCAAAGAGCGGGCCGATGAATCACGGACTGTTCAAGTCAAAACTGTTACGAACCTGCAACACCCTTGAAGAGATTCGTCTTCAACAGACATTAGAGATTGACTTACGGGAGAATTCCTCCAACTGGGCGCCGCGCTTTTGCGCCAAGAATATTGGAGGAATTAAAATGAAAAAATCGATTTTGGCTGCTCTCGCCACCTGTGTTGTTTCCGTTCCCGCCTACGCGCAGGATGACGCCTCTCTCGGCGGCGCGAAGGTCGGCGTCGTCGCCGGCTATGACAGCGTCAAGCTGAGCCTCGACGGCGACAGCGCATCGAAGGGCGGCTTCGCATACGGCCTGACCGCGGGCTATGATTTTGATCTCGGCAATGCGGTGGTTGGCGTGGAAGCCGAACTGGCTGATTCCACCGCCAAGGAATCGGTGACCGACATTCTCGAAGCCGGCGATGAAGCGTCGATCGCGGCGTCGCGTGACCTTTATGTCGGCGCGCGCGTCGGCTTCGGGGTTGGCTCGAACGTCCTCCTTTATGCCAAGGGCGGTTACACCAATGTCCGCATCAAGGCACGCTATGCGGACAGCACCGGCAGCGTCGGCGACAGCGATACGCTCGACGGCTTTCGCGTCGGCGCGGGCGTCGAGCTTGTTGGCCAGACCAACTTCGCTCGTCTCGAATATCGTTATTCGGACTATGGCAAATACAGCGCCGACGGATTCAACACCGGCATTTCGGCATCGCGCCATCAGATCGTCGCCACCGGCGGCTTCCGCTTCTAACAACGACGACAAGTCGAACATCGAAGGGCGGAGGCTATGCTTCCGCCCTTTTTTGTTCCCGGCCGCCTCCCCGATCCCGTCGGGAAACGAAAATCCTACATAGTCAGAGCAATTGGGTTGGCGTCCCGCCTGTGGCGGCCGCGCTCTATTCCGCTTCGCTCCACCGAGCCGCCGCTACGCTCTGTCTCTTCGGCTTCGCCGTGACGATCGCATGACGCGAAAGTCCGGAGCTTCGCTCCGGCCCTGAAGGTCATCACGCTGGCGCGCGATGGCGTGGCCTCCGGCCGCGCGGAGTGGTCGTCGCTCTCCTCTGAGGCCCGCCCGGCAGGCGCAACCCCTGCGGGGTCCTCCACTGTGTTCCGGCCTGCGGTGCGCCCTGCCTTCATAGCGCGCTCTCCGGTCGCTCTCGCCGCCCACCCCGCTCAGCCGGGGCTGTGGTGGTTTGGAAGAGCAAGGAGAGAAATCATGGAATTCAAGCATATCGAACTGTCGCAGCTTTTGGTGTCGCCCGCCAACATGCGCGGTGTCGCGAAGAAGCCGGACCTCACCAACATCCTGCCGTCGGTGCGAACCGCGGCATCCTCGTGCCGCTGATCGTCTGGCCCAATTGCGCGGAAGACGCGTATGAGATCGTCGCGGGCGAGGCTATTGCCCAGAGCGTCGAGGTGTCGGCGAGCGAGGCGGCGTTCAGGGCATCGCCGATGAACTCGGCATGAGCTGCAAGGCCGTCGAGAAGCGGATCGGACGCGCGCTCGCGCGGTGCCGCCGGGTTGCCGCGCTGCGACATGGTTGAAGCGGCCCGATCAAAGGTGCATGGAGAATATCGATAGAATACTATCGAACTGCATCGCATTGGAGGCGCAAATGGAAGATTCCGAAACGCTCGTCACGCTGACGGCGGATATTGTCGCGGCTCATGTCAGCAACAACAGCGTCGCCATATCGGACATAGCGCTCGTCATCCGCTCGGTGCACGAAGCGCTGTCGGGACTTGGCGCGATCGAAGAACCCGAAGTCAAGCAGGAGCCGGCGGTGTCGGTCCGTTCGTCGGTGAAGCCCGATTACATCGTCTGTCTCGAGGACGGCAAGAAGCTGAAGATGCTCCGCCGTCATTTGATGACGCACTACAATATGACACCCGACGACTATCGCGCCAAATGGAACCTGCCGAAGGATTACCCGATGGTCGCACCGAACTATGCCGAGAAGCGCCGCGCGCTCGCGAAACAAATCGGCCTCGGCACCAAGGGCCGCGGCGGCGGGCGCAAGAAGGCCACGGTGCGCGGCGCGAAATAGTCCTCAGACCGCAGCGCCGGTCTGTCGTTCAAGCGCGTCAGCGATCATCGCCGCAAGAGATTCTTCGGCGAGGATGCGCGCGACCGGGTCCTTGGCATCGAGATCGCGCCGCACTCATTGCGGCGCGCGCTCGACCACCCGGAGGATGGTCTCTGTCAGTTCCCGTGTCATGGCGCGCCTACATGACGCCGATCTCACCGAGGTCGCGGCAGAACGCAGACGTAATGCGCAGACGGGCGGCCGCATCGATACCGATCGGAAATTCGGCCGCCAGGCGGAATTGCGTCCGACCGCCGCGACCCTTGCGGAGCCGTATCGGAGGCTTCTTCCAATCCCATCCGTCGATCTCATCTCGGATCACTGAGAGGAGTATTCCTGCCCCGACCCGATCCATCTGGACTTCAGCGTCGGGCTTTTTGTTTCCCTTGCGCCCTTTGGTCGGGGCCATGGCCGCTGCCATTTCTCGCACATGCGATGGGAGCCGTTCGATTGCCGCAATCTGGAGCCACGATGACGGAGACAAGCGGGAGCGATGAAATTCGATCGCGTCGGGTTGCGCTTCCCGTTCATGTTCGTGGACCTTGCGCCAATAATCACGACGGACGGCCGGGTTCTGGCTGATGTTTGTCAGCAAAGCAACGGTACCGTCGCCTGCGAATTCGACGGCGGACTCGCGTCCCGCGTAGACTTCGAAGTTAGCAGCGGAGAGGGCCATGACCGCACCAGGCCGGGCTACATAGCCGTCATGGTCAGCCGGGGCAGATGAAGAGAGCCGCTTTGTTCCCGAGGCCGCGTGGAGGATCGATGATCCCCCCGGCCCCCTCGTCACAATGTCACGCGACAAATGAAAGCTGACATGACCGGCAGCGGACATGGGACGTTCTGAGAAGGGCCCCGGAACCGTAAAGTCGGGAGCCAGCAAAAAAAACGGCCACCTGCAGGTTGGCGTTCTTCTTTGTCATCCTTTCGTGGCCTGCGCTTAATCTTGACGACGCCGAGGATTGCTTCGTCTTCTTCTATTTCGATGTAGCGGCGGACGTCTGCTCAAAGATGACCGATGGGACCGAGCGTGCGCATGATGAGAGTCCATGTTCCTGCTATGACTCCTTTTAGTTTCTCATCCGTTCCAAAGCTTAGCAAGAGCGCTACTCAAAATAGTTCTGGCCCTCTTCCCTGAGCCGCAGTAAGTCGGCGAGCGGGCCTGCGCGATAGCGCGAAAAATAAAGATGAGGCGGACCCTCGCCGAATGTCACACCTTCCCACTGGGAAGGCACGCAAGCTAACATGAACTAGTCAGGTTAGCGCTATTGCGCCTAAACTTTTTCTCGCCTTCCCATTGCGCGTCTGATGCGGATGGGAGGAGATCGATGTTGAGAGATTTGCGGGCCTTGTGCCCATCATGCAGTTGAACCGCTCAGCAGGTCGTTGCCGATGTCGACCATCCCGCTAACAGCGTCGGCGAACCCATGCCCTAGGGTCGCCGTGGCCTGAAAACCCCCGCTACAGTCAGGCTTCGTCAGTAGGGCGAGCTTTATAACGGCAGCGAGGGCGATGCATCGCAAAAATTGGGCTGAGGGCGCCGTAGCAACATGAAGCGCCACGGCGCATTGCCTCAGTTCTAAGCGAAGAATTCTATCGGCCGTAGATTCTCACGGGACCACCCGGAAATCCCCTCGACTGCCGAACGGGCTCCGAATGAACTCATTTCCTGGACGATCGCGGCAAGCGTTTGGTTGATCCCTGCAATCTCGGCGGCCGGTCCCGCCTCGTCGAGGCGCGCTCCGCCACCCGACCACATTTCGCTATCCTCAATGCTCGGGCGCTGCGGTGGATAGCGATTCCAACCATCGATGCTGTCGAACTCGATAAGGGAACGATGGAGATCGTGAACGATTGCGTTCCTCCACGCCGGCAATGAGACCTTTTGCGCGTGCGAGAGCATGGTCTCGCCAACGACAGCGTCATTCTCCCGTCCCGCAGACGTTATAGCTTCGTTCTGCGTCATGATACGAGCCTCGGGCACGGCCATCTGAGACGGGCTCTCCGCATTCTGCCGTAGATAAGTTGCGTCCCAGCGGGTGCCATCTGCAAAGGTCACGAACTCGATGCCATTCGCACGGTTGGGGTCCATGTTGATCAGCCGGATGCTGCCGCCATCTCCCGCGCCCGGCGCACTCTCGGCAATTGCCAAAATGATGTCAGCGCCAGCGCGCGATAGGCTCACATCGGCAACGGCGATCTGTTGTAGGGCAAGTGTATCGGCAAAGCCCCCGTCCCAAACGTTGTTATCGACAATCGTGTCGTGGCCATCACCGCGTGCATAGACATAGGTGTCGTCGCTCTGGTCGCCGTTGAGCGTGTCATTGCCCGTGCCGCCGTTGAGCGTGTCGTTGCCCCAACGCCCCGTAAGAGTATCATTGCCGCCGCCGCCAGAAAGGGCTTCGCTACCGTCAAAGCCGGTGATCGCATCATTCCCGCCCGTCGCGGCCTCCGTCACGACCCGCTGGCGCAGATAGTTGGCATCCCAGCGCGTGCCGTCAGCGAAGGTCACGAACTCGATGCCATTGGCCCGGTTGGGGTTCATGTTGACCAGCCGGATGCTGCCGCCATCCCCGGCGCCGGTCGCGCTCTCCGCGATCGTCAGAATGATGTCCTCGCCGACGCGCGACAAACTCACATCGGCAACGGCGATCTGTTGTAGGGCAAGTGTATCGGCAAAGCCCCCGTCCCAAACATTATTTTCGACAATCGTGTCGTGGCCATCGCCGCGCGCATAGACATAGGTGTCGTCGCTCTGGTCGCCGTTGAGCGTGTC